>CAZIOD010000011.1:0-45731 GCA_964540785.1 uncultured Terricaulis sp.
TACGCGTGGCCGGCGTCGAAGTCGGCCGCATTGGCGTGGCAAGCTTCGCCGCGCCCAGCGCGCTTTCAAAGGTCGGGGACAACCTTTGGAGCGCGCAAGGTCAAACCCCGGGCGAGTTCGAGGGCGTCGTCGTGCAAGGCGCGCTGGAAGGATCGAACGTTCGCCCGGTGCAGGAACTCACGCGGCTCATCGAAATCTCGCGCGCGTATCAATCGGCCGCCCGCATCATCTCGAATGCGGACGACTTGCGTAAGAGCGCGATCGAGCGGCTCGGCAGATAGCGAATAGTGAGTAGTGAGTAGTGAGTAGGGAGTAGGGAAAGAAAATGCCGGACACCCAGAGACCTTCGAAAGCGCGGCGCGTCCCTATTCGCTATTCCCCATTCGCTATTCGCTCAGGCGGAGCCTGACATGCGCGCACTCTCCATCGCCGCCAGCGGCATGCAGGCCCAACAGCTCAACGTCGACGTCATTTCGCACAACATCGCGAACATGAACACGACGAGCTACAAACGCCAGCGCGCCGAATTCCAGGACATGCTCTACCAGAATCTGGAGCGGCCGGGATCGACGTCGGCGGCGTCCGGCGCGATCCTGCCGCTGGGCATTCAGATCGGCGTCGGCGTGCGCGCCGATGCGGTGGGGCGCATCACCGAACAGGGCGGGATCAACAACACCGGCAATGCGTACGATCTGGCGATCAACGGACGCGGCTTTCTTCAGGTCACGCTGCCTTCCGGACAAACCGCTTACACGCGCGCCGGCAATCTGGCGGTGAACGCCGATGGCGAGATCGTCACCGCCGACGGCTACGCGCTTGAACCCTCCATCACGGTTCCGCCTGAGGCCACCGCGATCCAGATCACGCGCGACGGCTTGGTGGAGGTGACGCTCACCGGCCAGGCCGAGCCGCAACAGATCGGTCAGTTCGAACTCGCCAGCTTCATCAATCCGGCCGGTCTCGAAGCGATCGGCGACAATCTCTATCTCGAAACGCCAGCATCGGGCGCGCCGAATGTCGCAACGCCAGGCTCGCCGGGCTTCGGCACCTTGATGCAAGGCTACCTCGAGCTTTCGAACGTCAACGCCGTGGAGGAAATCTCCGCGCTCATCGTGGCGCAGCGCGCCTATGAGATGAACGCACGCGTGATCACCGCGGCAGACGAAATGCTGCAGTCGACAACGCAACTACGCTGAGAAAAATCATGCTGCGCTGGTTCTGTCTCATTACTTGTCTCTACTTGCTGGTTTCGGCGGCATCAGCGTTCGCCGAGACCGTCTCGCTGCGGCCGCGGATCGAGGCGAACGGGCCCGCAATTACGATGGGCGACGTTTTCGACGGCGCGCCCGCAGAAATTGCGGACCGGGCGATCGCCCCGTCGCCGCCGGCCGGCCAAGTCGCCACGCTTTCCATGCCTGTGCTTGCCGCCGCGGCGTCTGCAGCCGGTCTCGATTTTGCGCCGCCGGCCGGCGTCAACGCTGTCCAAGTGGTGCGGCCAGGCGGCGCGCGCGCGACGCTGCCTGCGGGCAACGGCGGCCGCCACATTGCGAACGCCGCCGTACAGCGCGGCGAGATGGTGACGCTACAATATCAAGCTCCCGGCATGTCGCTGTCCATGCGCGTGCGCGCGCTCGAAGACGGCGCCGTCGGCGACAGCGTGCGTTTCCTCAACACCTCTTCCAACCGCACTATCGACGCCGTCGTCACCGGCGCTGGCGCGGCGCGGGCCAATCCATGACCAGAGAGACCGCCATGCGCACACTCGCCCTGCTCGCTCTTGCCGCGGGCGCAGCCGGGTGCGCGAGCGCCACGACGCAGGATTTCACGCAGGATGCGCTGGCCGCGCCTGGGGTTGCGTACGATGCGGCGCGCCGCGCACTCGGCCCGCCGCAGCACACGCCGGTTCAATCGCCCGAATACCTCACCGGCGGCGGCGAACGCTCCATGCCCCAACCTGTACCCACGGCGTACGAGACGCCGCGCCCCAATTCGCTCTGGCGCGCCGGTTCGCGCAGCTTCTTTAACGACCAGCGCGCCTCGCGCATCGGCGACATCCTGACAGTGAACATCGAGATCGACGATAAGGCCGAAGTGTCGAACTCTTCGAACCGCACACGCGAGGCCTCCACGTCCGCCGGCCTCAGCAACTTCTTCGGGCTTGAGCGCACGCTCGACCAGATTTTCAACAACCAGTTCGACTCTCAGAACATGATCGGCGCCGAAGCGGAATCCGAACACCGCGGACAAGGCGCCATAAACCGTGAAGAAAAAATCGAACTGACCATCGCTGCGGTCATCGTCGACCGTCTGCCGAACGGCAATCTGGTCCTCGCCGGCCGCCAGGAAGTGCGCATCAACGGGGAATTGCGCGAACTTACCGTGAGCGGCATCATCCGTCCCGAAGATGTGACCGCCAACAACACCATCAACCACACCCAAATCGCCGAAGCGCGCATTTCCTACGGCGGTCGCGGTTCGATCAGCGCGGTGCAGCGCCCGAACTGGGGCCAACGCATTGGCGACGCCATAACACCCTGGTGACATGACGATGGTTTGTCGGCTGGACACGGCGGCGAGCCCGGTTCAATGACTGCTCCAAAGAGAGGGAGCGACGGTCATGTCGAAGAATTATGTTCCGGAAGACGTCCTGCGCACACATTCATACGCACTTGAGATGCTTGCCGCTTTCCTGGTGGTCACGGGCACGGTTTCGTCAGAGCAAATGACCGGATTGATCCGCACGATGCTCGCGCACATGCAGGCGAATGGACACCACGACGCCGCCGAGTACGCGCGCGCAATGTGGGCCAACGGCCTCAACGGCGAATGGGAAAAAGCGTATCGCGAAGCGCAAAAGCGAAACTGACGCGCCGGATCCGACTTCCCTGACGTCGTTCGCAACGACCTTCAATTCACGCGTCTTTCCTTGCCTGCCCAATATGGCTCGCGCAGTTCACGACGCAAAATCTTGCCGGAAGCGTTGCGTGGCAAGGGCGCTTCGCGGAAGTCCACGCTGCGGGGCGCCTTGTAGTGCGCGATGCGATCTCGCGCGTGCGCGATGATGCTCGCCGCGTCGGGTGTAACGCCCGACTTGGGTACGACGATCGCCTTCACCGTCTCGCCCCAGGTGTCGTCAGGCACGCCGATGACGGCGACATCGGCCACGTGCGGGTGACCATGGATCGCGTTCTCCACTTCGGCGGGATAAACGTTCTCGGCGCCGGTGATGATCAGATCCTTGATGCGGTCCTGGATGTAGAGATAACCGTCCTCGTCGAGATAACCGGCGTCTCCGGTGCGCAACCAGCCGTCGCCGTCCACGGTTGAGCTGGTCGCATCCGGCTGGTTCCAATAACCCTTCATGTTCGCCAGCGAGCGCGTGCAGATCTCGCCGGTCTCATTCGGACCCAGCACTTTTCCCTCGGCGTCGCAGATGCGGATTTCGACACCCGGCATCGGCAGCCCCGCCGAACGCATGCGCTTGTTGCCTTTCGGGTCGTGGTCTTGCGGGGGCAGATAGACAATCGTGCCGGTCGTCTCGGTCATGCCGTATTGCTGGCAGAACTGGCAGCCGAATACGTCCATACATTCCTGCAGCAGCGCCACCGGCATCGGCGAGGCGCCGTAGAGGATGTGCGTCAGACTGGAATAATCGATCTCTCGCGCGCGCGGCATGCGCACCACGAATTGCAGCGCGGCCGGCACCATGAACATCTTGGCGATGCGTTCGCGTTCGATGAATTCAAGAACTTCGACCGGATTGAACTCGCGGGTGACGACGTTCTTCACGCCATTGATCAGCCCCACCAGACCCCAGCCGGTGCCGCCGATGTGCGAAGCGGGCATGGCGACGAGATTGGTTTCGCCTTCATTCCATTCGTTCCACCCCATCGACGCTTCCGAGAGCTTGCGGCGCGAACGCATCAGGTTCGCGCTGGTCAACATCACGCCCTTGGGCCGGCCGGTTGTGCCGGAGGTGTAGAGAAGCAGCGCGGTATCGTCCGGCGCGACGCCAATGCGCGGGTCATCGCTAGCGTGCGCATCGCGCCAAGTCTCGAATGTTTCCCAACCGGAGGCGCCGCTCTCCATGGCGATCGCGCGCGGCTTCATCTGCGCCTCCGCCATTGCCGCGCGCGCGGCGTCAATCAGCTCCGGTCCGACAAACAGCAGGCGCGCGCCGGTATCGTCGAGAATGTAGGCGACCTCGCCCGGCGCGAGGCGCCAGCCGATCGGCGCAATGACCGCGCCGGCTTTAGCCGCGCCGAGCACCAGTTCGAAATAATGATCGCTGTTCTTGCCGAGATAGGCGATCGCCTCGCCCTTGTTCACGCCGGCCGCAATCAGCGCATTGGCGATCTGACTGGTGTGCCGATCAAGCTCTGCATAGGTCGTCAGCCGGCCTTCAAAACTAAGCGCGATCCGCTCGCCCCGCGTCTTGGCGTGATGGCGCGGCACATCGCCCAGCGTAGGCATCAAGTCGAATTCTTCCGGCTTGAGCGAAGCCGCCATGGCCGATCCTCCCCGTCTTGTTTTCCAAGAGCTTAGCCGAGGTGAAGAGCCGAGCGCTAGCCGAAGCCCCGCGCCATCAGTGCGGCGAAGGCCAAGAGGATCGCCACCAGTGCGGTTTCAAAGATGACGAGGGGGCGCACGCGCCGCACCTCTGCGTCGGACACAACATAGGCTGGCTCTGCCCGCCCCTGCTTCACCCATCGCATGTACGACCGCGTCGGCGCGATGGACAAAAGCCCGATCGCGCCGAATGTCGCCATCTTGGCCCAGAAAAACGGCTGGTCCTGATAATAGGCCCAACCCTTGGCGCCCCAAATCACGCGGGAGACGCCGGCTAGAATGATGAGCACGGCCGATATGGCGTAGACGAGGTCGATGCGCAGCAGCAGGCGCGCAACGCGTCCGTCCACCGGCAAGCGCAACACGAAGGCTTCAGCGGCGATCGCCGCCACAAGAATGAAGGCGAACAGAAAATGCAGCCAGGAGAGCCCCGCATCGTGCAGCAGAGGCCCCATGCCGCTCACTCCGCTTCGTCGCCCGGCCCGGGCGGTTCGCCCCCGTCGCGGTTGAGAAATTCGCGCAGACGACCGGCCTTCGCCCGCTTGGCCCTATCTGCGAAGTACGCTGCTGCGGACTGGATCGCGCCAACCTTCTCCGCTGTCGCGCCCGCCGCAAACTCCCCAGGCGAGACACCACGCTCGCGCGCAAGCCTTTCGACTTCGCGTCTCACCTCTTCCGGCAGGTCAATCGTCATCGTCTCGGCCATAATTGTAATCTAGCGCAAACCTCGCCCGGCGTCAGCACACGCCAAATCTGCCTGCCGCACGGCGGAAGGTGGTCGTCTCGAACGTTACAATAGCTTCGGCAGCGGCGGCGACGGCGGCTTCGAGCACCATTTCGTCATCCGGATCGGCAAGTTGTGGCCGCCAATTGAAACGCTTTTCGACGGGGAGAACGAGAGCGGCCAAGTCATCCAACAATTCATCGATCTCTTGGGTCGTCTTGTTGATCGCGGCCGCGTGGTCGGCCCGTTTCAAGACCGCTTCCCATTCCGTGAACAAGGCCATGTTGACCGCAAGTTCGATTTTGCGATCGAACGCCGCGTCCACTAACCGGGCGGACGCGCCTTTAGGGCTGCGAAACGCAGCCACCACGAGTGTCGAGAACAACGCGCATGCCCTACGGCATTAGCACAGCCGTCGAGCTGATATGATCTCAATCGTCCCGGTGTACGCGTTCGCGCCGTTCGTGGCGTTCCTGTGCTTCGAGCGACAGCGTCGCGATCGGACGCGCTTCAAGCCGGGAAAGCGCTATGGGCTCGCCGGTTTCTTCGCAATAGCCGTACGTGCCGTCGTCGATGCGGCGGAGCGCGTCGTCGATCTTGGCAATCAGCTTGCGTTGACGGTCGCGGGTGCGCAGCTCCAACGCGCGATCGGTCTCGCTCGTTGCGCGGTCGGCGAGATCGGGTTCTGCAACCGTATCTTGCTGGAGTGAGGCGATTGTGGAGCGCGACTCGTCGAGGATTTCCTGCTTCCACGCCAAGAGCTTTTGGCGGAAATAGTCCTTCTGCCGTTCGTTCATGAACGGCTCGTCGTCCCTCGGGCGATATTCCTTCACCGCAGAAGCCATAGGTTCTTCACTCCCGCCCTCGCGAGCCGGCGCCTTATAGCGTTCGGCTTTCGGCTCGTCCATTGACGGAGGCTTCTCAAAAAGTCCACGTAGTTTCCGCAGGTTGCGCTGCAACATTCAGGCTCTCCCGAGCATCCGGTCCAGCTTGGCGAGTTCGACAACCAGGCGAGTGTCGATCTCAAGCAGGATCTCGTCCAACCCCTCATCCCCGGTCGGCTGGGCGGCGTACTGGAGGTGCTCCAGCTCCGCCCGCAGCGCCGCCGGCGCACGGCCCACCAGCAGGCCGCGCTCAAGGCGTTCAAGTGCATCGAGGACATCGCGGCCGCGTCGCGCCTGGCGCGCGCGCTTCTGTGCGCCAGGGTCCTCGGCTTGCAGCGCGACGATCGCGTCGAGCGGGGTGACCGCGCTCACCGCAGACGCCGCGCTGGCGCGTGCAGACGACTCCACGGCCGGCGCAAAGCTCGACGGGGCCGCGCTCGGGCCCGCCTTGCGTGCGCTGGTCGAGGGCGCGACTCCGCGGCTCCTCTCGATCTTCATGAGCGCGACTCTCCGCCTGCTGCCGTTGCCAGCGCCTTAACGTTTCGTTTTTGAACCTTGCGTTAACCGAACCGCCGCCAAGTCGGACCATGGGTTTAGCTTCACGCGCGGCGCGCATGGGCCTCTTGGCCATTGCCTCGATCGCGGCCATGGCCTCGCCGATCGGAGCGCCGTCGGCGTCAGCCGACCCGCGCATCAAGGACGTCGCCGATTTCGAAGGCGTGCGCGAGAACCAGCTGGTCGGCTACGGGCTGGTGGTTGGGCTCGCCGGCACCGGCGACTCGCTGCGCAACTCACCGTTCACGCGCCAGAGCCTGGCCTCCATGCTGGAGCGGCTCGGGGTCAATGCGTCGAGCGGCAATCTCAACACGCGCAACGTGGCGGCTGTCATGGTCACCGCGAACCTCCCCCCGTTTGCATCCCAGGGCTCACGGATCGACGTGACGGTTTCCGCACTGGGCGATGCGCGCAGCTTGGCCGGCGGCCAATTGCTGGTGACGCCGCTCATGGGCGCGGATCAGCAGGTCTATGCCGTCGCGCAAGGGCCGCTGGCGATCGGCGGATTTTCGGCGTCGGGCCAATCCGGCTCTTCGGTCACGCGCGGCGTGCCGACCGCAGGACGCATCGCGTCCGGCGCCCTGGTGGAGCGGGAAATCTTCTTTGACATCGCCGCGCAGCAGGAATTGCGCCTGGCGTTGCGCAATCCCGATTTCACCACCGCGCGCCGCATCGCCGAGACGATTAACGCTTCGATTGGCGCCGACGCCGCGTGGGCCGCCAATCCCGGTTCGGTGGTGCTGCGCCGCCCGAGCGCCTTTCCCGGCGACATGGTCTCTTTGATCGGACGCATCGAAAACCTCGAAGTCGAAGTCGATACGCCCGCGCGCATAGTCATCGACGAAAGCTCCGGAATCGTCGTCATGGGCGAGAACGTGAAGGTCTCCACGGTCGCCATTGCGCAGGGCAATCTCACCATCTCGATCAGCGAAGATCCCTTCGTGAGCCAGCCGGCGCCCTTCAGTAGAAATGGGGAAACGGTGGTCGTCCCCTCCACTGGCGTCGACGTTGAAGAGGACGAGGGCGGACTTGTGGTCGTACCGGGCGGCGTGCCTCTTCGCCAGCTCGTGAACGGCCTCAACGCGCTGGGCGTCACCCCGCGCGACATGATCTCGATCTTGCAGGCGCTAAAAGCCGCCGGCGCGATCCAAGCAGAAATCGAAGTGATGTGATGGCGGACACGCTGGCATTGCCCGGGGCGCCGCTGCCAATGTCGCCTGCACAGGCCAATCCGGAGCGAGGCGAACGCCACGCCGAGCTTCGGCGCGCCGCTGAGGAGTTCGAGGCCATCTTCCTCGCGCAAATGATGGCGCCGATGTTCGATGGGCTGAAGACAGATGGCCTCGGCGGCGGCGGCATGGGTGAGGAGATTTTCCGACCGATGCTGATCGAGCGGTATGCCGAGGCGCTGAGCCAGGCCGGCGGTGTCGGTATCGCGGACGCGATCGTGCGCGAACTGATGCGTTTGCAGGAAACTCCGGAGGCTGCCGATGGCGCTGCTCGCTGAGGACGCCAAAGACCGCGCCGAGCAATTGCTTCTGATCACGGAGCGGCTGGCGGCGCTGATCGAGAGCGAAACCCATCGCGTCGAGGCGCGTCAGCCTCCGCTGGAGGGCGAGGCGGCAGACGAAAAGGCTCGGCTGGCAAACGCGTACCGGCTGGAACTCGCGCGCGTGAAGCAGGATCCGGCGTTGATCGAAGGCGCGCCGCCGGCTTTGCTCGCCCAATTGCGCCAAAGCACTGTCGTTCTGCACCAAAAGCTGGCCGCGCACGAGGTGGCGCTTAACGCGGTAAAGCTGGTGGCCGAGGGCCTGGTGCAGGCCATGGCCGAAGAAGTTGTGCGCCAGCGCGGCGGCGACACACATTATGGCGCCAAAGGCGAGTTCGTGGCGCCTAACGGAGTGGGTCCCGCCATACTCGACCGCAACGCCTGATCGTTGACTGCTCCGGCCGCAGAGAAACCCCGATGCGGGGATGAATTCGCCTTTCCTGTAATTCATCTTGCTCTGTGGCTTTTCTGCCGTTTCTTTATGCGCTGGCTGGCGGTCCGGGGGAGTAGTTGAAGCACGCACGCGTGTCCCGTGCCTGGCGTCCCATGAGGGCGCAAACCCAGCGACGTCCCTTCACAGGGACGATGATCGCGCTTGCCTTCAATCTGTGCATGCTCGTGCTGCCGCTCGCCGGCGCGGCCGCCCTGCTCGTGATCGCGCGCGACAACCTCTACGCCTACGAATACTCCGAGGCCGGCGCCCGCGCGATTACCGCACGAGTCGAGCGGCTGAATGGCACGCTGATCCAGCTCGATTTTGACCGGCTACGGCAGTGGGACGATCTGGTGGCGCTTGAATTGATGGCCGGCGATGTGCCCGCGGCGCGCGGATTCCTGCTGTCCGGTGGCGGCATGCTGCCCGGCCGCAGCGCAAATATCCTTAATCGCTCGCACAACGATGCCGAACGCGAGGCCGCAGCGCTCGAATTGCTGAGCCCAGGCACGCGGTCTCGGTATGAGTCGACCGTGCCCCTGCTCTCGCGTCGCGCCGCGAGCGCGACGGCTCGCCCCCTGAGCCCAGACGGCGACGTGACACTCGGCGACGAGCAGGATTTCGAACTGATGGCCCGTGCTCTGCTAGCCGAGCCGGGTACCGATCCGCTGCAGTTCGTGCTGACAGGCTTTGGTCTAGGGCTCGCCGGCGAACCGGACTCCCGGATGGTGAAAGGCGCCGCGGCGCTGCTGCTCGCCAGCCGACGCCCTGACTACCCGGTGGGCCTGCAAGCGGACGTCGATCTTGTCATCAACGCCGCGGCGCCGCTGGCTGATTTTCGTATGGCGGCGCTTGCATCCGCTGAGGGCGACGCCGGCGCGTACGCCAATGCGGCTCCCGCCTTCCGCGCCGCCGTGAAGCCTAGACCGGCGGAACGCGCGCGCGCGATGCTGCACGAGATCGGCGCCATGGCCGATGCGATTTCAGTACCTGCCGCCGCCGATCTGCTCATGCACGCAACTTCCGCGCGCGACCTCGCCAGACTGCGTCTGTTGGCCCAAGCCGCCGACGATCGCGCAGCGGCGGCAGCCAAGCGCCTGCCGCGCGACGGCCGTCTTCTCGCGGCCGCGCGCGGCGAACTGACTATGAACCGCGATCTCGCTATTGCGCTGACGATCGCGTTGCTGGCGCTGCTTGGACTTGTCGCGAGCGTCGGGTTCAAAATCTATCAAGCCGCGCGTCCGCTATGGCAGGACCCTTATGGGGACAATGAGGACGAGGATTTTAGCGGAGAGCTCGTCGATCTCGGCGGCATTGGCGCCAGCAATTGGCGTCCGCTTTAGGCTCTGAACAACGTCAGCACGGCTTGCGGCTCGACGTTCGCGATCGCCGGGGCGCCGGCGCCTTCCAGTCCCTGCCTCACCTGCAAGGCCAGTAATCGTGCGCCGTCAGTGTCGAGGTCGCGCCGGACGTCATCGGCATTCTCAACCGCGGTCAAGAAGCCGTGATGGGCTTCCAGCGCGCGCATGGAGTCCAAGAGCCGGCTCATCGCCTCCTGCAGACGATCCAGCGAACGCTGCGCCGATTGCGGGAGTGCAGGATCGTCCGCGCGCGCCGTCGCGGGCACCGACATCACATCGCTGGCGTCAGGCGCCGCTTTCAAGCGAAGGTCCACGCCGCTGATTACGACTGGCGGGCTGCCCGGTTCAGCATGCACGGCGACGTCATCTCCAGCGGCGAGGCGGGCGCCATGCGCTACTGCAGCCTCAAGGCGCTGCGCAAATCCCTGCAGCGCAGCGTCGAGATCGGCTTGGGAGCCTTCGCCGCGCGCCACGCTCTGAACCTTGAGCAGCATCGCCATCGCATCGCGTCCAAGCGCCAAAGCTTCCTGCAGCTCTGCAACGCCATCGCGCACGCTTTCGCGCGCCGCCGACAAGGAGGCCGCGCTGAGTTCAACGCGATCGTTGTTGGCGACATTCTCGCGCGGCTCGGCGGCGCCGTTCGGTCCGCGGGTGTAACGCGTCTCAACGCCCAGCGCGCCTGCGCCTGGCGTACCCGGAACGATGTTCGAAACCATTGTGCCGCTCCTTCGGATCGCGCCGCTCGCGTTGACACACGCTCGGCCTCGGCATCGGCGCTCGGGGCGGCCGACGGGAACGAGTCTATGTCACGGCAAGCGCGCTGCGTGTTTCGTCGCAGGCGTAAAGGAAGCGTAAATGCGTTAACGAAACGTTAACGCCCATGCATCCGAAACGAGTTTTTTTACGTTCTGTTTACCGACCGAGCTGGGCGCGGAGATACGCCATGACTGCGCGCGCATAAGCAAGTTGCGCTTCGCTCGGGTAACGACGCAGCATTTCGCCGGTGTTTGAGTCGGTCAAGGTCTGCACGAAACGTTGCGCGCCGGCGTCAAGACGCACGTGCAGACTGCCCGGTTCGGACTTGGCGCGCAGCATCGCTTTGTGCTCGGCCATGCGCCGTCCCGCCGCTGCCGCGGCGACGCTCGGCTCGGTCCGAGCAGGCTTTTGCGCCGCTAGTGGAAGGTCGGGCGCAGCCTTCGGAGGGGCGACCGGATCCATCGATCAATTGGCGAAACCGGCGGGGAGCGCGATGCTCCCCGCCTTTTCCGTTTCCGCGATTAGCGGAAGAACGATAGCACGATCGACGGCGCCGAGTTGGCGATCGACAAGGCTTGCGCGCCCAGCTGCTGCTTGACTTGCAGAGCTTGCAGGCGAGCGGATTCCTTGGCGAGGTCCGCGTCGACGAGGTTGCCGATACCGGCTTCGATCGAGTCCGACAGCTTGCCCAAGAAGACCTTTTGCACTTCGAGCGCCTTCGATTGCGCGCCGAGCGTTGCAAGGTCCTTGTTGAGCGCGGTCAACGCCGCGTCGATGGCCGAAGAAGCCGTCGAGGCGCCGCCCGTCGTCGAAATGTCGAGCGAACCGGTGACGCCGGCGAGCGCTTGGCCGGCCTGGCCAAGGCGGAAGTCGAAACCCGACACCGTGATCGAGTTCGAGCCGCCGCCGCCGCCGCCCGCCGCGAACGTCGTGCCTGTGGCCGCGTCCGTGCCGTCGAACATGCCGTCATCGTCCTTGCCCGCGCCGGCGTTGTCGACGAACAGAACGTCGAACGCCGAAGCAGACGTGTAGCTGATGACGCCGGTGGTGTCGTCATAGCTGGCCGAGACCTGGCCGTTCGTGCCAGCGTTCACCGCATCCAGGAAGTCCTGGATCGTGTCGGTGCCCGCGACCGCAACGGTGTAGGACGTCGTGACGCCGCCCGTCGTGACCGAGAACTGAACCGCATCGCCAGCCGCGAAGGTGAGACCGGTCGCCGTGGCGAGGTCTTGGCTGGCCGAGTAGAGGTCCGTCATGGCCAGGCCGGCGCCCGAGTAATTGCTCGAGCCGCTGCCCGCGGAGTCGCTGGTCAGCACGGAGAACGGCGACGCGCCGCCCGTGAGGTTCGTGCCGTTGACGAGGTTCGAGCCGTTGAACGTCGCGGCGTTGGCAATCTGGTTGATCTGATTGCGCAACGCGTTGAAGTCGGCTTGCAGCGCATCGCGCTGGTCTTGCGACAGGTCGTTCGCTTGCGCGGCGACCGCCTTTTCCTTCAGCTGCTTCAGGATGTCGCCAATGGCTTCGCCGGCCGACAGGCCGACGTCGATCACCGACGTGGCGCGATCGATGCCGTCTTGCACCGCGCCCAGCGAAGCGACACGCGCGCGCTGGCCTTCGGCGATGGCGAACACCGCGCCGTTGTCCTTCGCCGAGCCGACCTTGAGGCCGGTGTTGACGCGATTTTGGACTTCAGCGAGTTCGCGGGTGGTTTGGTTGAGGGATTGGAGCGCAACGAGCGCGCCGTAATTGGTGTTCACGCTGGTCATATGTCGGTCCTTCTGGACTTAAGTTGACCGGCCATTTTGGCCGGCTGGACATGCTGTCCGCAGCGCGTCAGCGCCCCCGCCCGTTGAGTGAAGGGAACTTTCGCGTTGCGATGTTTGTAAGGAACCGCGGTTAACAACCCGTCAGCGCCGAAACGATTCTCGGTCGGCAAAATTTGCCGAGCAACTCCGGCTCAGCGCGCCGCGAGACCTTCCATCATGGTGCGGTTGACCTCGATCAGCGGCTCGATATCGGCGCCCTCTCGCAGTACGTCCCGCGAATAACGGGCAACCCAGACCGCCAATGAGATAATTTGTCCACGGATGACCAGCGGCAGCTGGTTTTCGGGCGCCGCGCAATCCGCCGAGAGGATATTCCAGAGCCGGCGGTTAGCGTCGATCGCTTCGGCAAGCGCGGCTGGTTGGGGGCCCTGCTCTTCTTTCACACGCACCAGTCCGGCCGTCACCTGGCCGAACGCGCGGTACTCCAGCTCACGCGGACTCTCAGCCTGCGTGGCTGCGCGCTGGTACGCCTTGATCGACATCCCTCAACCCCAAACGCTCGGCTTCGTAAGCGATGAGCTTCCGGCAGCGCATGAGGGCCCGGTAGTACTCGCCCCCCATTACTTCTTTGGAAACGCCGATGCATTCGGCCAGCACCGCCGGGTCCCGCACAGCGCCCATGAATTCCGCCAGACGCGCGGCGAACTCCTGATAGGCTTTTTCCCGCCCCCCCTCGTCCAGATACATCAGCATGATCGGGAAATAGATGCGCTTGGCCGGCGTGTCGGCCTCGTTCGGCTGCATGATGTCTTTCTCACGCAGGACGGACGCCTTGTTCTGCAGCACCAGCGCGGCGCGCCGGTCGCCGTTCTGCACGACGGCGCCGTTCACGACGAACTTCTCGCCGGGACGCAGCGACAATTTGAGCGGCATGGGCCCTCCTCCCGCTTCTGGGAGTCCATCGGCTCAAGACTCTGCCCTTTTGGTTAACGAGACATTGCGCGCGCTTGCCTCGCCGCAGCAGCGCGCTCTATTGCTCGGGCGAAACGGAGACGAGATGCGCTTTGAGGGCACCAAGGACTATGTCGCTACGGAAGACCTGAAGGTCGCCGTCAACGCCGCCATCACGCTCGAGCGTCCGCTGCTGGTGAAAGGCGAGCCGGGCACCGGCAAGACCATGCTGGCGATCGAGGTGGCCAAGTCCCTCGGCGCGCCGCTGATCGAGTGGCACATCAAGTCCACCACCAAGGCGATCCAGGGGCTTTACGAATACGACGCGGTCATGCGCCTGCGCGACAGCCAGCTCGGCGATCCGCGCGCCAGCGACATCGAAAACTACATCAAGCACGGCAAGCTCTGGGAAGCGTTCGAAAGCCCACAGCGCCCCATCCTGCTGATCGACGAGATCGACAAGGCCGACATCGAATTCCCGAACGACCTCCTGCAGGAGCTCGATCGCATGGAATTCTACGTCTACGAACTCGATCGCACGATCAAAGCCAAGCAGCGCCCGATCGTGATGATCACGTCGAACAACGAGAAGGAGCTGCCGGACGCCTTCCTGCGCCGCTGCTTCTTCCACTACATCCGCTTCCCCGACGAAGAGACGATGGCGCAAATCATCGAGGCGCACTATCCGGGCGTGAAGACGCGTCTCGTCAACGAGGCGCTGAAGATTTTCTACGACATGCGCAAGGCGCCGGGGCTGAAGAAGAAGCCATCGACCAGCGAATTGCTCGACTGGTTGAAGCTGCTGCTGACCGACGATGTGGATCCCGAGACGCTCAAGCAGCGCGATCCGACCAAGCTCATTCCTCCGCTCGCCGGCGCGCTGCTCAAGAATGAAGCGGACGTCATGCTGTTCGAACGCCTCGCTTTCCTGGCGCGCCGGGAACAACGGGGCGGGACTTAAGTCGCCCCACTGGCGCCGATTTTCGCTGGCAGTATTCCGACAATGCTGCGGAACCCCTTGTTTGCCCTGATGTCGGCTGCGCTTCTCGCCGCGTGCGGCGCGAATGCAGAGACTGCGACGCCCACGAGCATGCCGTCTGCGTCGGCGGATGCTACCGTCATCGCGCAGCCATCACCGGAACCGCAGGTATACTGGCCCGTGGTTACCGCCCGCGCCGACTGGGACACCATTTCCGCCCAGCCGGATTGCGTGCGCCTGCGCTGTTTCGAGGCGCCGAGGCCTGTCTCGCAACTTGACAATCCGCGGCGCCGCCACGCGGGGGTCGATCTCTTCGCCAATCCGGGTGACGCCGTCGTCGCCGTGGAAGACGGCACGGTGATCGGCTTCTATCCGTTCCTGCGCGCACGCACCGGCGAGATGAGCTTTGCGCTTTTGGTGGCGCACGAGGGCTACGTCGCCAATTACGGCGAGGTGCGCGAGAACTCGATGCGCGCGCACAATCTGGAGATCGGCAGCCATGTGCGCGGCGGCCAGCGCATCGCCACCGTCAGCGACACCTCGATGCTGCACTTTGAAACCTACGCGCCCGGCACGACGCGCAATCGCTCCTGGAGTTACCACAGCGAGCGCCCCGCTGGCGTGTTCGACCCCACGCCGCGCCTGCAGGCGCTCGTGCATCAGGGCCAGCGGCTGTTGCCGTAGGAACGGCGCGGCGCGCCGCCGGTTACTCCTCAAACAACGAGGAGCCGATCCATGCCGTCGCCGCAAGTCGTCGCCCGCGAACCGGGCCGCCGCATCAGAGGCAAAAGCCGCAAACCCGAACGCCGCGAAGAACTGCCCGTCGACATGGGCGACCTCGACCTTGAAACACCCACGCCGTCACAGCAAAGCTTCAAGGCCGGCCCAGGCGCGGGCGGCGGGCGCGAACGCGCGCGCCGCATCAGCGAACGCATGCCGAAAGCCGCCGGCGCGAAGGCGCACGCAAAGTCCAACGCCGGCATCATGATGAGCCGCTCGGTCGAGAAGAAATTGTTGGCGCGCGCCGACAAGGGCCAGCCCACCGACCATCTCGCCAGCCCTGACACGGCCTCCGAGAAACAGCCGCGCCGCAAAGGCGCCAAGAAGCAGAGCCGCGCCGTCAAGACCGCATCCGCCAACGGCGCAGCCGCCGCCCCTGCCGCAGAGGCAGCGCCCACGCAGAAGCAGGTCCTGAGCGATGCCCCCCCGCGCAAACGCACGCTGCGTAACGAGGGCGTGCAATAGCCGACCTAGCTTTCACTCGCCCGCGCACGCTAAGCTGGCGCCCGTGTTCCAGCGTTTCTTCACCGAGCTTCGCGCCGCGCGCGTGCCTGTCACGCTGAAGGAATACCTCTTGCTAATCGAGGCGCTCGAGAAGGACGCCATCGCGCCCAACGTCGAGGACTTCTACTATCTCTCCCGCACGGCGCTGGTGAAGGACGAGCGTCATCTCGACAAGTTCGACCGCGTGTTCGGCCACGTGTTCAAGGGCCTTGAAAACACCGGCGACGCCGTCGCCGCCGACATCCCGGAAGAATGGCTGAAAGCCCTCACGCGAAAATTCCTCACGGACGAAGAGAAGGCGCAGATCGAAGCGCTCGGCGGCTGGGACAAATTGATGGAAACGCTGAAGCAGCGGCTTGAGGAGCAGAAAGAGCGCCACCAGGGCGGCTCGAAATGGATCGGCACCGGCGGCACATCGCCTTACGGCAATTCCGGCTATAATCCCGAAGGCGTCCGCATCGGCGGCGAAGGCGGTCAGCGCCGCGCTGTGAAAGTCTGGGACAAGCGCGAATACAAGAACCTCGATGACAGCGTCGAACTCGGCGTGCGCAACATCAAGGTCGCGCTGCGGCGCCTGCGCAAATTCGCGCGCACGGGCGCGCCGGACGAACTCGATCTCGACGCCACCATCGATAAAAGCGCCAAGGAAGGCTATCTCGACATCGTGCTCCGCCCCGAGCGCCGCAACGCGGTGAAGGTGCTTCTCTTCCTCGATATCGGCGGCTCGATGGATTCACATGTAAAGCTCTGCGAGGAGCTGTTCAGCGCCGCGCGCGCTGAATTCAAGCACATGGATTTCTTTTACTTCCACAACTGCCTCTATGAGAGCGTGTGGAAGGACAACCGCCGCCGCCACGACGAGAAGACCTCGACTTGGGACGTGCTGCACAAATTTCCGCACGATTATCGCATCGTCTTCGTCGGCGACGCCACCATGAGCCCCTACGAGATCACCTATCCGGGCGGCAGCGTCGAACACTGGAATGAAGAGCCCGGCGCCATCTGGCTGCAGCGCGTCGCCGACATCTACGAGCGCCTGGTCTGGCTCAACCCGACGCCCAAAGCGCACTGGGATCACACGCCAAGCATCCAACTCGTCCGCGAGATCATCGGCCCCAACCGCATGTTTCCGCTGACGATCCAAGGGCTGGACGGCGCAATGCGCGAACTCAGCCGCTAGTTTTCTAGGGCGCCACAAGCTCTATTGTTGGAAAATACGTGCGATAGCGACCGGCATGGCGCGTCAGCAGCGGCAATCCGGCGACAGCGGCATGCGCGCCGATGAAGAAGTCCGGCAGCACGCCCGTTCGTGGGCCACGCGCCGCCCGATATTTCTGAAACACCTTGGCCGCCAGGAACAATGCAGATCGCGGCATGACGCCGTGCGCTAGCCCGGCTTCGGCTACGAACGCATCGAGTGTTTCGATCGCGGCAAAGCGCACGGAAAGCTCGGCATAGATCACATCGTTGATAATGAGCGGACCGCGCAACGCAGCCGCTTCCAACTGCCGTTGTGACCAATCCGCCCAAGCGGGGTCATCTGTGGCAAGATCGAGCAGAACATTGGTGTCGACGAGCGATCCACTCATCCGCCACGCGTGAGCGCCATGATCTGATCGGTGCTAAGACCCTTACCCGCACGTCCCCGCAGCGCCGCGAACCGGCTCCTGGCCGGCTTGCCCCGTATTTTGCTGATCACGACTTGGCCGTCAGCGGTGAGATCGAACTTCACCTCATCGCCCGGCTTCACGCCTAGCCGATCACGTACGGGCTTCGGGATCGTCACCTGCCCTTTGACTGTGACGCTGCTCATGCTAAGGTAATACCATCATTGTCGAGGTATTACAAGCGGCCCCGGCCCTACAACAGACGCAATTTGCGACAGGGATTCGAGGTAGTCCCCACGCGTTCGCGCTAATCGCCGCCATAGAGAACAAGCGGGGATAGAGCCGCTCTCTATCCGCCTGGGACCGCGGACGCCTCGTCCGCGTTTTGTCCATACAAACAAGTGCGGGCGGGACGCCCGCGGTCCCAGAATACAAAAACAACGCGAGAGCGACCTCGCCAAATCGCCACATCGCGATTGGCAGCGCCTTGGCGCGCCTTGCCCGTGCGATTTGACCAGAAGCGATCTGGCGAAAACAGTAGGGAGGCGCCAAGTTCGCAAAGACCGTGACGGAGACCTGAATGGCTCGAAGCTTCCTCGTGACGCCGATCCTGCTCGCCGCCTTCGCCCTCGCCGCCTGCGACGGCCCCTTGCAGAGCAAAGGCCGCGGCGTCGATCCGCGCGTGGTGCAAGCGCGCGGCACGTTGGCGGAAAGCGAACAAGCCACCATCGCCATTTTCGAATCCGCCTCCCCATCCGTAGTTCTGGTGATCAGCGGCGAGCGTGACATCACCGGCATGAACACGGTCGCCATCGGCGGCGGCACAGGTTTCATCTGGGATGAAGCCGGTCACGTCGTCACCAATAACCACGTTGTCCAAGCCTCCGAGATTCTCGTACGCATGCCTGGCGGCGAGGATATTCCCGCCTCCGTGATTGGACGTGCGCCGCAATACGACCTCGCGGTCCTGCGTCTGTCCCGCCCGCCAGAGAATGCGCCGCCGCTCGCCATCGGCACCTCGAACGACTTGCGCGTGGGCCAAGCCGCCTTCGCCATAGGCAATCCGTTCGGCTTCGATCAGACGATCACGTCCGGCATCGTCAGCGCGCTCGGCCGGCGGTTGCCGACGCCGGAAGGACGCGAGATCGCCGACGTGATTCAGACCGATGCGGCGATCAATCCCGGCAATTCCGGCGGCCCCCTGCTCGACAGCGCGGCCCGTGTCATCGGCGTGACCACAGCGATCTTCTCCCCCTCAGGCGCTTATGCGGGCGTTGGTTTTGCCGTGCCTATCGACACGGTGGCGCGGGTGGTGCCGCAGCTCATCAGCGAGGGCCGCGCGCCAATCGCCGGCATCGGCATCCTCGCCGCCAACGAAGTCATCGCCAGCCGTGTCGGGGTCGAAGGGGTGCTGGTCTGGCAAACGGTCGCCGGTTCGCCGGCCGAGCGCGCAGGCTTGCGCAGCACGGATCCCCGCGCGGGCGAACTCGGCGACGTTATCGTGGAAGCGGAGGGCGCTCCGGTCCGCCGACTTGCCGACCTGACCAATGCGCTGGATCGGCTGGGCGTAGGAGCGAGCATCGACCTTGTTCTCATGCGCGAAGGCGAGCGCGTGTCGGTCAGCGTGCCGATCGAGGACATCGGCGACGACGATGGCCCGGGCAAATAGCGCGCAGACGCACGCGGCGCGCGGCTTGCTCCCCAGCGCCGGCTCATGGACAATACCTCCGGGAGTCGGCTTTGGATCGGCGGGCCTTCTTGTCTACCGCGGCGGCGTGCAGCGTCGTCAGCGCCTCGAGCGCACAATATGCCCGCGCCCAGCCGATGGGCCGGTTCGCGGAGGCGGCCCGCTATAGCGCCGAGCGCAATGGCGCCGCGCTCATCGTCGTACGCCACGGCATCGTGCTCACCGAGGACTATCCGGGCGGCTCGGCGGAGGCCCGCTGGCTGATCGGCGCGGGCACGCGCGCGTTTGCGCCCCTTCTGGCGGCGTCGCTGATCGAAGATCGGCTGATGTCGCTGGACGAGCCTGTCGCCCTCACCATAGGCGACTGGGGCGCGCATCCGGCAAAATCAACAATTTCCATCCGGACGCTTCTGAGCGGAGCGAGCGGGATAGGCTTTGGCCGCGGGCGGCGCGATTTGGCGAGCGCCATCACCGCTGAACCGAGCGAACCGCCCGGCACCCGTTTTCAGGACGATGAAGCTGCGTATTTGGTCTTTGTGGAAATCGCGCGGCGCAAGCTCGCCGGCGCGGCCGGACGCGAACCCGATCCGGCGCGCTATTTGACGACACGCACGCTGCTGCCGATCGGGTGTGTGCCGATCGGCTGGTCTCGCGATCAAAGCGGGGCGCCGCGCTTCGACACCGGCGCGGCCGTATCGGCGCGCGGCTGGGCCCAAGTGGGCGAGCTCATTCGGCGCGAAGGGGTCTGGCGAGCGCAGCAATTGGTTGACCGCGATGCATTACGCGAGGCGGTGCGAGGCTCGTTCGCCGAGCCGCGCGCCGGCTTCGGGCTATGGCTCGCGGCCCCCGGGCGGATGCAAAGCCGACTCGAGACGGATAGCGATCTGTGGAGCGCTTCCTCCCCGGCGCCAATGGACTTGGCCATGGCCGCAGGCGCAGGCGGACAACGGCTTTATCTTTGCGGGTCGGAGGGCCTCGTTATCGCGCGCCTTGCACGCAGCGATCAAGACTCGTCCTGGTCCGACTCGCACTTCCTCTCGCTGATCTGGCGCGACCTCGAGCGTGTCTAATTGTGTGAGCGGATGAGGAGACCGCCGATGAGGCCCAGTATGGCGCCGCCGATGCCGCCGCTGATCAGGTTCGCCAGATGCACGGCGTTCTCACCTTCAATCAACGCGCTCCAGTTCGCAGCCACGCCTTGCACCGCCGGCACGGTCATCGCCGCGTAGCCTGCTGCAACGCCGCCGACGGCGCCAATAATGGTCCGTCCCGCCGTGCCCCCGCCGCCGCGCGTCAGCGCACCCAGGATGTTGCCCCCGACGGCGCCGCCGACGGCGAGAACCACCCAAGGCAGGATCTCAGCTACTTCCATGTCGCTTCCCCTTCCCTCTGGCCAGGCGCCGCCTGCTCGACCCACTCCGAGCCGCCCGCGTCCGCCGCCAGCATAAGTCGCTGTTGCGCAATTTCACAACAAAGATTGCGCCGCCGTAATCCTGAACGAGCGTAGGGCTCCGTCGGAGGTTTCCTGGATATCGGCGCGGCTTTTGCGCCATGCCGCCGGTGCGGCGCGGACTTATCAACATGCGCGTGTCGGAGCGGCGTGCCGCCCGCCAACCGGCGTGCTACAGGAAGGTTTACTGCGGTTGGCCCCCACCAATGATCGACGTTCGCATAGTCTGTTCGCATGACGCCGTGAAGTTGGCGGAAATGCTGATGCGCCTCTTGGAGGCGGAGGAGCATCGCGTGCGTCTGACCTACGGACGCCAAGCGCTGCATGAATTGGAAAACGCGCGCAACACGCAAGATTCGGTGTTGCTAATCTGGTCGCCGGACGCACGCAGTCAGACCTACATGCGCGAATGGGCGCGCGCGATTGCCCCGACGCGTCTTATCGAGATCGCACGCGGCACCTCGGACTGGCCCACGATCAAACGCCTCGCCGGGGTGATCGACTTCACGCAGTGGCGGGGTGAGCGGGGCGCACGCTCATGGAAGGCGCTAAACGAACGTCTGAACGCCATTGCGCGAGCGTTCGAGCCGCCGAAACCGATAACGACCAAAACGCTGTTGGCTGCGGGCATGGCGACGGCTGCGGCTGCCGCTGCGGCGGTTGTGGTGTCGCCGCGAATGACCACGCCAGTCGACGAAGGCGTTATGCCCGTGCCGCTCGAAGAGGTCGCGATCACCGACGCAACACTTGGCGTCGGCGGCCCATTGGACGCGATCGAGCCCGCCTCTCTTGAAGAGGACGTTCTTCGCTTGCGACCCTATCCAAAACTCGACCCCATAGATCCGGACCCAACCGCGCCGCTGGCGCATGTGGCGGAGTATGAGGAGGTTGAGTTGCGCGATCCCACGCTACTCGAGCGCCTTGACGCACTCATACCGTTGCGGCTTCAGGGCGACGGATAGCGTCAGCCGCCGCGCCGGGTGCGAAGCCAGTGCAGCACAGCCCAAGCGTGCGCTTCGTGGCGTAACTTCGTCAACGCGTCGCCGGGCGGCATCCACACCAGTTTGTGATCCGGTTCGCTCGGCACGCTGTCCGCAGCCGAGAACTCCGCCTCATAAAACGTGGAGAGCGAGTTGCGCGGCTCGCCTTTGTTGATCCAGTATTGCCCTGCCCGACCGAGCACCCGGTTGGGCCAGACAGTGAGGCCGGTTTCCTCGAGAAATTCGCGCATCAGCGCAGCGGCTTCGTCTTCGTCCGCCTCGACGCCGCCGCCAGGCAGGTCGTATTCGAACGGCGCGACCTTGCCGATCTGCGCAATGGCAATTGTCGCTTCCCCTCGCGCGCACACGCCGTAGGCCGTCATGCGTTCGACATAGGTCAGGCCCGGCTGGGTGTTGCCGAACTGCAAGGCGAAACGGGTCATGACGGCGCATATAGCGCGTCCACCGGTCGGAGGCGATGTTCGAATGACCTTGAAACGCTTGCGCGACCATGCCCTTAAGGACAAATGGAAGCAGATCGCCTCGACGCAGTGGCGCTGATCACCGGCGCCGGCTCCGGGATCGGCGCCGCCTGCGCGCGCGATATCGCGCGCCGCTCTGATGGCGGGCTCGTCCTCGTCGATTCCGATGAAGACGCGCTCGCTGCGGTGGCCGACGATCTGGAGCAGAACAACGTCGCTCCGGAACGCGTTTCAACACTGGCCTTCGACGTAGCCGACCCGGACCGCTGGAAACAGGCAGCGGATTTTATCCGCGGCCAGTACGGGCGGTTGGATTGGGCGGTCGTCAATGCAGGCGTCGCGCACGCATCGCCGATCGCTGACACCGATCTTGTCGATTGGCGACGCGTGATGTCGACCAATCTCGACGGCGCGTTCCTAACCCTGCGCACAGTGATGCCGCTGATGCGCGGCAATATTCGCGGCGGCGGCATCGTGCTCGTTGCTTCGGCCGCTGCGATCAAGGCCGAACCCGGCGTCGGCGCGTACGCAGCCTCGAAAGCGGGGTTGCTGCAATTGATGCGCGTTGCGGCCAAAGAAGGAGCGCCGGATAAGATCCGCGTGAATGCTATCGCACCCGGCGGGGTAGAAACCCCGATGTGGTCCTCGATGCCGTGGTTTCAGGACCTCGTGCGCGAAAAGGGCAGTGAACGCGCTGCGTTCGACCACATTGCGGGGCTCGCCACCCCGCTCGCGCGCTATGCCAGCGCTGACGATATTGCCCGGCTCATCATCATGCTGCTCTCGGACGACTCCCCGATAACCGGCGCCACGCTTGTGGTGGATGGCGGCTATACGCTTTGATCCGACTATTGGCGCTTCCTGTGCGAACTCTTCATGCTTGCTTTCCGGGCATATGACCGACTCGGCGAGGGGCGCGATTTGATTTGGGCCACAGCCGCTTGCGCCACGCACCCCGCGCCTGCCGCAACGCCGGAATTCTGACGAGGCAGGCTGCGAATCTTCCGTGGACGCACTCAGGGCGCGCCGTCGATGAAGAACCGCTGAACCAAATCCGGAGGCACGCGCCTGATGCGGCGGGTGGACGCCTCAAGCAACACCCAGTTCGACTTGATCTGGGCAGCCGGTTTTTTAGCACCGGCGCTGTATATGTCGACGAAGCGCGCCCAGGCCGCGCCACGCGGGGCGTCATCGACCCAGGTGCGCACTTCGACGTCATCGCCCAGCGTCAGCGCCGCGCGGTAGTCCGCTTCGTGCCGCGTCACTACCCAAACGAAGTTGGCGAGCATCTCCGGCGTAGCGCGCCTACGCCAATGCGCGATCGCGATGTCTTGCGCATAGCGCAGATAGACAATGTTGTTGACGTGCCCGAGTTCGTCGATATCTGCGGCGTCGACCGGGAAGCGCTGCGTGAAGATCTCGGCGGCCATTGGAAAATCACACTCGCGCAGCGGCGCGGGTCAGGCAAGCGCGGCTTCGGCGGCGAAACCCTCCAGCGCTGCAAGCGCTTCGGCGAGCGCCGCGCGCAACGCCGCAAGGGCAGCGGCGCTCTCCTCGCCCGATGCGGATTCCGCAGTTTCGCACGCGGCCGCCAAGGCCATGAGACCAATCCCGCGCGCGGAGCCTTTGAGCGTATGCACCGCCGCGCGCCATCCCTCGCCGCCGTTGCAGGCGTCGGCCCAGCCCTGCGCCTGCGCGCGGAAGAGGCCGAGCACTTCGTTCTGCAACGCCCGGTCGGCGCCGGTCATGTGATCGAAGTGGGCGCGGTCGAGCACGGTCATGGGCGCCCTTTTCGCACCGTGCGGCTTAAAGCGGGGTTTAGGCGATGGCCGCGCCGAACAGGATCGGATGCGCCCACGCGACCAGCGCCACGAGCGCCAGCGCCACAATCAGCCGCCATCCGATCTCGCCGAGTCTCAGCGTATTGCGCCCCCGCGCGATGGCCACGAACGGCACATTCGAGGTCACCGCCTCGAACCGCTCCCACGCTTCAGGATCGCGCGCGCGGCCCTTGCGGTCGATCGACCGGGCGCCGAAGATCACCATGAGCCCCAACGCGCCGAACAGCATGACCGCGAAGCGTTCGCCGTTCACGAGCAGATGCCCAGCCGCCCACAAAGCCACGCCCCAGAGGAAGGGATGACGCGTGATGCGCAGCACGCCGCGCGCCGGTTCGGCCGCCGCCAGGCCGCGCTTTTCGTAGCCGGCGAGCGTCGGCCCTGGCGTGAACAGCCCGGCAAACGCCAGCATAAGGCCGAGCACGATGAGCGTATAAGCCGGCCAGCGGAGCCAGTCCGGCGGCAGCCATAATTCCTGGTTCAGCGGATCAAACGGATCGTCCCGCATCGCCCCGAAGCCGTAGATCATCCAGGCCAGCAGGACGAACGAGGCCAACGAGAACAGCGCCCGGTAAGGCCCCTCCCCTATCGCACGCACCAGCGCGGCGCGCGCTCCCGTGGCGGCAATGCCAACGTGCATCAGCACGAACGCAACCAGCGCCCAGGCAAACCCATTCATGCCCGCCTCCCTAACCCGTGGCCGCCGACACTGGACGAGCCCTGCCAATGCCCTTATGTCGGCCTCTCTCTGAGTCCAAGGGTGATTAGCTCAGTTGGTAGAGCAGCTGACTCTTAATCAGCGGGTCACAGGTTCGAATCCTGTATCACCCACCATTTTTCGCGCGCCCGCAGCGAGGCGCGATCCGGGCGTAGCGGATGGCGCGCAAACGAAAAGGCCGGCGCTAGCGCCGGCCTTCGTACGTGCGCGCTCCCGCCCGCTAAAAACGGAAGCGGACTGAGGCGTTGAGGCTGTGGCGTTCGATCTGATCGCCGAACTCGCCTTCGTAGCCGAGCGTGAATGTGGAATAGCCGTTGCTGGCGTCAATGCCGATGCCCACAAGCGCGCCGCCGTCGCCGAGGCCCTCATCGGTGAGTGTGAACTCATCTCCGGTCGAGATGACGCGGAAGGTTCGCTCCGCTTCCTCGTCGATCAGATTGGCGCGCCAGCCGGCATAGAGGCGCGGCGCGATGACCGTTTGCGCACCCATGCGCAGACGACTGCTGAATTCCAGCCCGACATCGCCCCACAGGCGCTGCGAACTCACGCTATCGGATTCGTAATCGATCGCGGCGCCGCCGCCCTCTTCTTCGTAGCTTTGCTCGTTGAGATAGACGTAGGTCAGAGCCGTTTGAGGCGAGATGATCAGCCACTCCGCCAGGCGGATGGGCGCCGATGCGCGCACAGCGCCGTGACCCTCGAAGGACCACCAATCCGCTTCGCTCACAGCGCTAAAGCTCGGGCCAATTTCGACGAAGCGCCGCGAGCTGAGGCGCCCGGCCCCCGCGCCGGCGACGAAATCGAGATCGATCGGGCCCATCGCCGTGCCGTAATAGGCGTTGCCTTGCACGAAGGAGGCGGAGACTTCCCCTTCCGGGCGGCCGGGCTCTTCGACTTCGGACGTGATGAACGAAGCTGAAAGCCCGAACAGGCCGCCATTATTGGTCGGGCCGTCGATGCCGGCGGCGAGACCGAAGCCGTGGCCGCGATATTCCTGCCCTTGAATTGTCGAAGGCTCGCGCGTCAGGCCATAGGCGATTTCCTGAGCCCAAACGGAGACGTCATTCAGATCATGCAGCCGCGTCGCCGCGAGACGGTTGGTGGTCGCGCTCTGCATCTGCTGGATCGCCGTCGCGGCGAGTTCGGTCGCCGCCGACGAGTAGCTCGGCATCAGGTCTTCGTAGGCGTCGAAGAAGTCGAACTCGTTGTCGAGAGCCACGAATGCAAGCGCCGCTTCGTTATCCTGCCGCAACGCTTCGAGAATGGGATCGAAAGCGACGCCTTGGTTCGCGGTCATGCCAAGCTCGCCTGGCGTCTTGATCTGGAAGTCGAGCTGCAGGGCGTTGGCCGCACCATCAGCCGCGAGCGGGTCCGCGAGTTCGATCGCCAGGTTGTAAAGGAATGAAGAGCCCGCGCCCGAAATCGGACCGGTCACGTTGCTGCCGCCGGTAAGGCTGGCGGCGGTCAGGAAGGTGATCGTGTCGGATTGAGGAAGCCCCACGGGGACGGTGGCGACGACGCTGGCGCCCGGCGCGAAGGTCACCGCGGTGGCGGTGATCAACGTACTCTCGGCCGGCGTGGCGGAGAGCATCACGCCGAGCACGGCGTCGGCGCCGAAATTGGCTGTATCGATTGCGACATTGCCGCCGCGCAGATCGAGCGTGCCATCCAGCACATTAAGTACGAGACTGCCGTCGTCGGAGAGTCGCCCTCGGAACAGCGCGCCGTTGTCGATCTCCATGAAGTCGGCGCCGGCGCCGAAGGAGATGTCGCCGACGATCTCGCCGGCGTGCAAATTGATCGTGTCCGCGCCGCTGCCGAGCAGGATATCGCCCTGGATGGTGACGGGCGGAAGGACGTTCGCGTCATGGTCTGTCGCGTCATCGTCGGTGAAGGGGACGGGCGCGGTCTGATTGATGGTGACGTCAGCCGCCGTGCCGGAGACGTCGATGGCCACCGCCGGCCCAGTCGGAACTGGCACAACGTCATCGGTCAGATCGGGGTCGGTGGCGATCAGACGCGCGATGATCGTGCCGGAATTGTTGATCGTCGTCAGCGTGCCCGATACGTCGCGGATCGCGGTCGCCGCGCCGATTTCGCCGAACAGGTGTGCGCGCAGATCGCCCGTATTTGTGAGGGTGGGCAGCGTGGCGCCTGCGTCGATGTACACCCCGTAAGCTGACTGCGCCGTCTCCGAGACGCTGTTCGCAAGCAGCGACGAGCGATTGAACAGATTCGTCACATTGGCGTTCGCGCCGATGAAAATGGCGAACGCGTCGGCTTCCGTGGCGACCGCGGACAAGGTGCGGTCGTTCGCGACCGAGCCCACATCCGCAGTAGAGCCGCCGAGCCCTTCGATGCGCAGCGCCGTGGCGTCGAAACCGTCATAGACGCCTGCGGCGGTGATGACGCCGCGGTTCTGGAATCCGAAGCCAGAGGCGTTGGGTCCAAGCACGAGATTTGCGGACGGATCGGCGGCGATCCAGACCGCCGGCGAAGAGCCGAACACCTGAAGCGTGCCGGCCGCGTTATCGTCGGCCTCGTTTTCGGTCCCGTCCCCATCGTCATCGGGATCGTCTTCGACACCGATGCCTTCGATGGTGACGCCGCCGGCGACGCCATAATGGATAGCAAGCGCCGAACCGCCATTCTGCAAGTCGTCGGCGTCAAAATTACTCGTGTTCGATGGGCGGTTGGTGGTGTGAAAGCCGGTGACAACCCAACCGCCATTGATGCGCAATTGGCCGCCATTGAGGATCGGCGCATCCAGCGTCAGCCCGTTCGAGTTGGTCCCCTGAACACTGGCCCCGCCGCGGATGATGACATCGCCGTCAATCCCTTCCGTTGCGCCGCCCTGGATCAGGAAGGCGTGTGAGTTGTCGCCGCTGATGGACACCAGGCCCGTGCTGGTGAGATCGCCGGTAAGCAGCCCGTCGACGCGGATGCCCGCGGAGTTATTGCCCTCCACCGTGATGATGTTGCTGGTGATATTTCCGGTGAAGCCGCCGCTGTCGACCCAAATTCCATAGCGATCCGTGCTGCTGGCGCTGGCGAAGCCGCCGTCCATATCGCCGTCATTGTCGGTGTCGGTGAGCGTATAATCTTCCAGCAGGCTGATGGCGCCGCTGTTGGCGATCGTGCCGGTCTGACCGCCGGTCACCAGGATGCCGGTGCTATTGTTGGCGTTGTTAGAGCCGAGCGTGCCGCCGTTTGCGACCGTCACGTCATTGTTGGAGTTCACCGTAACCGCGGTCTGGTTTGCGCCGACCGTGATGGAGCCGCCACTGGCTACGGTTACGTCACCCGGTTCGACCGGCGCAGCGGGATTGGGATCGGCGGTCTGAACTGGCGTGGTGGTCGCCGTAGAGATCGTGACGTCCTCGGCGTGAGCGGTGTTGGCGGTCACGCCCATCGTCACGACGGCCAAACCCACAAGGTGAAGCTTCTTCCTGCGCATGCCGGCTCGGTCCCCTACATCTGTTGCGGCCGAGGCGTCCTCAATCGCCTCCGGAGCCAGCCGCCGTACGGCCGCCCGTTACCCCGCCATTGCACGGGACCGGGGCCCCGAGCAGTTCAGGTGGCATGCCGACTTTGCCGAATTTTGTCCATAGCGGGACGCACGCGCGCTTGGGCGAACGGTGTTGGAAAGCAGCAACGTTTCATCAGCGAAGCGAAAGCTGCGGCTATGCGAAAGGCCCGGGGCTTTCCGGCAGCGGCGAGCGGGCGGGCGCAAAGCCGGCCCCCTCTCCTAGCGCTGCCGCGGTCAGGCGGTGGCGCGCAGGAGCGGCGTATAATTCGGGAATTCGATAGCTGCCCCGAACAGAAAGCCCTGGGCGTACGTGCAGCCAATGGCGTTTAGGGCCTCCTCGGTCACGCCATCCTCGACGCCCTCGGCGGTTACCTCCAGCCCGAGCGCGTTGCCCAGTCCAACGAGCGCCCGCACGATCGTGGCGTTCTCGCGCTCGGCCGTCATGCTGGCGACGAAGGAGCGGTCGATCTTGAGCTTATCTATCGGCAGCGCGCGGAGCAGAAAGAGCGAAGAATAGCCGGTGCCGAAATCGTCGAGCGCGATCTTCACGCCCTGGTTCTTTAAGGACAGCAACGAGCGTTTTGCACGCTCCATGTCGCCGATCATGGCGCTTTCGGTAACTTCGATTTCCAGACGCTGGGCCGGAAATCCCGTCTCACGCAGCGTGCGTAGAACTTTTTCCGGAAACCATTGGTCGCGCACCTGGCTCGGTGAAATGTTTACGGCGAGGGTGAATTCGCCGGGCGCGCCGAGAGCCTTGCGACAGGCTTGCGCCAGCAACGCCCAGAACATGGCGTCAACCAAGCCCGCCTCCTCCGCGACTGGGATGAACTGCGTCGGCGAGATCATTCCGCGCTGTTGATGCGGCCAGCGCGCCAGCACTTCGAATCCAGCCAAGTCGCCGGTCGCAAGACGCACCACCGGCTGGAAATACGGGACAATGTCGCCGTTGGGGATGGCCGCACGCAACTCCGTTTCCAGCGCCGCCTTCGATTTCAGCTCTTCATCGATCGACGAATCGAAGAACTTATAGGCGCCGCGGTCTTCCTTCGCGCGCAACATGGCCGCGTCGCCGCGCTGCAGGAGTTCGGCGGCGGTGCGGCCGTCTTCGGGGCACATCGCGATGCCAATCGAGGCGCCGACCGTGAGCTTCAGTCCGTTGACGAGGATCGGCGCGGAAAGTTCGTGCAACACGCGTCGTCCAGCGGCCGCGACCCCTTCCCGGTCTCGAGCATCCTCCAGCAGCACGGCGAATTCGTCGCCGCCGAGGCGCGCTGCGAAACTGTCATCGCGCAAACAGCTCGCAAGACGCGTTGCAATCACCTGCAGCAGCTGATCGCCAATCGCGTGGCCATGCACGTCATTGATCGGTTTGAAGCGGTCCAGATCCACGAACAACAGCGCGAAGGCGCAAGACTCCGTGCCGATCAGCGCCAGACGGCGATCAAGCTCTTCAAGAAAGTGGCGTCGGTTCGCAAGGCCGGTCAACGGATCGTGACGGGCCAACGACTGCGCCCGCGCTTCGGCGGCTTCGCGTTCGCTGATCTCGGCCGAGAGGGTTTCGTTCGCGGCGACCAATTCGTGTGTGCGTTCCTGGACGGTGCGTTCGAGGTTGTCGCGGATCGCGTCTAGGTCCAGCACCGCTTTGCGGCGATCGAGCTGGGCCTTCACCCGCGCGGTCAGCACGCGCAAATCGATGGGTTTGGAGATGTAGTCGTTGGCGCCCGCCTCCAACGCAGTGGAGACAATGTCTCCGTCGTCCAGTGCGGTCACGACAATCACCGGCACGTGCTCAGCGTCGTGCAACGCGCGAATGCCGTGCAAGGCGTCCTGCCCCGAACGCTCCGGCATCATCCAGTCCAACAGGACCAGTTCAATATTCTCCTCGGCAATGACTTCTTCGATGCCGACGGCCGTATCGCGCAGCACAACTTCATAGCCGCGCCGTTCCAGACGGCGGCCGAGCATGTCGCGATTCTGCGCCTGGTCGTCGACCAGCAGAATGCGGCCGAGACGCGTCGCCGCAGACGCGCCGTCTTTGCCTTGCGCCGAGGACATTCGCCCCCCTGCACCCGTCACACCATACCAGCGGACGAATTTACCGTCGGCTGGTTGAGGGCGCGCTAATACGCGCAGAGCAGCTCACATTTTTTCGATTGGTAATTCGATAACCTTGATCGACGCTAACCACTCAAGCTGCGTATTTCTCGATCAGCGCCACGAGGCCCGCGAAATCGACCGGCTTGGTGGCAAAGTCGTCGCACCCCGCCTCCATGCACTCACGGCGCGCGCTTTCCATAGCATGCGCAGTGAGCGCGACAATCTTGACGCCGCTGACATCCGGGGTCTGACGCAACACGCGCGTCGCTTCAATGCCGGACATAATCGGCATGGAGATGTCCATCAGGATCAAATCAGGTGAACAGATTTTAGCTTTTTCGACGGCTTCGGCGCCGTTTTCGGCAACGTGGACCTCATAGCCGCGGCGCTCCAGGCGACGCGTCAGCATCTCGCGATTGTCCGGGTGGTCCTCTGCAATCAGAATGCGCATAGCGGCCTCACGCAGTCTTTTTCGTCTCGAATCCTGTAGAATTGGTTGCGGTACTTAAGTCTGCAGCCTTGACGCGCGCATATCGGAGTGCGGCAGCGGCAAGGACATCGCGATCGGCGGGCTTCAAGAGGTGTTCGCATGCGCCGGCCTCCAACGCGTGGCTGCGGTCATCGTCGACCGAGTGCACGATTACGGGGATGTCGGCGAGACCGCGCCGTTGCAGGGTCTCCAGCACGTCCCATCCGCTCATGTCTGGAAGATTGATATCGAGCAGGATGAGACTGGGGTCAGCCGTCTCCGCCATGGCAATGCCGTCGTGGCCGCTGCACGCGGTGCGAACGTGGAAGCCGAGCCGGGCAAGCGCGCGTGTGGTGAGGTCACGCGCACTTTCCTCATCGTCGATGAGGAGCACCACGCGGTCCATGCCATTGTCGGCTGCAGCTGACGCCTCGATACGGTCCGGCGTCGCCGCCGGCAGACGAAGTTGCGCCGGCAAGCGCAACGTGAAGGTCGAACCCGCGCCGTGTACGCTCGCGACGGTGACCTCCCCGCCAAGCAATTCCATCATGCGTCGCGTGATCGCCAAGCCGAGCCCGGTGCCGCCGAACCGGCGCGCGGTCGAGGCGTCCGCCTGCGTGAACGCATTGAAGAGCCGCGACAGCTGCTCATCGGTCATGCCAATGCCGGTGTCGCTGACATCGATCTCGACCCAGTCACCCTCGGCAGCCGCAGCACGGCGCGCACGCACGATAATCTCACCCTGAGTGGTGAACTTCGCGGCGTTCGCGAGCAGATTCAGCAGGCATTGATTGAGCTTGAAGGAATCGGTGTGCGCCGCTCCGAGGCCGCTACCCAGCTCCAGCGTGAGCTTGTTTCCGTTCTTTTCGATGGTAGGCCGCACGGTCGCAACCGCTTCCTCGATCATGGCGCCGATGTCGAAACCGGAAGCGGAAATCTCCATGCGTCCGGCTTCGATCTTGGAGAGATCCAGTATGTCGTTGATCAGATGCAGCAATTGTCGTGCGGCCGTCAGCACCCGATGAATATCGGCGATGTCGGTTTGCCGGTCATCGGCTTCGGCTTCCTCGAGCAGGATTTCGGAATAGCCGATGATCGCGTTGAGGGGGGTGCGCAACTCGTGGCTCATCGAGGCCAGGAACTGCGACTTCGAGACACTTGCCGCCTCCGCCGCCTCGCGCGCGGCGCGTAACGAGGCCAACGTTTCCGCCAGCACCGCGTCCCGCGCATCCATCTCCTCGATCAGCCCGGCGAGATGGTCATACATGTCGTCCACGCTGATATCGGACTGCTCGACGCTCGCTTCCTGCTCTTCGGACGATGCGCACTCGATGTCCTGGAACAGCGCGCGTTTGGCGCGCAAAGCCGCCTCCGCCCTCTGCATGGCCGCAATGAACGCCGCTTCGCGACGCTTTCGTTCGCCAATATCGCGCGACAGGATGATGAATTTCCGCATCCCTCCGGATCGGCCCAACACCCTTTGCGCCCAGGTTTCCACCCAGGTGATCGTGCCGTCCGTTTTGATAACGCGATGTTCGATGCGCCCGGACGCGCCCGCGGCGATGTCTAGGAAGTATTGTCGAATGGCCAGACGATCGTCCGGATGGATGACCTTGGTCGTGCTCTTATCAAACTCCTCGAACGTAAAGCCGAGCCCAAGGATACTCTGATCGCCATGCCACGTGATGGACTTGGTCTTGTAGTCGACGTCCCAAACGACGCCGCCACTGGCTTCAAGCGCCATCCGCAGAAGATTTTCAGTGCGCGCCGCTTCCGCGCGCGTGATCACGAGTGATGTGATGTCGCGCCCTGCAGCATAAACGCCGCGAATCTGCCCGTCCTCGCCGCGCCACGGACGGGTTTCCCAATCGAACCACGCGCGACCGGCCGGCAGCACGAGCTCTTCTTCGCTGTGGACGACGCATTCCCCCTTTAGAGAACGTGCAAAGGCGTCGCGCCACTTGTCCTGCGGCAGCGGCACGATGTCTTCGAACCGCAGCCCATACACGTTGTCGCGCCGCAGATTGTTCAGCACGCTCTTGCTGACGGCGACCACTCTGCCTCTTTCGTCAAGCAACACGACTGCTGTGGAATCGTGGTTGAGTAATTGGTCCGCCAAGGTGTGTTGAAGATCTTCGTCGCGTTGGGCTTTGCGCAGCGTCTGCTCCGCCTCGACGGCGCTCAGGCGTGCGGCGGTGACGTAAGCCATTAGCGCAAATCCGCCGATCGCGGCGATGATGGCCATGTCCCAATCGGGACGTTGCGTCATGCCCGCCATCAAAAGGGGCGCGAAGAGGAGCGAAAGCGCCGGCGGCGCCGCGCCGGCAAGCGCGATGGGCAGCGCGCCGGATTGCCCCTTGCTGAAATGACGCACCACGCCGGCAACCCATAGCACCATGGCCGCCGCCGCGCCGGCGGCCTGCCCGTTCAACCAGAGCGTCAGCGGCAGCACGGCGTAGAACATCGAACTGGCGAACGACCACGCCGCGATCCCCGCCATCACGGCGCCCTCGATGCGCACTTCGGCGCGATCGAGCCGGCGATAGAGTTCGGTGTCGAAAATCAGCAGCAGCGACATGATCGCCGCCCAACCGACCGGGCCCGGTCCGCCCATGGTGGCGGCGGCGATGCCGCCGGTCAGAATAATCAGCGCGACCGAGGCCGGCATCTCGCGACGGCGCGTCTCGGCCGCGTTGGCCAGCGCCGTTGGCGGCGTATCAGTCATGTCGCTGCAAGCCCCGGCAGACGAGTCCCATTGCTGGGGACGCTGCCAGCGGGGGATGAATTAACCCTAAACCGGCGGTCAGAATCGGCCCGTACTACCAACAGATGCCCAGGCTCGCCGACCCTGCCCTGCCCGAGCGCCGCCGCGCCCAGATCCTGGACGCGGCGCGCATCTGCTTTCGCGCGCGGGGGTTTCGGCAAACGACAATCGAGGAAATTTGTGCGGAGGCGCGGATCAGCCCGGGCGCCCTTTACCGCTATTTCGATTCCAAAGCCGATATCGTCGCCGCCGTTGCAGTAGACGCGTGGATAGCGGCCCAGGCGATGCTCGATGGGCTGACCGACGCCGAGGCCCTAGTTGACGGACTGGCCGAGACGGCGCGCGTATTCTTCGCCACGTTCAAACGCGATGGCGAGGGCGTGCTGCTGGCCGATATCCGGGCCGAGGCGACGCGCGAGGCGGCGCTGGCGCAAGCTCTCACACTCCGCGACCAGATCGGGCTTAGCCGGGTCACGGCCGCCATCGAGAAGGCTGCGCGGGCGGGCGCCATTCACCCCGCGGTGCGCCCGGAGGATGCCGCCGAGATCTTGATGGCCGCGCTTGAAGGCATAGGCCTGCGCCGGGCCAGCACCGCTGCGCCAGCGGGAGCCGACGATGTGCGGCGTTTCCGAACGCTGGCGCTGCATCTATTGAAGCCGAAGCGCTAGGGCTAGTGAAGCAGGATTACCCCGGCGTTAAGCAGGAAACACGAGACTGACAGCGCGAAAAGCCACGGAAACCCATCCTCTCGGCCGTGCCGGATGGAGGCTTCAAACCAAGCGCCAAGTGCGACCAGACCCGCCGAGATCCCCAGGATCCAGACCTCGTAACCGTGCAGCAGCCGATGAAATTCCTGAAAATAATCCGGGGCTAAGATCGTCGCTGAGGCCGTCCCCGAAAGCGCGGCGGCAAAGAGAGCCAGGGTCGGCACGCCGCAGCAGATCGCATGCATCCCAACGACGGCGGCGTGGGCGATATGCGCGCGAGCGGCGTTATGTTGTAACATCACGCGCAAACTAGCGCGCGTCTTGCGCCGGTCAAGGGCCTCGCATCCGACAGCAGAGCAGAGTGCATCTGTAGCACAGGCTTCATCATTCGGCGCCAAGCGTGACGCCAGAAGCTTGTAGCTGCGCTGGGCCGGGCGCATGTAGGCGACGCTGCATTGAGGTAGAGGGCAATGTTGGCAGTTCTGATTGCTTTGCGTGACTTCCTTATCGCGGCCGCACTGGCGTGGGTCGGCGTCACGATGGACAACACGCGTACGTCGGACGCACCGAACTGCGCCGGCGAAGCATGCCAGACCGAGCATCACCGCTAACACAGCTCAACCGCAGCTTGCGGTATGCCGCTGCGGACGTTCGCCCTTGAAACGTCCAACTTGTTGCGTTTCGGTTGATGTGTGAACGCGCGCGTCTGGGCTGCGCCGCGCGCGGCTTCGCGGGGACGCACGTACATGACTTCGCCTGACACCGGACCTGACGACCCACGCGCCGATACCGGCGCACTGATCTTCACCTTGGCCCTGGTCGTCGGCGGCCTCTGGATCGCTGGCAGTCTCGCCGCCGCGGTCGCACTGATGGGTCTAGACAGGCTGATGGCCGCAAGCCCCGTGGAGATCGCTGCAATCGGCGCTGCGGCCTTGCTCCCTGCATCGATGGCGTGGTTCTCCGGCCTGGCGGCGCGCGACAGCGCGCGCGCACGCGCGGAAGCGCGCCGCCTCGCAGACGCGGCCGATCGCTTGCTCAATCCCGAGCGCAGCGCCGAAGATGCGGCACGCCAACTGGCAATGAGCGTGCGCGGCGAGATCACGACGCTGGACCACGCACTCGAACAGACACTCGCGCGATTGGCGGACGTTCAGGGCCAGATCGCGCGCCAAGCCGCGGCCGTCGAGAGTATGAGCGATCAGGCCAAGGCCGGCGCTAACCAGATGATCACAGGCATGGAGCGAGAACGCGAGGAATTGCTGCGCATTTCGCAGGAGCTTACGAACCGGGCGCAGACGATCGGGGACTCGATCTCCAGACATACCGAGCAAATCTCCCAAGCGGCGCGTGTGGCCGAGGCGGAAGTGCGCGCAGCGGACCAGGCGCTAGATCACCGGCTGACCTCGTTCGGCGCGGCCGCCGCGCTGATCACCGACCGTACGCAACACCTGACCGGCGCGGCGCAGGCCAGCGCGGACTCCGCGCTGCGCCTTGAATCGGCGCTCTCAAACGCGCTCGACGTGCTGGCGAAAGCTACCAGCCTCACCGACGCCGCCCGCCAATCGGCAGACGCGGCAACACTTGCGGCAAACTCCACGGCGGGCGCCGTACGCGACACAACAATTCGCGCCATTGATGACGCCAAGCGTGCGGCAGACCTCATCCGCGGCGAAGCGGCCAATGTGGAGCGAGAGGCGGCTGTCGCTCTGGAGCGATTGCGCGACGCCGCCAATGCAGCGCGAGAGGCGGCCATCGGCGCGCGGACCGCGGTCGAGGAAGAAGAACGCCGGCAGAAGCCGCGCGTGCGTACGCGTACGGCGCAGGCGCCTGAGGATCCGCCTGCCGCGCAGACGCCGGGCTACGACCGGTCCTGGCGCGAGGAAGACGATCCCCTCGAGGGTCCGCCGCCTCGTGCGCCGGCCCCTCAACGGGGAACGCCGCCGCCGATGTTTGGCGAGCGCGAAGCGACGCCTTCCGGCAACTGGACCTGGCGTGACCTGCTTTCCAACGTCGACGACGATCGACGGACCGGCGTGCGCGAGCCGGCGGAAGATGCGGTGGCGCACCTGCGGCGTCAGATTGCCGAGCCCCGCGGGACGCCGGCGCTGCCGATTGTCGAAGTCATCGGACGCTCCGGAATCCAGCTCGACGAGGTGTTCTCGCCTTCGGCCCTCGAGCGCATTTCCCAGCGAGCGCGCTCGGGTACGCAGTCGCGTCGCCGCGCCGTGCGTGACGCCGCGCCGGACGCCACGCGCGAATTGGGAGAATTCCTGGCGCGCGACACGGGCGCCAACCAGGAGGCCATGTTGTTCTTGCGCATGGACGGCGCGCGCATCGCCGAACTCATCGGCCGCGGCCGGGCCGTAATGAATGCGGAAGCAACCCGGGCGTTCCTGCTCATCGACGCCGCCGCCGGCTAAGCCGCTCGCTGACATCGAACCATCAACCTTAATTCTCGCGCGCAAAGAACGGTGCGTGCGCCCGCTGCATCAAATCGGCGCACGCTCGGCTGGAGAATGCCGCTCGCCTCGCTGGCATGGCGGTTGCAGCCGAGCCCGTTAACGCCCGCACACCGGGCGCGACGGAGTTGCGGCAATGTATTTCGACGATGACAATGAAGACGAACGCGACCCGTTCGACGCCTTCGGCGAGCCCGAAGCGGCGACCGACGAGATCGCACTCGACGAATTCGAACCAACGGCGACGCAGGCCATGCTCGCCATCGAAGAGCCCAAGGAAGAACCCGAGAAGGTAAAGACCGGTTTTTCCTGGGCGGGATTTGCCGGCGGTCTGGCGGCGCTCACATGGATCGCCGCCGCCATCGGCGGGCCGATCAGCTATTTTGGCCTCGACGGCGTGATGAGTATGGACCCGGCGATGCAGGCCGGCCTGATCGCGCTCGCTTTCGGTCCCGCCCTGCTCTTCTGGGTTGCGGCGTCCGCCGCGGGCGAAGCGCTTAAGGCGCGCAAGCTCGCTGTCGAGTTGACCCGCATGGCCCGCCAATCGCGGCTGCCGCTCAACGCAACCGAAGGGGACGCTCACCGCCTCACCAACACGGTCAAGCATGAGATCGAAAACCTGAACGACGCAGTCGCGGCGGCGCTGAGCCGGATGGCTGAACTCGAGGCGGCGGCACAGCGCAACGCCGCGCTGTTCGGCGACGCGGTCGAAGCCTCGCGCGAGAACACGCAGGTGATGGCGGAGGCGCTGCGCGCTGAACGCGAGGCCCTGCTCGACCTCAATGGCGACCTCAAAGGTCAGACCGAAACGCTGGCCGGCTCGATCGGGCGTCAAGTGCGCCTGATGCGCGAAGCCTCGAAGTTGGTGAAAACGGAAGTCGGTGAAGCGGAAGCTGCGCTGGCCACACACCTCGCCTCGTTCGCGGACTCGGCCAACGACCTCGGCCAGCGCACGGCTGAGTTCCACCAAGCGGCCGATGCGGCCGCTGCAGCCACCGCGTCGCTCAATGGCACGATGACGGAAATGCTCGACGGCTTGTCCGAGGCGACGCGCCTGACCGAGACGGCGCGGAAATCAACCGCCGAAGCGGTCCTTGCCGCCAACGAAACCGCCGGGGCCGTTCGTGAAACGACCCGTACGGCGGTCGCAGAAGCCAAGCGCGCCGCACAACTGATCCGTGCGGAAACGGCGGCTCTGCAAGATGCCGCCGTGGAGACGCTGACCAAGCTGCAAGAAGCTGCTGAGGCTGCGCGTCATGCGTCGGAAGAAAGCCAGGCGGCTGCGGACTATCATGCGGCCTCGATCGAAAAGCGCCTCACGGCGCTTGCTTCGACCGCCACAGCGAGAAAGACCGTCGCCGCTCAACGTCCTGCGCCTTCCCGCAAGGGCGAACCCAAGCGGGAGCCCGTCATGGTTCAAGCGGAAGCGGCGTCTCTGCACGCGGCGGCGAACGCGGCCATGGCGCGCAGCGCAGCGCGTTCGACTGGCGAGCAGCCGCGCAACCTGTTCAAAGGTTTTGGCGGCTGGGGCAATTTCATGCCCTCGCGCAGCGAAGTCGCCAACGAGACGGCGTCCGCGGACTCGAGCCTCGTCGAGTTCGCGACGCCGGCGCGCAGAAACTCAGACGACGAGTTGAAGTCCAACGTCGTCGATCTGGTGTTCAAGGCCGGGGTCGACCTCGACGACGTGCTCGCGGCGGGCGACCTCGAGCGCATTGCCCGGTGCTCGCGCGAAGGCGCGTCAGCGCGCCGCCGGGCCGTGATTGATGCGGCGCCGGGCGCGGTTACGCGGATCGCCCGTCACGTCAAACGCAATGGCGACGCGCACACGCTGGCGTCGCAGTTCCGCTCGCGTCCCGATCTCGCAAAGAGCGAAAATAAGACCGAAGGCTCGGACCTGGTCCGCGCTTTTCTCCTGATCGACGCCGCTTTAGCGTCGTGAGTGAGCCGCGGCGGCGCTGGTCTCTTCCCGCGCCGCCGCTTCCGCCGCAAACACCGCGATGCGCGCGCTGGCCTCCCGGGCGGCGCGCGCAAGCGCTTGAGCGACGGCCGTTTGAGATCGACCCGATACCGGCGCCTCTGCGCTCACCGTTTCATGGGCGACGATGCGCCGACCGGGCCCGCGGATGAGGTTCACATCGGCGACAAAACGCGCTTGCATCATATCCTCGCGCACTTCGAAGTCGAGTACGGTCCAACGGATCTCGTATTCTGAGCGGGCTTCGCCGTAATGGGTCGCCGCCAAGAAGCGGCCCTGACGGTTCAGCGTTTCCACGAGCATGGATTGGAGCGCGAATTCGGCGCGGTTGGACCATTGCATCCGATCGACAAACGCAAGCTGATCGCCCCTGCGCCAGATGACGTCCGTGCCGAGGATCGCGCGCTCTCCGCCAGGCGCCGCCACGGCGATGACAGCGTCGATACGATCGCCTTGAAGGCGTTCGACGTCGTGCGCTTCCAGCGCGAAAAGTTGCGGCGGCGGCGGCGGTTCGGGCAAGAGCGAGACGCAGCCGCCAAGCAGCATGAGCGAAGCGACAAGAAGGACGCGCGTCATTGCGACAGCTCCACTGTAGGCCGCGGGCTGCGCGGCGTCAGGACGGACGGGTTTTCTTCCAGATTGTTGGCCACACGAGAAACGCCGGCGGCCGCGCGGCGAATCTCTTCGGCCGCGAGCGCCAGCTCCGGCAGCGTTTGCCCGGATGCGACCGCCGCCGCATCGTTGATTCCGACGATGGCGCTGTCGAGTTCCGCCAGGTCGCGCTGCATCTGACGTGCGAGTACGGCGAGTTCGCGTGCGGCCTCTCCCGATTGTGTGACGACGGAGTCGCGCGCCGCCAGTTGCTGCGAGACGGTTTCCAGGTTGGTCAGGATGTCGGTGACACGCTGGATGTTCTCCTCGGTGAGGAGGTCGCGCACCGCAGCCATGGCCTCGCTGGCGCGCAGCGCTATTTCCTCGCCTCGCGCGACGATCACATCGATCTGGCTGCCGCGACCGCGAATGCGCGGCGGCGGGCCGCCGAGACCACGGCGCAGCAGATCGGCTGAGGGCGAACCGGCGGTGAGCTGTATCAGCGTGACGCCGGTGAGGCCGATCGGCTCGAGCTGGGCTTCGCTGTCTTCGCGCACCGGCACGTCGTCAGACACGCGAATGCGCGCGATCACCCGGTTGGTATTGTCAGGGTCGATGCGCAGATCGGTGACTTCGCCGACCTTGATGCCATTGAAGCGGACCTCGCCGCCCTCGGTGAGCCCACGCACCGGATCGTCAAAGACGACGTCGTACTCGTTCCAGCCGCGGTTGAACTGACCGCCGCCGATCCACATCGCGAACAACATGATGAGCGCGACCCCGATCAAGGTCGCGGCGCCGATGAGGACGAAATTGGCCTTGGTTTCCATGCTCAACCTCCCGCGCCGCGACTTGCCGCGCGGCCACGCGGTCCTGAAAAATAATCCTTCACCCACCCGGTCGCCCCCGACGCGACCTCGTCGATCGTTCCGATGGCGGCGACTTTGCCGCCATAAAGCACCGCTACGCGGTCGCAGGTCGCGTGCAGCGTGTCGAGGTCGTGGGTGACGAGAAAAACAGTTAGCCCAAGCGAACGCGCGAGGTCCCGCGTCATAAGGTCGAAGTTCTCCGCGGAGATGGGATCGAGGCCGGCGGTCGGCTCGTCGAGGAACAATAGTTCGGGGTCGAGCGCGAGCGCGCGCGCAACGGCCGCGCGTTTGCGCATGCCTCCGGAAATCTGCGCCGGCCGCTTGTGATGGGCATCTGCGCCAAGACCGGCCATGGACAGCTTTAGGGCAGCGATCTCGCGCTGCAATCCCGGCGACATCCGCGTGTGCTCGCGCAACGGCGCCTCGACATTTTCCAGAATGCTGAGATTGGAGAACAACGCCCCGTCCTGGAACATCACGCCAACGCGCGGCTCAATGCCCTGCGCATCGTGGTAGGGAAAGTCGATCTCGCCCGCGGTCACCTCCTGCAGGCCGACGATCTCGCGCAGGAGCACCGACTTGCCGCAGCCGGATGGGCCGACCACGCCAAGTATCTCGCCGCGGCGGACGTCGAGATCGAGTCCGTCGTGCACCGTCTGCTTGCCGAAGCGAGTGACAAGTCCGCGCACCCGAATGGCGATGTCTTCGCTCACCAGCCCATCTCCAGGTACCAAAGCGCAAACAGCGCATCCAAGAGAATGAGCATGAAAATGGCGTGCACAACGGACGTGGTCACCCGCCGTCCAAGCGAGCCGACATCGCCGCCGACGGAGAGGCCCTGCTTGCAGGCAATGACGGCGAGCACGATGGCGAATACGGGCGCCTTGGCGATGCCCACCCAGAAATGCTGTTCGGGCACGACCTCCGAGACGCGCGCAAAAAACATGTTCGGGCTGACGCCAATCTCCGCCCAGGCCACCAAGACGCCGCCGAATATGCCCGACATCATGGCGCCGAAGGTGAGAATGGGCGTCATCACGAGCATGGCGAGGACGCGTGGGACGACGAGCGCTTCCATCGGATCTATGCCGATCACGCGCATCGCATCGATCTCCTGGCGCATCTTCATAGCGCCGATCTCCGCGGTGAATGCGGAATTTGTCCGGCCGGCGAGCAGGATGGCCGTGATGACCACGGCGAACTCGCGTAACACTGAGAAGGCGACGAGTTCGACCGTAAACACGGATGCGCCGAAGTCGCCAAGTATGCGCGCGCCAAGATAGGCGACGACCATGCCGATGAAGAAGGAGAGGAGCGCGACGATCGGCAACGCGTTGAGACCAGCCGCCTCCGCGATATGAAAGACGGAGACCCAACGGATGCGGTTCGGCTTGGCCAGCACGCGCAATAGCAGCACCAACGTCTCGCCGAAGAAGCCGACGCTTTCCACGATCTCGTCGCCGATATCGGCGACGACGCGGCCGAGGGTGTTCAGAAATCCGATAAAGCCTTTGGCGCCTTCGGGTTCTGGGGCGGGCTCGCTGGCCGCCTTGCGCGCGGCGGCAAGCAGCGAGAGCGCCTGGTCGTGCTTGCCGCGCACCGCGATGCGCTCGCGGTCGCCGGCGGCGCTCTCCCGGATCGTGCGGTCGATGACGTACGCGCCTGCGACGTCAATGCGGCCGAGCTCGGCGACGTCGACAACAGCTCCGGGACCCAAACGCCGGGCGACGTCAGACAATGCGTCTTCGAGGCCGGCGATGGTGTCCACCGTCCAGTCACCGCGCAAGGCCCAGACAGGTGCGCGGTCTTCATCGCGAAAATCAAAGGCGGCCTCAGCGGCCATTAAAGCTCCCCAGCGTCGCCGAACTTCTTTCGACGAAGATCAGATCTCAGGAACGCGGCTCTGGCCGCGGCCTGACCGAAACCTCTCACGTGATACCGGCTAACAGAAAATATTAGGCAAAGAATGGCCGCACGCGCGGGGCGCTTCGCGCGCAAGGGGAATTCCTTAACGGGTCGTTGCCGAACCGTACTTCCGGGAAGGAACAAGCAGAAGCGCGAGCGCGCCGCCGCTAAGCGCCAGCGCGGCCATGGCCCAATATCCCGCCGCGCCGATCGCGTCATAGAGGACGCCCGAGAGCAGGGTGGCCGCCCCCATCATCAGACCTGACGATAAGGCCGCATAAATATTCTGCGCCATCGCCGCGCTAGAATCCGGGGCCTCGCGATAAAGCAGCCGCATGGCGCCGACATGCGCGGCGGCGAACGACAGTGCGTGCAAGGCTTGTAACGGCCAGAGCACGAGCCCGGTCGGGGCGAACCCCATGGCGAGCCAACGCAGAAAGCCACCGCCCGCGCCGATCAGGATCAGCGCCTCCGGCGGAATCCGCCGTTCGATAAAGCCAAGACTCCAAAGCAGGGCCACCTCCACAGCGACGCCGAAAGCCCAAAGTAAGCCGACAATGTCGGCCGATATCCCCTGCCCACGCCAGACGATGACGGAAAAGCTGTAATAGAAAGCATGGCCGCTCTGGATGAGGCCGCACGCGAAAATCAGGATCAGGAAGCGGCGCGAGCGCAGCAGCCCAGCTAACGCCTGCCAGCGTGCCGCGCCGCGCACGCGCGTGAGCGGCCGATCAGGCTTTAGTGCCGCCCAAGCGCTGAGCGCGGTGAGCGACAGCAAGGTCAATGTCCAGACAACGACGGCGATCAAACCGAAGCGTGCGATCAGGGCGCCGCCTGCGATATTGGCGATGATGAAGGTGACGGAGCCGATGCCGCGCGCCATCCCGTAGCTGATCTTGCCCTCGGCTGTCGCGCGGAGCGTCGCCGCTTCGATCAAAGGCGTCGCCACCTGGGTGAGCGACAGGGCGACGAAGCCGATTGCGAGCAATGCCCAGAAGTCGTGCGCAAGGAAGAAGAACGCGGCATAAGCGATTACGGCCGCACTCATCACGAAGCGGATCGGCGTACGCCGGTCTGCCGCACCGTCGGCCCAGAAGGCGACCGCCGGGCCGGTGAGGATGCGGGTGAATTGCGCGAGCGCGAGAATTGCGCCGATGGCAGCGCCGTCGAGGCCCCGCTCAACTTCAAGCCAGCGCGGTAAGAACGCCAGCGTCATGCCATAGGCGCAAAACAGCAGCGACATCACCAGAGTGACGCGCGCGGCGCGAGAGCCAAGCACCGAGTCGGGACCGGAAGGAGCGTGCAAGCCCGGCGCGCCTAGCAGTTTCGAGACAAAAGCGGGAGGGGCGATCGTCTGTCGCCTTGCTCCTGCCGCGCGGCGCTCCTAACCAAGGCGCATGTACGGCCAATCCACCCCGCCACGGCGCGATCTCTATCCCGCCCTCGAAGCACGCCACAGCGAGATGCTGAAGGTCTCGCCGCTGCACACGATTTATATGGAGGAAAGCGGCAATCCACTGGGGCGCCCGGTTGTGGCGCTCCATGGCGGGCCCGGCGGGGGCCTATCGCCTGAGATGCGCCGCTTTTTCGATCCGGCGCGCTATCGCATCGTCATGATGGACCAGCGCGGCTGCGGCCGCTCCACTCCTCATGCGGAACTACGTGAAAACACGACCTGGGATCTCGTCGCCGACATCGAGCGTGTGCGCGAGCGAATGGGCATCCAGAAATGGCTGGTGTTTGGCGGCTCGTGGGGTTCCACACTCGCGCTGACGTACGCGGCCAAGCATCCGGAGCACGTCGCGGGGTTGGTGTTGCGCGGCATCTTCCTCTTGCGCAAGAGCGAGATCGACTGGTTCTACCAATCTGGCGCCAGCCAGATCTATCCCGACGCCTTCGCCCGCTATGTCAGCGCGATCCCGGAAGACGAGCGCGGCGATCTGTTGCGCGCCTTCCACAAGCGGCTCACGTCCACCGACTGGTCTGATCGAGTGCAGGCGGCGCGGGCATGGGCGCGCTGGGAAGGCGAGACGATCTCCATTGCGGGCCCAAGCGCCCTGCCCTCACGCTTCAACGAAGACCGCTTCGTGGAAGCGTTCGCGCGCATCGAAAATCATTACTTCGTCAATGACGGGTTCTTCGAGTATGACGGCTGGCTGCTCGATCAGGCTTCGCGCCTTCGTCATATCCCCTGTCGCATTGCGCACGGCCGTTACGACATGTGCACGCCCCTCGCGAACGCCTGGGATCTGAAACAGCGCTGGCCGGAGGCGGAGCTGGAAATCATCCACGATGCGGGCCATTCGAGCCTCGAACCGGGCATCATCGACGCCCTGGTGCGCGCAACCGACTGGATGGCTGAGCGAGCGCAATGGGACTAGCGCTGAGGGCTGCTACCACAGCAATCCGCGCGCGCCATGCTGGTCACGGTGCAAGTCGATCGAGAGCACGATGGCGAAGCCGGCCATCAGCGTCATCATGGCGGTGCCCCCGAAGGAGATGATCGGCAGGGGGATGCCGACGACCGGCACGAGGCCAATCACCATCGCTGTGTTGATGAAGACGTAACATGCGAGCGTTGCGGCGACGCCTGCGGCGGCCAGCTTGCCGAACATGGACCGCGCGCGGTTCGCAACCTGCATGGCAAGCCACATCAGCGCGCCGAAGAGGATGAGCACAAGCGCGCCGCCGAGCAGGCCGAATTCTTCGACGATCATGGTGAAGATAAAGTCGGTGTGCTTCTCGGGCAGGAAATCGAGTTGGCTCTGCGTGCCCTGCAGATAACCCCGTCCGGTGAGCCCGGCCGAGCCGATCGCGATCTTCGACTGCAGAACGTGATATCCGGCGCCCAACGGATCGTCGGTGATGCCGAGGAAGACATTGACGCGTTCTCGCTGATAATCGTGCAGCAGGCTGGTGTACGCAAAGATTGCGCCGCCCACCGCGACGATCGCACCTGCTGCAAGGATGCGCCACAAAAGGCCGCCAAGGAACATGATCGCGACGCCGGCCATCAAAATGAGCATCGCCGTGCCGAGGTCGGGTTGATGCATGATCAGCGCCACCGGCGCAACGATCATCACGAAGGGCGGGATGATCCAGAGCACCGTTCCCGACTTCCGCGGATCAAGGTCGTGGTAATAGCGTGCGAGCGCGAGCACGATGCCGATTTTCATGATTTCCGACGGCTGCAGCGATAGCGGTCCCAAATCGAGCCAACGGGTGGCGCCCATACGCGTCTCGCCGAAAAGTTCGACTGCAATGAGCAGCAGCAGCGCCCCGACATAGAGCGGATAGGCGACCGCAACCCAAAAACGGGAGTCAAGAAACATGGCCGCAAATACGGCAACCGCCAACAAGACGCCAAACCGAATAGCGTGCGTCAGCGGCATATCGGTCCAGGCGCCGGACGAGACGGAGAAGTGCATCAGCACGCCGATGAATGCGAGCGCGCAAAGCACTGTGATAATGGGCCAATTGAGTTTGCGAAAACGCTCGAAAATAGTGTTCGGGTTGCGCACTGAGGCGATGGTCATGCGCTCCTCCCGGATTCCAGTTGCGCCAGCCGCGCGGGCGCTCGGCGCGAAGGATCGCGCATCAGCGTAGCACGCATGATCTCGCGCGCGATCGGACCCGCAACCGCCGAGCCTGCGCCGCCATGTTCAACAATAACGGCGCACGCATAACGTGGTTCGTGCCACGGGCCGAAGCAGCAAAACAACGCGTGGTCGCGGTACTTCCACTCGATGGTGGAATAGTGCCGCCCGCGATAGGCGCCGAGTGCGCG
>CAZIOD010000012.1:0-45218 GCA_964540785.1 uncultured Terricaulis sp.
TCTCGATCCTGGCGAGTTCTGCGCGGGCGTCTTGAGTCAGCTCGTCGACCTTCGCGTGCATGACTTTTGAGCCGTCAAAAATGTCCTCGAACTCGAGCAGGTCGGTTTCATAGGCGAGGATCTGCTGCATCCGGAGCGACCATTGCTGATCCCATGGGCGCGGCAGGCCGAGCGCTTCGTTCCAGGCCGGCAACTGCACGGCGCGCGCGCGCGCGTCCTTGGAGAGCGTGACCGCGAGCGTCTCCAACAGAATGCGATAGACGTTGTTCTCGGCCTGCTGCTCGGTGAGCCCGAGCGAATTGACCTGCACGCCGTAACGAAAGCGCCGCGCCTTTTCGTCCGTCACGCCGTAGCGTTCGCGGCCGATCTCGTCCCAGAGCGCCACGAATGCGCGCATCTTGGCTGTCTCGGTGATGAAGCGCAGGCCCGCGTTCACGAAGAAGGAGATGCGAGAGAAGACGAGCGCCATATCTTGGACCGCCGCCGTCTCGCCGGCGTGCGGCGTTGCCGGCGAGGACGCCGGCGGTCCAAGACGGCGCTTCGTTTCGTCGAGGACGGCGATGGCCGCCGCGAGCGCGAACGCCAGCTCCTGCTCGGGCGTCGCGCCGGCTTCCTGCAAATGATAGGAGCACACGTTCATCGGATTCCATTTCGGAATCGCGTGAAGGCTCCAGGCGATGGTGTCGGCGGTGAGCTTCAGCGACGGCGCCGGCGGGAAGATGTAGGTGCCGCGCGAGAGATATTCCTTGATGATGTCGTTCTGCGTGGTGCCAGTGAGCTTGTTGGGATCGGCGCCTTGTTCCTCGGCGAGCGCAACATAAAGCGCGAGCAGCCAAGCCGCCGGCGCGTTGATGGTCATCGACGTGTTCATGCGTTCGAGCGGAATGGCGTCGAACAGCGCGCGCATGTCGCCGAGGTGGCCGATCGGCACGCCGACCTTGCCGACTTCGCCGCGAGCAAGGTCGTGATCGGAATCGTACCCGGTCTGCGTCGGCAGATCGAAAGCGACGGAAAGCCCGGTCTGCCCCCGCGCGAGATTGGCGCGGTAAAGCTTGTTGGACTCAGCCGGCGTCGAATGCCCGGCGTAGGTCCGGAATATCCACGGCGGATCGGGGGCGTGCTGGAAGGGCATGGCGCGCCACCGAACAGCTTTTCATGCTGCGCTGCAAGATGAAGCAGTCCGGCGGCGCGGTGAGAGCCGTTACCTCGCCCGTCGCACGAGGCCGATTAGCAGCAGCAGGATGATGGCCCCGATGGTGGCGTAGAGGATGCTGGTGACGAGCGGGCCGCCAACGCTGAAGCCGAGTCCAAGCTGCGGCAGCAACCATCCCGCGAGGAAGGCGCCAACGATGCCGACGACGATATTTCCTATAATGCCAAAGCCGTAACCCTTCACGATGAGACCGGCCAAAAAGCCGGCGATCGCCCCGACGATGAGCCAGATGATGATCGTTTCAAGGGACACGAGAGCCTCCTGTTCGACCGCAGCAGCAGATGCCGCTAATGCGGAATCGGAAGGCTATCATCGTTTACCGCGCCGGCCGCGTCATTTCGTCGGGGCGCTTATTGCGCAGTGCAGCAAAAAAAGTCAGTGTCGCGTCGCCAGGAGAGAGGGCGATGGCTCAAGCGACGTTGAAACCGGTCAAGAGCGTTTACCCGATCGGGGAGATTCCGCCCGAGTACCACGTGCCGGAAAAGATGTGGGCCTGGGCGATCCGCAAAGAGCGCCACGGGCGTCCTTTGCAGGCGATGCAGCTTGAGGAAGTGCCGACGCCGCAGTGCGGCGAGGATGAAGCGCTGGTTCTCGTGATGGCGGCTGGCGTCAATTATAACGGCATCTGGGCGGCGCTCGGCGAGCCGGTGTCCGTGCTGGACGTGCACAAGCAGCCCTATCATGTCGCCGGCTCGGATGCGTCCGGAATCGTGTGGGCCGTAGGCTCGAAGGTGAAGCGCTGGAAGCCGGGCGACGAGGTTGTGATCCATTGCAATCAGGACGACGGCGACGACGAAGAATGCAACGGCGGCGACCCGATGTTCTCGCCATCGCAAAAGATCTGGGGCTACGAGACCAGCGACGGCTCATTCGCGCAATTCTGCAAGGTGCAGGCGCGCCAGCTGATGCCGCGGCCGAAACACCTCACTTGGGAAGAGAGCGCCTGTTACACGCTCACGCTGGCCACGGCTTATCGCATGCTGTTCGGCTGGCGCCCGAACGTGCTGCGGCCTGGGCAGAATGTGCTGGTGTGGGGCGCTTCGGGCGGGCTGGGCGTGTTTGCCGTGCAGCTCTGCGCCGTTAGCGGCGCGCATGCGATCGGCGTGGTGTCGAGCGAAGACAAGAAGGATTACGTGCTGTCGATGGGCGCCAAAGCCGTGCTCAATCGCAACGACTTCAAGTGCTGGGGCCAGCTGCCGAAAGTGAACGGGCCGGAGTTCGCCGACTACATGAAAGAGAGCCGCAAGTTCGGCAAGGCGATCTGGGAGCACACGGGCGGCAAGGATGTCGACATCGTGTTCGAGCATCCGGGCGAGGCGACGTTTCCGGTGTCAGTGCTGGTGTGCAAGCGCGGCGGCATGGTCGTCATCTGCGCCGGCACGACGGGCTACAATCTCACCATGGACGCGCGCTTTTTGTGGATGCGCCAAAAGCGCGTGCAGGGCAGCCACTTTGCGCACCTCTATCATGCGAGCCAGGCCAACCAGCTAGTCATCGACAGACGCATCGATCCGGCCATGAGCGAAGTGCTGCCCTGGGAGAAGATTCCCGACGCGCACGAGAAGATGCTCGATAACAAGCACGCGCCGGGGAATATGGCGGTGCTGGTGAATGCGCAGCGCAGCGGGCTGAGGACGTATGAGGATGTGTTGGAGCTGAGCGGGAGCCGGGGCTGATTGATCTGGCGCAAGGCGCGACCGGCATACCCTGAGGGCCTCAGCGACCCCGAGAGCGAGCCAAGGTCGGCGCTATCATGATGAAGAAATTCCCGCAGATCGCCGAGTTCGCACAAGTCATGCAAGAAGCCGACGTGGCTCACTTTCGCATTGATGCGCACTCGACCTCGATCCTGGATTACAGCAAGCGATTCGGGACGACCGAGTTTTGCGATGCGCGGTAAAGTGCGCGGGGCTGGCCGGATAAACGCCCTCGGTTCATAATTGGGCGCATGCTCCACATCGGCATTCTCGCGCATTCGGCGGACGGGTCGGCGCTTTGTTATCTGGAAATGGTGCGCGAGGCGGGGCGGCGGCTGGGCGCGCACGAGCACCCCGAGATCACCATGTCGCTCTTGCCGATGGGGCCGACATTGCCGTGGTGGGATGCTCTGGAGCTGGACAAAATCGACGCCCATCTGCGCGCTACGGCGCGCCGGCTCGCCGACGCCGGATGCGATTTCTTCGTCTGCCCAGATAACACAGCGCATATCGCGCTCGATGCGGCGCGCGAGCCCTATCCCTTGCCCGGGCTGCATATCTGCGATGTGGTGGCTGAGCGCGCGAAAGCGGATGGGCGCAGGCGCATCGCGCTTCTGGGCACGCGCTACACGATGCAGGGGGCAGCCTATCCGGCGGCGTTCGCACGGCAGGGGCTGGAGATGCGCGTGCCCGACGCGGCGGATCAGGAGTTGCTGAACGCCCTTATTTTCGATGAGCTTTGCTTGGGCAAGATTACTGACACGGCCCGCGCTGAATTCTTGCGTGTCATAGAACAGCTGAAGGGCGAAGGGTGCGACGCGGTTGCGCTCTCGTGTACGGAGATTCCGCTGATCGTCACGCCGAAGACTTCGCCGCTCCCGATGTTGGATTCAACGCGCTTGCTGGCGCATGCGGCGGTTGATGTGGCGCTGGGAGACGAACTGCTGCCGCCTTGGCGTGGCGGGCCCTGGAGCTAGCTCAGCGCCGCCGGGCGAACGCCGTGTCGCTGGAGTGAAAAGGAAACACGGCGACACAACGACGGCACAACCACCACGGCGGAGGGATGCCGGCGAGGGCGCCGGCGCTCCAAGAGAAAGCGCTCCGCCTCTCGCGAGACGGAGCGCTGTATGTCCGTTTGACGTTTGTTATGGCGTTGTTGGCGCCGGCGTCGTTACGACGTTCACGCCGTTAGGACCGACGGACAGCTGTGTCGTCGTGCCTTCGCGTGTGGCCGTGGCGGACCAGGTGCCGTCCGGATTCTGCATGAGGCCGGTCACCTCTGTGTAGCCCTGCGCTTCGATACGGCTGCGCGCGTCCGCTTCGGTGATGGTCACCGTGGTCGCCGGCGGCGGTGCCACCGTACTGGTTGGCGCGGTCGACGCGGTGTCGTCTGTCGTGGCGGTTTCGGTTTGCTGTCCGCACGCTGCGAGAGCGGCCACAGCCGCGATGGCGATCAATGTGCGCATGGGTAAGCTCCTCTACTGGCGCCGGTTAAACCCCAGCCTGAGAGTGGCGTTCCTGTAGGCAGGTATGCAATCTTGATCCGGGAACCTGCTCACGCGGGCGCCGCGGTTCCATAGTCAGTTCACCGCCTCCTTTCCGTGCATGAGGGCGACGCGCAATTTCCAGTCGCCGCCGCTCTGGCGCACGAGGGTGTATGTGGAGGTTTCTGCGCCCATCTCGCGCCCTTGCGGATCGAGATAGGGCCACCGTACGCGCACCATGACCATCTGATCGGTAATTTCATCAAGGCGCACGATTTCGGCGCGCGTGTCGGTGATGCCAATCTCGCGATAGTGCGCGCGGGCGGCCCCGAAAAGTTCCGCCACTTCATCCGGCGCGCTAACGACGCGCGCCATGCCCTGGCCGAGGACGAAAGCCGGCGTCTCCCACATTTCCGCGACGGCGTCCCCGTCGCCGGAGGTCAGCGCCTCCTTCAAGCTGTTGAGGTATTCCTGCACGCCTAGATCGTCTTCGGGCGGCGCCTGGTGCAGCATTTCCTCCAAATCCTGGTCTCGCGCCATCTTGGGACTCCCATCACGGGAACAACCGCGCTTGCGTTCCCCCGTTCCGTGGCCGCGAACCGTTATTGACGGATCGGGCGCCGGCGCCTCCAATCCGCCGGAAGGCGCAGGAAAGCTGCGCCGAGCGGGGGAGCGCGAGAGAATGATTCGTTTGATAGTCGCCGCCATCGCGGTGCTGTTGCTCGCCGCCGCCGGCTTTGTCGGCTATCGCACGGTTTCGTTTACCGCGCCGCCGCCGCCGGCGGACGCGCCCATCCCCGACACAAGCGAGTACGCGCTGGACGTCAGCGCTGCGGCGATGCGGCTCGGCGAGGCCATTCGTTTTCGCACGGTCTCGCTTGTCGAGGAGACAGACGATCGCGCGCAGTTCGAAGCCTTGCACGCGTGGATGCAGCAGCGTTACCCCGCCTTTCATGCCGCGGCGCGGCGGGAGGTGATCGGCGAATTATCGCTGCTCTACACGTGGCCGGGCAGCGATCCGGCCCAGCCGCCGCTGCTGTTGCTGGCGCATCAGGATGTGGTGCCGGTTTCGGCCGACACGCGGCAGGCGTGGCGCGTCGATCCGTTCGGCGGCGTGGTCCGCGACGATGCAGTCTGGGGCAGGGGCGCCATCGACGACAAGGGTTCGCTGATCGCGATCCTGGAGGCGGCTGAGTTTCTGGCGGCGCAAGGCCGCGCGCCCACGCGCACCATGCTGTTCGCCTTCGGGCACGATGAAGAAATCGGCGGCGACAACGGCGCGGTGCGAATTGCGGCAACGCTGGCCGAGCGCGGCGTGCGCGCATGGTTTGCGCTGGACGAGGGGATGGCCGCAGTGGAACGCCATCCCCTAACGGGCGGGCAGGCCGCCATGATCGGCATTTCCGAACGCGGCTCAGGCACATTGCGCGTGCGCGCCACCGGGCAACCCGGGCATTCCTCGATGCCGCCGAAAGAGACGGCGGTTTCGCTCGTCGCCGAGGCGGTTATTCGCATCCACGACATGCCGATCGTGCGCCGCCTCGAGGGCGGGCCGGCGCTGGGGATGATGCGCGCGCTGGCGCCCGAACTTTCACTGACAAACCGAATGGCTGTGTCGAACGAGTGGCTGTTCGCGCCCCTCTTGCACGATCGCATGGCAGGAGATGCCGCCGCGCAAGCATTGCTCGGGACGAGCGTTGCCCCGACCATGATCGAAGGGGGCGTGCGGCCAAACGTGCTGCCGGCGGAAGCCACAGCGATGATCAACTTGCGCATCCATCCGCGCGACAACGCCGAGGATTTGCTGCGCCGCGCGCGCGAGGCCGTCGCCGATCTCGATGGTGTGACAGTCGAGTGGGCCGAGGCGCCGCGCGATGCGACGTCCATATCCAGCACGACGTCATCGTCCTATGGGTTGCTGGCCGCGCTCTCGCGCGCGGTGCTGCCGGATGCGCCGGTGGCGCCGGGACTGGTGCTGGCCGGCACGGACTCGCGCCATTATGGAGGCGTCGCCGAGAATGTTTATCGCTTCCAACCGATTCTGCTGTCGACTGAGGACCTAGCTGGCCTGCACGGCGTCAACGAGCACATTTCGATGGCCAATTACGAACGCATGATACGATTCTACATCGGGCTGATGGAAGCAGGAGCAATGCCATGATGCGCGCTTTGATACTCGGTTTCGCTCTCGCGGCGTGCGCGCCGGCGCAAGCGCCGGAGCAGGAGGACGGGCAGACCATGCTGCCAGCGCCGACGCCCGAGGATGTCGCCGTGCGCATCACGGCCGAGCAAAATGGCCAGACAATCGAGGTGGGCGTCAATCAGCGCTTCGCCGTCGAATTAGTAGGCACGCCGACGGCCGGGTATGTCTGGCAGCCTGCGCAGATGCCGGGCTTCATCACGCGCGCCGGTGAGGCGAGCGGGGCCACCATCCCCGAGCAAACCCAGCCCGGTTATGCTGGCGGCCAGCACTGGGAAGTGCTGATGTTTTCCGCGACGGAGACGGGAACGGGCGAGCTGTTGCTGGAAAAACGCCGCCCATGGGAGACGGACGAGGGGCCCGCTGAGACGTTCCGCGTCACGGTCGTCGCCCGCTGAGTGCTGCTGTTCGCGCAGCTGACGGTTTATCTGCTCGCGCTCGCCGGCATCGTTCTCGGCGCGCTGGGCCTGATTTTTTACGCCGGCGGGGCCCTCAACCGCGCGCGTCCGCGTGAGATCCGGATTCGGCGCGGCGTGTATGCCCTGCTCTGCGTGTGCGCCATCGTCGCATCCGCGGCGCTGGGCTTTGTCGGCATCGCCTCAATCATGTATTTCGCGCAGCAATGAGCGATCTTCTGAGAGACCTCTGGTACTTCGCGGCCACGTCGCGCGAGCTCAAGACGGGACGCATGTTCCGGCGCGAGATTCTGAGCGAGCCGGTTGTGTTGGGGCGCGACCGCGAAGGCCGCGCATTTGCGTTGCGGGACATCTGCCCGCATCGGGCCGTGCCGCTTTCGGCGGGCCATCTCGAAACCACCGATGGCGTGGAGACGGTGGAGTGTCCCTATCATGGCTGGCGCTTCGGCACGCAGGACGGGGTGTGCCGGCAGATTCCGTCGCTGGTTGAAGGTCAGCCCTATGAGCCCGCCAACATTCGAGTGCGTCATTTCCCGACCTATGAAGCGAACGGCATCGTGCTTATTTACGTCTCGGCCGATCGGCGTTTTGTAGACGAACCCCCACCGGCGCCGGATTTCGGACTCGCCGATTTTCGCGAACCGAAGTTCGTGATCGAACGCATCTTCGCCGCGAGCATGGACAATGCCGTGGTCGGGTTGATGGACCCCGCGCACGTGCCGTATGTGCATAATCAATGGTGGTGGCGCCCCCCCAGCACCGGCCGACGCCTTAAGGAAAAACGTTTCGTGCCGCGCGAACGCGGCTGGGCCATCGAACGCCATGCGCCGAGCGGCAATTCACTGGCTTATCGCATGCTGTTCGGCGGTCACGTGACGACTGAGATCTCCTTCATGTTGCCCGGCTTCCGCTGGGAAGTGGTCGAGAACCCGAGTTCGCGCCTGTTCACGCTCACCTGTCTGACGCCGGAGAACGAGACGTCCACCCGCATCACGCAAGTGACCTATTGGAAGCGTGCGCCGCTGCTGGATGTGCTCAAGCCGGTTCTCATTCCGGCCGGCCGGGAATTTCTCGATCAGGACGGCCGCATGGTCGATCTGCAGAACACCGGCCTCAAGTACGAGAAGACCATGCTCTATATCGACGACATCGACGTGCAGGCGAAGTGGTATCAGCGCCTGAAACGCGAATGGATCAAGAGCCGCGAAGACAAGCGCGACTTCGTCAATCCGATTCAGCCGACCACCTTGCGCTGGATGAGCTAGGGCGGTTTGGAGGCGCTTGGGCGACGCAACGACATCAAGCAGGACGCGTTACATGCCTCCGGGGCGGCCGATGCGTTCGCTGCTATGGCGACGTTTAGTATCCGGGCAGCAACACGACCGGCACGCGCACTTGGCGCGGCGCTTCATTGTCGGTCGGTGTGTCTTCCTCGAGCACCAGCGTCGCTTCCATTTCCGAGTCGACCGTAAACGCCATCTCGATGTTAAAGGGCACTGGCCCGTCTTGCGTCCAATCGCTCGCCGCAATCGCCGGCGCTTCCGCGATGATCGTGCCGTCATGCGCCATCAATCGCGCCGGAAACACTGCTTCGAAATACCAGCTTCGGTCAGCCGCGCCGGAGCCGCGCAGCGGCGAGGTCGTGCGCGCGCCGGGGGCTGGGGTTTCGATGCGGACATCGTCGGCGCCGTTCGAACGCTGGATGCGCGTGTCTTGCGCATCCATGCACCCCGCCAACATTACCACGCCAGCGCCTAACATCATCGCTCGCAGCATGTCCCCACTCCTCAGCCAGATCTCGTGAAGCCGCTTAAGAGCCCGGCGTCAGGACGATGGGGATGCGCACTTGCCGCGGCGCGGCGTCCTCGCGCGGCATGTCCTCCTCAAGCACTAGAATCGCGGGGGTATCGGCGGCGACCTCGAAAGCGATTTCGGCGTCGAATTCCTTGTCGCCGGGCTCGGTCCAGTTGACCCGCGGCGTCGCGGGCGCGAAGGCGATTTCCTGCCCCTGCGCATCAACAAGTCTCAAGGGAAACTGGTTCTCGAAGAACCAGTTCGCCGGGGCCACGCCGCTAACCCGGAGCGGACTGGTCACCCGCGCGTTGGCTTCCGGCGTCGCAACGACGGCCAGATCCATGGTCTGGGCCGGCGCGGTGGCGCCGTGCTGCGCTGGCGGCGCGCACGCCGCGATGAAGGCTGCGGCGACGAGCGCCAACAATTTCTGCATTCGACACCTCGTTGCGCCGATAACTCATGGTCCGGCGTCATCATCAAGGCGCGGTCGTGTCTTCGCAAGTGCGAAAGGCCGGTCTAAGCTGAATCAGGACCGGTGAGGGCGCATGAGGGAAATTCTGTTCCGGCTGGAAGATATTGCCGTAGCGTCCGCAGCGTACGCGCAGGCGGCGCGCGCTGCTGTAAAGCCGCGCGTCTGCGCGAGCGGCAAGCTCGATCGCGCGGCGCTGGATCGAGAGCAGCACATCGTGCACGGACTGGCCTGGGTGGCGACGTATGCGGAGACCCTGCGGGAGGTGCATGATTGGGCGCGAGCGCTCGATGCGCAGGGGAAATTCAGCGAGACCGAGCAATTGCTGGCGAGGCTGGCGGCGAGCGAGTACGCCGCCCAACTCGCCGGCGGCGTGCCGATGTCGCAGGGCGAGACCATCCGGCCCGCGGATTTCGGCGTAGAAGCGCCGACGGTGCGGCTCGAAGTTTCGCAACAGGAGAAGTCGAGGCTTGCTGAGCTGCTGCGCCAGGCGCGCGGCCGCGCCACGGTGGAAAATACCGGCCTCGACGACGACCTCGATCTTATTCGCGATCAGTTTCGCAAATTCGCCGACGCCGAAGTCGCGCCGCACGCGCATGGCTGGCATCTGCGCGACGAATTCATTCCGCTCGAAATCATCGCGCACATGGGCGAACTCGGCGTCTTTGGGCTGACCATCCCCGAGCAATATGGCGGAGCGGGTCTTGGCAAAACAGCGATGTGCGTCGTCTCCGAGGAATTATCGCGCGGCTATATCGGTGTCGGTTCGCTGGGGACGCGCTCGGAAATCGCCGCGGAGCTCATTCTCACCGGTGGCACGGATGAGCAGAAGGCGCACTGGCTGCCCAAGATCGCCAGCGCCGCAATTTTGCCGACCGCGGTGTTTACCGAACCTAATACCGGCTCCGATCTCGCCTCGCTGAAAACGCGCGCGGTGCGCGATGGCGGCGACTACGTCGTGACCGGCAACAAGACATGGATCACTCACGCCGCGCGCGCCGACCTGATGACGCTCTTGGTGCGCACCGACCCGGCGAGCGGCGATCATCGCGGCCTTTCCATGCTGCTGGCGGAAAAGCCGCGCGGGCGGGACGGCGATCCGTTTCCAGTTGCGGGCATAAGCGGCGGCGAGATCGAAGTGCTCGGCTATCGCGGCATGAAGGAGTATGAGATCGGCTTCGACGGCTTTCGCGTGCCCGCGGCGAATCTGCTCGGTGGTGAAGAGGGGCAAGGCTTTCGCCAGCTGATGGCCACCTTCGAGTCGGCGCGCATCCAGACCGCGGCGCGCGCCGTCGGCGTGGCGCAATGCGCGCTTGAGTTGGGCGTGCAGTACGCGCTGGAGCGCCGACAATTCGGCACGGAAATTTTCAACTTCCCGCGCGTCGCCAACAAACTCGTGATGATGGCGGCTGAGATCATGGCGGCGCGGCAGATCGCGTATTTCGCGGCGCGTCGCAAGGATTCCGGCAAGCGTTGCGACCTGGAAGCCGGCATGGCCAAGCTGCTCGCCGCGCGCGTGGCCTGGGCTGCGGCCGATAATGCGCTGCAAATCCACGGCGGCAACGGCTTCGCGCTGGAATATCCGATCAGCCGGGTGTTGTGCGATGCGCGTATCCTGAATATTTTTGAGGGCGCGGGGGAAATTCAGGCACAAGTGATCGGTCGAAGATTGCTGGAAGATGGCGCGAATTGATTCCAGGGCGCGCCCGCGAAAAGTTCGGCTTGCAAGCGGCCGGTCTGAAGGTCAAAGCAGAGGCATGCGTGGTCTGATTTTGGCGGCGTCCGCCGCCGTGGTTGCGGCATGCGGACAATCGGCGCCCGAAGCCTATCCGCCGCAATACGAGCTGAACTTTATGCGCGCCTGCCAGGCGCAGCAAGCGACAGGCGAGTTTTGCGCCTGCACCTGGGACAAGATCGAGCGCGAGCTGCCGGCCGATGAGTTTGCCGCATTCGAGCGCCTGCCGGCCAAAGAGCAGGAAACGCACAGCTTGCGCACCCGAATTGAGCGTTTTGCCGACGAATGCCGCACTGAACTTATTGAACCGCCGGCCGAGCCGCCGGCGCCTTAACCGCCTTCTCTATGTGCTCCCTTAACGCTGTTGGCGCATACTGAGGCTGACGCGCGGCAAGTTTTGCCGGGTAGGAGTGATGCGATGCGGCGGGCGCTTATTGCCCTCAGCGGAGCGGCGGCTCTGGCGGCGTGCGGTGAGCGCGCGCCCAATTCGTATCCCGAAGCGGCGCGCGCGCGCTTCGAGGTCTCTTGCCCGAGTGAGAGCGCGGTCTGCACATGCACATGGGACCGCCTTACGCGCACGCTGACTTACGAGGAATACGAAGCCGCGCTCGCGCGCTTTCGCGAAACCGGCAACATGGACCCGCGCGTCACCCGCGCGCGCACCAAGTGCATTGAGCGTCACCCGCGTGACTAGGAGGGGCGGCGGCTTTGCAGGGCGGCAAACAAAGTTCCATCGTCTAGCAGGTCGAGTTCGCCGCCGACAGGGACGCCGTGCGAAAGCCGGCTTGTCGTCACCCCAAGGGGTTGCAGGCGCTCGGCCAGATAGTGCGACGTGGTTTGGCCGTCGACGGTTGCGGAAAGCGCAAGGATGACCTCCCGCACCCCTGGCGCGCTGGCGCGCTCGATCAGCTTGGCGATCCGCAAATCCTCCGGCCGCACGCCGTCGAGCGCCGAGAGAACGCCGCCGAGCACATGGTAGCGCCCGTTGAATGCGCCGGCGCGCTCCAGCGCCCACACATCGCCGACCTCGGCGACGACGCAGATGAGGCCGTCGTCACGATCCGGCGCGGCGCACAGCGCGCATGGATCCTGCGTGTCGAGTGTGCCGCAATTGGAACAGGCGCGGACTTTCTCAGCAGCCTCGGAAAGCGCGGCCGCCAACGGGATCATGAGCTGATCTTTTTTCTTCAGGAGCTGCAGCGCCGCCCGGCGTGCAGAGCGCGGGCCAAGTCCGGGCACTTTGGAGAGAAGCGCGATGAGCGCTTCGATCTCGGGAGCTGCGGTGATGGATTTTGAGCGCATCAGACCTTGTCGCCGATCATCGTAACGACGCCGCTTTTCGGGTTTGTGTCCAACAAACTTAATAAGTCTGGGGCGAGCGCAGCGAGGTCATGCTGCGCCTGCACTCAAAACGGCATCTTGAATCCAGGCAGAATCCCCAGGCCGCCGGAGAGACCCTTCATCTCTTCGTTCTGCGCGTCTTCGAGCTTGCGGCGCGCGTCGTCGTGCGCAGCCTTGATCAGGTCTTCGAGGATTTCGCGGTCGTCGCCCATGAGCGAGGGATCGATGACAAGGCCGACCATCGCGTTCTTGCCCGAGAGCGTCACCTTGACCATGCCGCCGCCGGCCGAACCTTCGACCTCCATGGCTTCCAGCTTCTTCTGCGCCTCGTTGATCTTGGCTTGCATCTGCTGCGCTTGGCGCATGATTTGCGAGATGTCCTTCATTGGTCGGCTTCCTTCTTGCGCGCGGGGGAGGGCGCGGCGGCTTCTCTTTTCGGAAACGGGGCGACGTCGGCGCCGGGGCCGGTCTCGTCAACCAGGCTGCGCACCTGAACGATTTCGGCGCCTGGAAACGCTTTGAGCGCTTCGGCAACGAAGGGCTGGCGCCTCAATTCATCCAGCGCTTTGGCTTCCTCTCGCTTGCGGCGTTCGGCGAGGCTTTCCACCGGCGCAGCGCGCTCGGCCGTGGTGCGGATCCGCCATTCGAAGGGCGTGTGCTCTTCCAGAAAAGCTTTGAGCCGCCGCACCAGATCGCGCGGCTGCTCGGGCGCCGCCACATATTCAATCTCACCTAGCGCCGAAAAATGCGTCACCTTCATGCGCTCGAGCGCGAGTTCCAGCTCGATGTCGCGCTCTTCCGAGACCTTGGCGATCACATCTTCGAACGAGTTGAAAGGGCCATCTTGCGCCGCCGGCGTCTCGTCTGCGGTTTCTGAGGGCGCAACGTTGACAGTTGCTCCCTTGTCTTGAGCCGGCGCTACCGCCGGCGAGACGCCGGCGGTCCAAGAAGACGGCGCTCCCTCGCGCAGCAGACGTGCGGCGTCCTCCGGCGGCGGCAGTGTTTGCGCCGCGCAGAGACGCACCATCGCCATTTCGACGGCGGCGATCGGGTCCGGCGCCTTGGCGGCTTCTTCGAGCGCTTTCAGCAGCATTTGCCAAAGTCGCGATAATTGGGCCGGGCTCAGTTGCTCTGCGAGCGCGCGCACGCGTGCGACCCAGTCGGCGCCGCCGATGATCCGCGCTTCAGCGCCGAGCGCCTGTGCGCGGGCAGCTTCATGGCCGACGTCGAGCAGGTCGCGCAGGATGAGCGTCGGGTCGGCGCCGCTGTCGTACTGGCTGCGCGCCTCGCCAATTGCGGTCCTCGCATCGCCGCGGACGATCGCTTCGAACAGGTCGAGGACGCGGGCGCGATCGGCCAGACCCAACATGTCGCGCACGTCTGCGGCGGCGACAGTTTCGCCGGGCTTCTGCACCAGCGCCTGATCCAGCAGCGAAAGCCCGTCGCGCGCCGAACCTTCCGCAGCGCGCGCGATAAGCGCAAGCCCATCGGGATCAACCTTGACGCCTTCCTGAGCGCAGATGACGCCGAGGTGCTCGGCAAGCCGCTCGCTGTCGATGCGTTTCAAGTCGAAGCGCTGGCAGCGCGACAGCACCGTCACCGGCACTTTGCGGATTTCCGTCGTGGCGAAGATGAACTTCACATGCGGCGGCGGCTCTTCGAGCGTCTTCAGGAGGCCGTTGAACGCCGCGGTCGACAGCATGTGCACTTCGTCGATGATATAGACTTTGTAGCGCGCCATGACTGGCGCGTAACGCACGCCCTCCAGCAGTTCGCGAATGTCGCCGATGCCGGTGCGTGAGGCAGCGTCCATCTCGAACACGTCGGGATGGCGGCTCTCCATGATCGCCTGGCAATGCTCGCCCATCGGATCGAGTTCGACCTGCGGGGCGTTGATGTCGCCGCATTTGTAATTGAGTGCGCGCGCCAGCAGGCGCGCCGTCGTGGTCTTGCCGACGCCCCGCACGCCGGTCAGCATGGTGGCGTGGGGAATGCGGCCAAGCGCGAAGGCATTGGCGATGGTCCGCACCATCGCCTCCTGGCCGATCAGGTCGGCGAAGGTGCGCGGGCGGTACTTCCGGGCCAGCACCACGTAGCCGCCGGTTTCATCGCCGAACAGGGAGGAAGAGTCGCTCACGCCCCACATCTAATACAGAACGGGAACGACGCCACCCCGTCAGGGCGCCCTGGCCGGGAAAAGCGGCGTCAGGCGGCGCTGGGTGGACCGAACAGCGTGCGCAGATAGGTGCGATAGAGCTCCATCTGGGCGTGCATAACCGGCGCCGAATCGCGCACCCGATCCATGATCATCGCGCCCTGGACGATGGCGATGGCCATGTCGGCCAGCGCATCCAGGTCGAGTGCTGCAGGCGGCGGATATTTCGCCGCGGCCCGGGCCAGCGCCTCGCCGATGATGCGTCGTTTGAACGTCAGGCCCTGGCGCACCAGCTGCTGCATCTCCTCGTCGAGCAGCGCGTGTTGATAGGAGAAGGCGGCGGCAAGGCAGCCGGGCCGCGATGTCGGCGACGCCGCAGCTGCATTCGCATAACGGGACATGGCGTCGAGCAGCGCGTCGAGCGGATCGGGGTGCGCTATTTCGGCGGCTTTGAAGAGCGTCCGCAACGCGGCTTCGATCGCGGCGTTGTCGCGCCGGAGCAGCTGCTTTGCGAGTTCCAGTTTGTCTTCGAAATGATAAAAGAAGCCGCTCTTGGTGATGCCGGCCTGGGCGATCAGCTCGTCGATCGAAGTGGCCGCGTATCCCTTTTCCAGGATCGCGATCTCGGCGAGGTCGAGGAGCTCCTTGCGGGTGCGCTCGCCGCGGCTCAGCGTGGGATTGGCGTCGTTCATGTTGGACTGAAAAGCGTTTTGACCAGGTCGCGCAGCATCAGCACCTGACGCGCCAGGGCGCCTTTGCCGCCCGCGCCCTTGTCAATGATGATGCCGCCTTCGACAACGGTTATATTCATGTCCGCGAGTGCATCGAGATCGATCGGCGCACGCGGCGGGTAACGCTCGGCGATCGCGTCGAGGCGCTCGCGAAAGCGGCGGCGCCACATCATGATGCCTTCAGCGCTCATCTGTCTGATCTCGCGATGGTAGATCTGGTCTTGATAGCAATAGGACGCGACCATGCAGCCCGGATGACGGTCCGGCAGATCGTCCATGACTTCGGAGAACATTTTCAGGAACGCCAGATAAGCGTGCAGCGGATCGTCGATCAGCGCGTCGGCGCGCGCGAAGAGGTCGTCCAGTATGCGGGTGTCGTGATCGACGTAGCGTCGCAGCAGCGCCTTGGCGAGATCGTGCTTGTCGCGAAAGTGATAGAAGAAGCCGCTCTTGGTGACGCCCGCGGCCTCCATGATCTCGTCCAGCGAGGTGGCGGCGAAGCCCTTTTGCAGCACGATCTGCTCAGCGGCGGCGCAGATCCGCTCGCGCGTTGCTTCGCCTTTGCTAAGGACGCGTACGCTCATCTCGAAATCCATACCACGAGTACTGTACCGCGAGTGCGGTTCTGACGGATTCGTGACTAGCCCAATCGGGACGTCAATCGCCTGTGACGCCCGTAACATACTAACTTCACTCGCGAAATTAGATAGCCGGCATGTCGGCGCCATCGGTCTTCTATCGCATTTTCAAGAGCAGCCCTACCTCTCTGCAGCGCTCGCGAAAGCGAACGTTCGAAGGACTAAAGATCATGTCACGCAGTATCGCAGTTCTGGCCTCGCTGGTGTTCTTTTGGAGCGGCGCGATCGCGCTGTTCCGCAGCATCGTCCTCTGAGCGCTGGATTCGCGTCTTCGCCGAAAATCGCTGCGCAGCGGCCAAGGAGACCTCCCCATGTTGAAAGATCGCTACGGCAACGCCGGCTCGACCAGTTCCCACGCGGCCATGGCCAAATACGACGAGGCGCTGGATTTGACCCGCCTCTATCGCGGCGACCCCATTGCCGCGCTCGACGCTGCGCTTGCGGAGGATCCGGACTTTGGCGCCGCCTGGGCGTTGCGGGCGGGCCTGCTGGTGACAGCCACGGACAAAGCCTACGCCGAGGAAACGGAACGCAGCCTGCGGGCCGGCGCAGCCGCCAACCTCAACGATCGCGAGCGCGCTCATCTGGAGGCCGCGCGCGACTGGGCCGAAGGGCGCTATCACCAGGGCGCGGCGGGCTATGCGCGCATTGTGCAGGCAAATCCGCGCGATGTCGCGGCTGTGCAATTCGCACATGTCGGATGCTTCTTCCTCGGCATGCAGCACGAACTGCGCGACTGGCCGCTGCAGGCGCTTCGCGCATTCCGTAAAGGCGAAGACGGCTACAGTTACATCCAAGGCATGGCCGCGTTTGGCTTCGAAGAATGCGGCGACTACGCGCGCGCCGATATCTACGGTCGCCAGGCCGTCGAAGCCGATCCGCGCGACGGTTGGGCGGTGCACGCGGTGGCGCACGTCAACGAAATGCGCGGCGATCTCGACGCCGGCATTCCCTGGCTCGCGAACAACGCGCAGCACTGGGCGCCGGAGAGCGGATTCGCCTACCATAATTGGTGGCACCTTGCGCTGCTCTATCTCGATCGTGGCGACCTCGCCAGAGTGCTTCAGTTCTATGACGAGAAAGTGCGTCCCGATCCGAGCGCGCAGGTCGTGCTCGAATGGATTGATGCGGCAGCTTTGTTGTGGCGCCTGAAACTCGAAGGCGCCGATACCGGCGACCGCTTCGAAAAGCTGGCCAACGTGATGGAGCGCGCCGCGGAGGATGGCTTCTATGCCTTCAACGACCTGCACTGCATCATGGCGTTTCTGGGCGCGGGCCGCAGCGCCGATGTCGAACGGACGCTGAAAGCGATGCGGCGTGCGGGCGCCAATGGCGGCGATAATGCGCTGATGACGCGCATGATCGGCTTGCCGTTGGCGGAAGCGTTCGTGGCCTATGAAGCTGGCCGTTATGCCGAGTGCGTGGACAAGATCGCGGCCACGCGCGGTATCGCCCAACGTTTCGGCGGCAGCCATGCGCAACGCGATATCCTCACGCTGACGGCGCTGCACGCAGCCATTCGCGGCGGCCTGGCGCCGGCGGCCGAGGCCTTCGCCGCCGAGCGCCTGGCGCACAAACCTCATAGCCCTTGGGCCGGCCGCCTGGCGCGTCAGGCCCGCGAGCTGAGCGCCCGATCGCGCGCAGCTTGAAACGGACCGGCGGCCGGCCTCCCCAGCCCCCAGCACCGGCCGCCGGTCCACCACTTGAAGGACTTAAACGATGGATGCCGATTGCAGATTCGCCGATTTGTCGACGGGCGTGCGCCTGGCGTATGTCGAACAGGGACCGCGCGAGGGTTTTCCGGTCATCCTGCTGCATGGCTTGTCGGACTCGCACCGTTCATACGATCTGACGCGTCCGCTGTTGCCAGGCCGCTGGCGCGTGTTCGCGCTGACCCAGCGTGGGCACGGCCATTCGGACAAGCCCGAGGACGGCTACGCTATGGGCGACTTTGCCGGTGATGTCGCCGCGTTCATGGATGCTGTCGGGCTCGAACGTGCGGTGCTCGTCGGCCACTCCATGAGCGCCGCGATCGCGCTGCAAACCGCCGCCGACTATCCCCATCGCATTCCCGGCATCGCCCTGATGGGCGCCTTTGCGCATTTCCGCGATACCCCCACCATGAACGAGCTCCACGAGGCGGTATCCGGGATCGGCGAGAATTGTGGCGGCGAGTTTGCTCTGGCGTTCCAGGAGAGCACGCTCGCGAACATGATTCCGCAGCGCTTTCTCGACACGGTGGTAAACGAAACGCTGGCGATGCCAGGGCGCGCCTGGCGCGGCGCGGTGCAAGGGCTGATTGATTTTGAGCCGTGCGAAGCGGCGCGCCGCTGCGAGGCGCCGGCTATTATCCTCTGGGGAGATCGCGACGCCTATTGCCAGCGATCGGATCAGCACGAGCTTCGCCGCGCGCTGCGCACATCGCGGTTCTTCCGGCTGGCCGGTGTTGGTCACGCCTTGCATTGGGAGCGACCCGCCGACGTTGCCGCGCTATTGCGCGCCTTCATCGCCGATATCGAAGAGCCGGCGATGCTTCATCGCGCGTTTGCCTGATCGGGGACGAGAAAAATCTGCGTCACGCGATTGCGTTTTTCCCGGAAGCCCGCAGAGTAGCCGAGCTGCTGCTTTGAGGGCTCGCGCTGCGGCTTGCGCATTGTGGGGGATGCGCGCCGATCGGCCGCGCGGGCCGGGAGGGCCTCGCCATGAGCGAGCTCTGGCAACCGCCTGATGAGGACGAGCGCGCGTTCCTGGAGCTGTGCCGGCGCTGGGCGCTGCCAGTCGCCGGCGGGCTTGGCTTCGTGCTGCTCGCCGTCTTTCTCTGGTCCGTGTCCAAACTTACGGAGCTGGTCCTGGCGGTGTGGGGCTGACGGCGCGGCACGAAGATTTGTCGCAAGGGTGCAGACAGGACGGCGACCCGTACGCAACCCGTTACGGCTGCTTCCTTCCGGACCTGACCGGGTTGGCGGGGCGGCCGTCCGCCGCCTGCCTGCAGGCCTCATATCGCCGCTGGGCGGAGCAGGCGCAAGGCCGGAACGTGGTCCGCCGGCAGGCGTTCTATCGGTCATGCTTCGTCCCGCGCTCCTCGTTCTGTGTCTCGGGTTTCTAGCTGCCTGCGGCCAAGCCCCCGATCCCGGCGTAGGGCTGGTGGTCCGCGCCGACGACGGCACGGCGATTGGCCGCGTGACGGCCATCGAACGCGACAGCGAAGGACGCATCGTAGCGGCCGAGATCGAGGGCATGGAGCCGGCGGACGCGCCCGACCCGTCGATGGAATTGCTGGCGGAAGATGATGAGGCGTTTTGGGTGCGGACCAGCGCTTCAGCGAAGATCGGCAATCCCGCGTTGGTCGCGCTGCGCTGAGTCCCCGCGGAGCAGATCCAATCCGCCCGCCGCAAAGCCGGCGCCGAAGAGAAGTCCCGCAGCAGTCACTCCGTAGTCTGGCAATGGGGCCGGGAGCAGGCCAAGCACGCCGGCGACAATGACACTGCCGAACCAGCAGAGCGGCGCCGCAAGCGGGCGCTCGCCCGCGCGCAGCCAGGCGATGGCGAGGCCCACCATGGCGATCGCCAGGGTCATCGCCCCTTCCTCATAGGTGCTGAAGCCAAATGGATCGGCGTCCGGCCCGCCGATGAACGAGAGCGCAGCCACCGCAATGGCGAAGCTCGCCAGGCCGAGAAAGCCAAGGCGCGCCGCACGCGCCAGATAAATGCCGATCACGCCGAACAGCAGCAGGACGTCGGTCGCGGTGTAGAGCCACTCGCGCGCTATGGGATCTCCAAGCACGGCGAGCGAAGAGAGCATGCGCAACGCCCCGCCGGTGAGCGCGGCGGCGCCGGAAAGACGAAAGAGTTGCGCTGGCGTCACCGAGCGCCACATTCGCGATTGCTTGCCGCAGCGCAAGTCTAACCCGAGCTCGCAAGAAGGGCCCGGCGCGCGAAACGCCAGGCCCTTCGGCGGCCCCGCTGGCGCCCCCAACCGATCTCGCAAACGAAAGGGGCATGGATTGTGGTCCACGCCCCGCACGCCCCGCCAACGTGCGCCGCCGTGTCATGTTCCGGCGGCGGCGCACGATTTCGGTCAAATATCGAGCATACCCGGCTGCACTGCCGGTTCGCCGCTGGTCCGGCTCATGCCCTCGTCCACGCTCTCCGTCGTTGGATTTTGCGGGATCTGCACGCTCGGATCGCCCATCCAGATACCTTCTGACGAGGAGGCGTCAGGTGCGGGCGTGGTCGCCGGAGCACGTGAACTGGGTGCGACGCCGTAGGGTTGCGCGGCTGCGCTCGGCTGATAACCAGCATATTGCTGGGTGTTGAACATCTGCGCGTATTGTTCGCTCGATGTGGCGACGCCGGCGAATATCATCTCCACTTCTAGTCCGGCGCTGTCGCCGTCGCGGACTTCGATCAGGTTGGCGTCGACGCCGTGCTCGATCAAAAGCTGGCGCGCTTCGTCGGCGCGTCCGTTGGGGCTTTCAAGAACAACGCGCTGAAATTCGCAGACCGAGGCGCGGTCCGCCGCATTGATCAGCTGATGCTCCTTGTCGCGCGAAAGCGCGGCGCCGCGCGTTGTCAGCGAGATTTCGCGCGTCATGCACACTTCTTGCGGCGTCATCGGCAGACCGTCCATGCCGGCGTCAAGGGCATGCCGCTCGAGGCTGGCCGGCGTTGCGACGTTTTCCGCCATGCCGGAGCGCGCAGCATACGTTTGGGTCTCGGCTTCGCCGTAGGTCTGAACCTGGGTCTGTGCTGGAGTTGCATCAACCTGCGCCTGAGCTGCGCTCACGCCTTCTTGCCCAGGCGCGTCGTAACGCTGGCTCGCAGAGGCGACCGCGGGATCCTGCGGCGCAGGCTGCTGCATGGTGCTGTATTGCGGCGTGGTTTGGTTCGCCGTGGTGCGCGCCTCGGCCGAAAGCGATTCGTCCTGCGGCGTGTTCGGATCGTCCGGAATCGGCGTGGTGTAGGGCGCGGTGGCCGGCGGCGGGGTCGTGTACTGAGCTGTCGCGAGCGGCGCAGCGACGGCGAGTGCGATCACTGCGGCGGTCGCCATCAAAAGACGTCTCATTGGGGGGCTCCTCACAAAGTTCCTGAAGCGCAACGCCCGCCCACGAATGCGTCCGCCACGCCCGTCAAAGCGCGGCTCGATGGGCTGCCAACGCGCCCTTGCCGCGCGAGTTCCTGCGCGCTGCAGAGTGCGCGCTTGACGCTCTGCGCGGCGCTCCATACCTGTGGAAACCGATGGCTATTCGACCGATCCTTACTGCGCCTGACCCGCGTCTGAAGCTGAAATCGGCGCCTGTTGAGGGCGGCGTCACCGACGCGCACCGTGCGCTCATGGATGACATGCTGGAAACCATGTACGACGCCCCGGGGATCGGCCTCGCGGCGATCCAGGTCGGCGAGCCGGTGCGCATCATCGTCATGGACCTCGCGAAAGAGGGCGAGCCCAAACAGCCGCGCTTTTTCGTCAATCCGGAGATCCTTTGGGCCTCGGAGGAGACCCAGCCGTATGAGGAAGGCTGCCTTTCAGTTCCGGAAATCTACGACGAGGTGGAGCGCCCGGCGCGGGTGAAGCTGCGCTACCTGAATTACCAGGGCGAGCCGATCGAAGAAGACGCCGAGGGGCTCTATGCGGTCTGCATCCAACACGAAATGGACCATCTCGACGGCGTCCTCTTCATAGATCATCTCTCGCGGCTCAAGCGCGAAAAGGCGCTGCAGAAGCTGAAAAAGGCGAAGCGCCTCGCCGATGAAGAGGCGGCGCCTGCGCAACGGTCGCACCGGCTCTAGGCGTTTTCTTGCTTCCGACCCTTTTACCGTCCGCAGAAGCCCTTATGCTCGCGCGAGAATAAGGCGCAGCGCGCCAACCCAGGGGGTATATCCATGACTGAAGCGTTTGCCGGTTTTGTTTGCACCTCGGCGGCGATCGATGCGGCCGTACAGAGTCGTTCAATGCTCGCCCATCCTTTCTATCAGGCCTGGGAGGAAGGCGTGCTGACACGCGAGGCGCTGTGCGAGTACGCCAAGCAATACTTCCATCATGTGGAAGCTTTCCCGCGCGCGGTGAGCGCCGTGCACGCGAATTGTCCCGACGCGCGAGGACGGCGGCTGCTTGCCGAAAACCTCGCCGAAGAAGAAGGCTTGGGCGAAGGCAAGGACGATCACGCGACGCTCTGGCTCGGCTTCGCCAACGCCATTGGCGCTGACGAAGATGAGGTGCGCTCCACCGACATCAACCCCGAGACACGCAATCTGATCGAGACCTTCCGGCGTCTGTCGCGCCGCTCCTATGCCTCCGGCCTGGCGGCGCTCTACGCCTACGAAAGCCAACTTCCCGCGATCGCCAAGACGAAGATTCGGGGGCTTGTCGAGCGTTACGACATCACAGCGCCCGCGGCGCTGCGGTTTTTCGAAGTGCACGAGGTGGCCGATATCGAGCACGCCGACGTGTGCCGCGAACTTCTCGACGCTTTGCCGATGGGGCAGCGCGCCGAAGCGCATGCGGCGGCGTGCGAACTAGCAGAAGCGCTGCGGCTCTTCCTCACCGGCATGCAGCGTCAAACCGGCGCGCCCGCTCACGCCGCCTAGTCCTGATTTTCCGCCACTTCCTTGGCGCCGCCTGAGATTGAGATGCGCGGCTCTATGCGCTCGCCGGGCTGCACTGGTTGCGTCGGCACGCCCTTGGCGAAGAATTCCAGCTCGGCGTTCAGCGCGCCGCAGAGCAGGAACACCATCGCTGTGATGTATAGCCAGAGCAGCAAGGCGACGACGCTCGCCAGCGATCCGTAGGCGGCGCCGAAGGCGGGAAACTCCCGCAGCGCAAAGGTGAAAGCGCTTGAAGCAATGAGCCAGAGAACGGGCGCGGCTACAGCTCCGGGCCACAGCCACTTCCATGGCGGGGGACGACGGTGCGGGCCCCAGCGATAAAGAATGAGCGCCACGCCAACCGCCGCGCCGCCAAGCACGGGCCAGCGCAGCGCAAGCAGCAGCAATTCGGCGCCGCGCTCGATATTGAGAAAGGCAAGCAGCACCGGCGTCACGCCCATCAGTACGACCGCCAGCACCGAGAGCCCGAGCCCGTAGAGCGTGAAGGTGCCCGCCGCGAGAAAACGGCCCACTACGCGCCGTCGCTCGGCGCGCCGATTGACGGCGGTGAGTGCGGTCAAAGCCCATCGTGTGCCTTGCAGCGCGCTCCACATCGCCAGCAGCAGATTGAACAAGGCGCCAATGACCAGCGTCCCGCTGCGCGCGCCGAGCAGGCGATCCACCTGATTATGAATGATGGTCACCACCGCGTCCGGCGCCACTCCGCCGAGCGCGCGGATCTGCTGGCCGATCCAGTTCGGATCGCCGAACAACCCAACCAGTGCGATCAATGCGGCCAGACCGGGGATGATCGCCATCAGCCCGAAGAAGGCGAGCCCGGCGGCGATCAGCGCCAGGTTCGCCCGTTCCATCGTCGCGCCGACGCCTTTGAGCACGCACCACCAATCACTGAACGAAAGCTTGTGCGGCCCCGCGCGCAGGGCCTCCTCGCGTTCGACTGCAGCGGCGTCGTTCATGCGTAGAAAACCGGTCCCGGCCAAGCGCGGTTCCAGAGCGCGCTTGCACCCTGAGGGGCGATAAGCGAAGGCGACGCGATGAGTCTGCGCCTTGCCTTCATGGGCTCCCCCGCTTTTGCGCTGCCCCCCCTGGAAGCGCTGCTGGCGGCGGGGCACGAGATCGCCTGCGTCTATTCGCAGCCGCCGCGGCGCGCCGGCCGCGGCAAGCTTGAACGGCCAACGCCCGTCGCAGCGTTCGCGATCGAGCATGGCCTCGAGCTGCGTACGCCAAAAAGTCTGAAGCGCGCAGAAGAGCAGGCAGCCTTCGCCGCGCTGAATCTCGACGCGGCGATCGTCGTCGCCTATGGCCTCCTTCTGCCCAAACCCATTCTCGATGCGCCTCGTCTGGGCGCCTTCAACTTGCACGCTTCGCTCTTGCCGCGCTGGCGCGGCGCCGCGCCGATCCAGCGTGCGATCATGGCCGGCGACACCCGAACCGGTGTGCAGGTGATGCGTATGAATGAGGGGTTGGACACCGGCCCCATCCTCGCCAGCGTCGAAACGCCAATCCTGCCCGATGATAACAGCGCGACACTGCACGATCGACTCTCGCAACTCGGCGCCGCGCTGCTGACGGATGTGCTCGCGCGCATCGAACACGGTCAAGCGTCGGAAACGCCGCAAAACGACGTCGGCGCAACTTATGCGCACAAGATCGCGCCAAGCGAAACACGTATCGATTGGACGCGCCCCGCATGGGAGGTGGACGCCAAGATCCGCAGTCTTGCGCCCGCGCCCGGCGCCTGGTTCGAACTCGCCGGGGCGCGCGTCAAGGCGTTGCATGCTCGCGCCGAAGCCGGCGTCGGCGCGCCCGGCGAGGCGCTGGACGATGCGATGTTAATTGCTTGTGGCGAGGGCGCGGTGCGCCTGCTCAAGGTGCAGCGGGAAGGACGCGCGCCACTCGATGCTGAAACCTTCCTGCGTGGAACCGCTGTGCCGCGCGGCGTCCGGCTGGGCTGACACGATTGAAGCGCCGCGCTCGGGCGGCTAAGACTCTTCGCGAGGGACGAACATGACATTTCGCACCGCTTTGGTCGTGCTGGCGCTGGCGCTCGCCGGCTGTGATCAGCAAGCTTCGCAAGACGGCGCAGCGCAGAGTGCGGCCCTGGATGCCCCCGCGCCCGCATCGCAGCCGGATACTCTATACGCCCCCGCCAATGACGCGGCGCGCACTACAACGGGCCAGCTGACCATGAGCGTCTCGCTGCGCTTGCCCGATGCGGGCGCCGAGAACACCGACCAGCAGGAGGTGCTGACTTTGCGCGGCGCCAGCGGCCTCGTTGTCGAAGCGGCGATCACCGGCGTCGTTTCACCAGCGACCCAAGTGCAAGGTCAGACCTTGCGCGCGCTGCTGGACATCCCTGTCGAAGCGCCGCGCGTGCTCGTCTATCGCGTCACCAATGAAACCAAGCCCGAAGGTGTCGGCGGTCTCTGCGGCGGCGAGCCTGCCGCCTATGTCGTGGTCTGGGAGCCCTCGGCGCCGGGATCGACCGCGATGCGCTTGCTGGGCACGCACGGCGGGGCGCCTGGCGCGGGCGGGGCGCGGTCATGTCCCATGCTGGACTACATACGCGGCGCGTGATGCGTACGTCACGGCGTAAGAGAAAAGGGGCCGAAGCCGTGCCGCCAGACGCTTTGACGCCGTGATGCGATACAAGCTCACGCTCGAGTATGACGGCGGGCCATTCTCCGGATGGCAACGCCTCGGTGAGGGGCCGAGCGTACAAGGCGCCGTCGAAGACGCCGTCGAAAAGTTGACTGGCGCGCGCGCGGACGTGACGGGTTCGGGACGCACCGATGCGGGCGTGCATGCGATGGCGCAAGTGGCCCACGTCGATATCGAGAAGGCGTTTCCGGCGCCGCAACGTCTCGCAGACGCTCTTAACGCGCATTTGCGCCCGCACCCGATTGCGGTGCTCGGCGCGGAGGAAACATCTTCAGATTTCCACGCGCGTTTCGATGCGGTTCGGCGGGTTTATACGTACAAGATTGTCTGCCGCCGCGCCCCGCTCACGGTGCAACGCGGTTACGTTTGGCGCGTGCCGCGGCCGCTCGATATTGCGGCGATGGACGAGGCGGCGCAGCGACTGGTTGGCCAGCACGACTTCACGACGTTTCGCGACAGCCAGTGCCAGGCAAAATCGCCAGTGAAGACGCTGGATGTTGCGACAGTGCGCAGCGAGGAGAGCGGGGCGAGCTGCACGTTCGAAGCGCGGAGCTTCCTGCATCGCCAGGTGCGCTCAATGGTCGGCACGCTGGTGGAGGTGGGGCTCGGCAAGCTCAGCGCGCAGGGGCTTGCCGATTCGCTGGCTGCCAGAGATCGCGCGCGCTGCGGTCCGGTGGCGCCGCCAGACGGGCTTTATCTCATGCGCGTCGATTATGAACGCTAGGCCGGTCGCGCGAAATACTTCGCCAGTACGGCCTCGTAACACCGCGCAAGGGCGCGCACATCTGCGACCGCGACGTGTTCATCGACCATGTGCGCGGTTTCGTTGCGCAGGCCGAGCTCCGCGACTGGACAATAGAGACGGAAATAGCGCGCATCCGACGTACCCCCCGTGGTCGCGAGCGTGGGGGCGTATCCGAACGCGTCGCGCGCCGCTTCGATAAGCAGGTCGGTGAACTCTCCGGGATCGGTATAGAAGGCAAGGCTCTGTGAACTGATGGTTCGCGAATAGGCGACGTTTGCGCGTTGCGCCGCGGCGCCGGCGGTTTCATCGATCCAAGCGAGCAGCGTCTCGGCGGTATGGTTTGTGTTAAAGCGGATGTTGAGCTTGGCGCTGGCCTGCTGCGGGATCACGTTGTGCGCGGGATTGCCCACATCGACGCTGGTGACTTCGAGGTTCGAGGCGTCGAAACCGGGGGCGCCCTCGTCCAACCGGCGCGTCTTGAGCTGCGCCAGCGTCTCAATCAGCGGCGTGACTGGATTGCGCGCGCGCTTGGGATAGGCGACGTGTCCCTGCTTGCCCTTCATCGTCAAGACGACGTTGAGGCTGCCGCGGCGGCCATTCTTGATCACGTCGCCGACGCGCGCCTCACTCGTGGGCTCGCCGACGAGGCAGTGATCGAACGTGACGCCTTCGCTCGCCAGCGCCGCAAGGGTCGCTTTCGTGCCATCGACCCCCGGTCCTTCTTCATCGCACGTCAGCAGAAACGAGATTGATCCCCTGGGCGCCCCGTGCGCGAGGTAGTTTTCGGTCCCGGCAATCATCGCGGCGATAGCGGTCTTCATGTCCGCCGCGCCACGCCCAAAGAGCAGGCCGTCGCGTATTTCCGCGCCGAAAGGATCGCACGACCAGCCGGCGCCCGGCGGCACCACGTCGACATGACCGGCGAAACAGAAGTTCGGAGGCGCCTCGCCGAGGCGCGCATAGAGATTGTCGACCGGCCCGAATTTCAGCCGCCGCGCCTTGAAGCCCAGTGCGGCCAGCGCCTGTTCGGCCAGATCAAGGGCGCCTTCTTCCGCCGGCGTAACGGAAGGGCGACGGATCAGCGCTTGAGCCAGCGGGATGGGATCGGCAATAGTGCGGGCGTCCATGAGCTGGGTCTACCCGCGCGGCGTTCGCCGCAAAAGCGGAAAACCCCCGGGAGGGCCCATGACAGATCTCGCGCCGGTGGAGGAAAAGCACCGCATCAAGAGCCTCGATGTGGTGCGCGGCTTCGCGCTCCTGGGCATTTTGGCGGTGAACGCGGCATTCTTCGCAGCGCCCTATCAAACTGCGCAAAATCCATTGCTCGCACCGCTCGCGGTCACGCCCGACACAGTCTGGACGTGGCTGGTCATGCACGCCTTCTTCGAAATGAAGATGATTACGCTGTTTTCGATGCTGTTCGGCGTCAGCGTCTTTCTGGTCGGCGGCGAGCGCAGCAATAAGGAGCGCGGCAAGCTGTTGCGCCGGCGTTTGGCATGGCTTTTTGTCTTCGGCCTGCTGCACGGGGCGCTGCTTTGGTACGGCGACATCCTGCTGCACTACGCGGTCTGTGGCTTCATTGTGATGTTTGCGCGCTCGTTGAAGGCGCGAACGCTGTTCACGATCGGCGCTATTGTGATCGTTGTGGCGACCGGCCTTGGTGCGGCCGTCAGCGCGATGCTGCCGATGGCCCCGCCGGAGGCGCTTGAGCCGATGCGTCAGCAAATGTGGTCGCCCCCCATGGAGGATATTGAACGTACGATTGCGACGTATCAGGCTGGCGCGCTGTCTTCACTGCAAGCCAATTTCACGCTGTGGTCCGAGTTCATCGGCTACATGATTTTCTTCATGCCGCGCACCATCGCCTTGATGCTGATCGGCATGGCTCTGTTCAAGTGGGGCTTCTTCAGCGGCGCAGTGAGGCCGTCGGTCTATTGGATCGTGGCGGCGATCGGCGTAGTTGCGCTGGCCCTGGTCTGGCGACAGGCGACGGTCAACGTCGAGCGCAATTTCGATTTCTTGCACATGTTCGGCGTCGGCATGCTCGCCAACAATGCGCTCTCTCCGTTCGTGTCGCTGCTCTATGCGAGCCTGCTCATCCTGGTGGTGAAGTCCGGGGCTGTGCAATGGCTCATGAGCGCGTTCGCCGCCGTGGGCCGGATGGCGTTCACGAACTACCTCATGCAGACCATATTGATGACGACAATCTTCTATGGCGGACGCGGTTTCGGCCTGTTCGGCGAGGTCGACCGCGTCGGCCTCTGGGGCATCGTCGTCGCGGTGTGGGTGCTGCAGCTGGTCTGGTCGCCACTCTGGCTGTCGCGTTTCAGCATGGGACCGTTCGAGTGGCTGTGGCGTCGCTTGAGTTATGCGCACCCGATCTCTATGGCGAAGACAGCCGCAGCCTGAAGGGTTTCGGTGGAGGACAAAGCAATGAAGAGATTTGCAGCTCTGGTATTTCTCAGTGCAGCCGTGGTTGCAGTCCCGGCCTCGGCGCAGATGATGCAAAGCGCGTTCGAGAATACGATTGTCGTCACCTCGGCGGACGGCGCGCAGACCCGGTATCACTTCAATGCCGACAATACGTTCGCGCTGCAGACGCCCGACGGGCAGACCGTCACCGGCAGCTACGCCGTCGAGGACGGCCAGATTTGCCTGACGCCCGAGGGCGGCGAACGCGGCTGCACCGAATATGTCGGCGAGAAGAATGTCGGCGACACCTGGACGCAGACCGGGACCGACGGCTCGCGGATTAGCGTGACGCTGGAAGCTGGACGGTAGCGCGTTCGAGCCCTCTAGTCTCTGAGCAGGTCATTGACGCTGGTCTTTGCGCGCGTCTGCGCATCGACGCGCTTGACGATCACCGCGCACGCAAGGTTCGGCCCGCCCTTCGGATCGGGCAGCGATCCGGGCACGACCACGCTATAGGCCGGCACTTCGCTGCGCAGAACCTGACCGCTCGCGCGGTCGACGATTTTCGTCGATTGGCTGATGAACGTCCCCATCGCCAGCACCGCGCCCTGGCGCACGATAACGCCTTCGGCGACTTCGCTGCGCGCGCCTATGAAGCAGTCGTCCTCGATGATGGTCGGGTTGGCTTGGAGAGGCTCCAGCACGCCGCCGATGCCGGCGCCGCCGGAGAGGTGCACGTTCTTGCCGATTTGCGCACACGAGCCGACGGTGGCCCAGGTGTCGATCATGGCGCCTTCATCGACATAGGCGCCGATATTCACGAACGAGGGCATCAGCACCACGTTGCGTCCGATATGGGCGCCGCGTCTTACGATAGCGCCCGGAACCGCACGGAAGCCCGCCTTCTGGAACGACGCCTCGCCCCAGCCGCGGAATTTCGAATGCACCTTGTCCCACCAAGGGCCCGGCGAGGGATCGACCGCGTTCGTGTGCCCCGCGCCGATCAGCTGATTGGGTGTGGTGCGAAAGGAGAGCAGCACGGCTTTCTTCAGCCATTGATGCGTATCCCAACGCCCGTCTGCGCCGCGGGCCGCCACGCGCGCCTCGCCGGAATCCAAGAGATCGAGCGCGGCCTCGATCGCCTCGACATCGGCGCCTTTGCTCCGCGGCGAAAGCTCGGCGCGGCGCTCCCAGGCTGCGTCTATTTGTGCGGCGAGATCGGTGTTCATGAGCGAGGCTTACGGCGCTCCCCGGGCGGCTTCAACTCCCTGCGCATGAGGCGCCGCTTTAAAGCGCGCGCAGCAGCGTCTTCACGTCGCTCGCGCAGTAATCGACGTAGGCTGGCCGAGGCGCGGGATGCACGGGCCCCACCAGCGCCGTGGCGAACCCGAGCGCGTGCGCGGGCTCCAGGTTACGCAGCGTGTCCTCGATGAGCAGCGTCTCCGTGGGATCGATCCCGCATTCCAGGATCAGCGCGTCGTACGCCGCGCGTGAAGGCTTGGGGGCCAACCCGCAGCGTTCAATGTCCACGATCGCATCGAACGCGTCGGTGAGACCGAGCTTATCCAGCGTACGTTCCGGATGGCCGCCCCCGCCGTTGGTGAAGATGATTTTGCGTCCGGGCAGCACCGCGATCAATTCGGACAATTCCGGATCGGCGCGGAGCACGGAATAATCCGCATCGTGCACGTCGCGCAGGAAGTCGCCCGCATCGACGCCGTGATGCCGCGCAAGTCCCGCTACGGTGGCGCCATATTGATGGAAATAGCGCTCACGCAGCGCCAGCGCCTCCGCCTCACCGAGCAACAATGTGCGCGCGATGTACGCCGTCATGCGCGCGCCGATTTCATCATAGATGTCGGCGACCGGGTAGAGCGTATTGTCGAGATCGAACACCCAGGCGCTGAACCGCGCGCCCGTCATGGCGAGCCGGAACGGTCCTGCGTCGGCGCGCTCATCGGCGGCAGGCCGCGGCGCGGCGCCTCGCGCGTCGCCGGCGCGCGCGCGTTCTCCTGCAAAACCTGCAGCTGACGCGGCGGCTCGCCGGGAGGCAGGAAGTCACGCTCCTCGAAATCGACGATGAGGCCGTTGCGGCCGCGTGCGCCCACGGGCGTGAACAATTGCTCGTCGTAATAGCGACCCTCGCACTCTTCGCGGCCGAGGATGGCGAAGCGGCCTCCGCTCGTGCAGAACGGTTCGCCGCCGGCCGCAAGCATGCGTGGCCCTTCGCTGGTTTCGAGCGCGGCGTGTACGAAATAGACTTCCTGGATCAGTTCTTCGTCGATGGTGCGCACGCAGCCGCCGGGATTGAGCGCCCACCAGCCGCGGCTCTCCCAGGTTCCCTCGTTGCGCCAGCCGATCGCCGTCCACAGCCGCCCACGGGTGCGGTTGCACAGGGTCAGTCCGATCTGTCGTGACCGATCGCGCGCGGCGCGCTCCAGCGCGTCGATGAGCTGGTTCTCGCTGGCGTTGGCCGGAAGGCGCGCTGTGGAGCGGAACTGGGCGATGGCCTGGGCGATCCGGCGCGGATCGGCGCCGCGCCGCCCCTCCCGCAGCTCAAAGCCGGCGTCGGTCAACAGGCGCTGCAGGCCGGCCTGGCGCGCGCGCGCAATCGTGTAGGGCTGCGCTTCGGCAAACGATGTGCGCCAGGTGTCGCGCTTGTTGATCTGCACGCGGCGGAAGCGACGCTCCTCGAGGCCCATGGTCGCGCAATTCGGCGGATTTTCGATCGTGAACTGGCCGCTGGGATCGATGCACAGACGCGCATCGCCGCCCCATTGCCGGCGCCCGCCACGGTGTGCGCTCGAACTGCGCGCGTAGAGGTAATGTGTGCCGCGCGCCAGAGGACCGCTCACAGCGATGCGGCATTCGCCTGGACGAAGCCGCGTCCAGCCCTGGACGACGATGGCGCGACCGTCCGGCCGCCCGGTCGCTGCGTCGAGCACATAACTTGTTTCGTTACAGACCTGCCAGCCGCTCGCCCCGCGCCGCTGCTGCGCCTCGGCTTGGCTCACCATCGCGAGTAGCGCTGCTACTGCAGCGCATGCGGCGAGTGCTGCAAGGATGCAGATTCTATTGAATGAGCGTGCCGGCGCCATGTTCGGTGAACAATTCCATCAATAAGACGTGCGGCGTGCGCCCGTCGAGGATGACAGCCGCTTCGACGCCATTGTCGAGCGCAGCGATGCAGGTTTCCAGTTTGGGGATCATGCCGCCCGTGGCGACGCCGGTTGCGACCGCACTGCGCGCATCGGCGACCGACATCTGCCGGATGAGGTCGCCATTTGCATCGAGCACGCCCTCGACGTCTGAGAGCAGCAAGAACCGCTTGGCCGAGAGCGCCTTGGCGACCGCGCCGGCGGCGGTGTCCGCGTTGATGTTGTAAGTCTTGCCGTCAGCGGCGACGCCGATCGGCGCAATGACCGGCACATAATCTTCCGGCGCGTTGATCAGCGCCTGGATCAAGGTCGGATCGACGTCCACCGGCTCGCCGACAAATCCGAGATCGACGGCCTGTTCGATCATGCTGTCGGGATCTTTGCGGGTGCGTACCGCCTTTTCGACGGTGATGAGACGCGCGTCCTTGCCGGAAAGGCCCACGCCGCGCACGTCCGCTTCCGCGCCCGCGGCGGTGATGAGGTGTGCAAGTTCTTTATTGACGCTGCCCGAAAGCACCATCTCGGCCACTTCCATCGTGTCGGCGTCGGTCACCCGCAGTCCGTCGACGAACTGCGATTTTACCCCTGCCTTGTCCAGCATGCGGCTGATTTGCGGACCGCCACCGTGCACGACCACGGGGTGGATGCCCACCAGCTTCAACAGCACGATATCTGCGGCGAATTTGCGGGCGGTTTCTGTATCGCCCATGGCGTGGCCGCCGTATTTCACCACGACGGTTTCGCGGTCGTAAATCTGGATGAAAGGCAGCGCTTCGGCGAGCGTTTTGGCCTTGGTGAGGCCTTCGCCGAGGACGGCGAGGCGGTCTTTCGCCGGCAGCTTTGTCACGCGCGGTTCCTAAGCGGTTCCGCCGCTTACGCCAAGGCCGCGATTTCAGCCCGCAGCTGTTCGATACCTATGCCCTTGTCGGCCGACGTGACGATGACTTCAGGGTGTGCGGCCGGCCGTTTGGCGATGACCGCGCGCGCTGCCGCCGCGGCCGTTTCCGCCTCGGTGGGTTTCAGCTTGTCGGCCTTGGTCAGCACGATCTGATAATTCACGGCCGCTGTATCGAGCGCATCCATGACATCCTTGTCATGCGGCTTGGGGCCATGCCGCGCATCGAGGAGCAGGATCACCCGCTTCAGCGCCGCGCGCCCGCGCAGGTAATCCCGCACCAGCGCGGTCCAGCGCGCAATATCGGCCTTGCCAGCCTTGGCGTAGCCATAGCCGGGCATATCCACGAGCCGGAGCCGCTCTCCCACACGAAAAAAGTTCAGCTCGCGCGTTCGGCCAGGCTCGGTAGAAGCGCGCGCCAACTTGGTGCGCCCGGTCACGGCGTTGATCAGCGAAGACTTGCCCACATTCGAGCGCCCGGCAAACGCTACCTCGGGGAGACCGCCGGCGGGCAGCTGCGCCATGTCGACGACGCCAAGCTCAAACGTGATTGGCCCGGCGAAGAGAAGCCGGCCCGCTTCGATCCACTCGGGATTGGGGGATTGGGGATCAGGTGCGTCAGCCATTCTTCAAGCGCGCGTCTAGCTCTCGATTGCTGTGCGCCCCCAATCCCTAATCTCCAATCTTCGTTCTTACTCCGCCGCTGTCGGTTCGCGCGCAAATCGCTTGGCCAGCCATTTGTCGAGCTGCGTTTCCACGCCCTGGCGACGCATAATCACGTATTGCTGCAGGATCGAGAGAGAGTTGGACCAAGTCCAATAGATCACCAGGCCGGCGGGGAAGGCGGCGAACATGAAGGTGAAGACGATCGGCAGCATGCGGAAGATCTGCGCCTGCATCTTGTCGGTAGGCGGCGGCGAAAGACCCTGCAACGCCATCATCGAGACGCCGTAAATGATCGGCCAGGCGCCGATCAGCAAGAAGCTGCCGATGAGGGGGATCTGACCCGGATCGAAAGGCAATAGGCCGAACAGGTTGAAGATGGACGTCGGATCGCGCGCCGAGAGATCTTCGATCCAGCCAGGGAACGGCGCATGGCGCATCTCGATCGTGTTCATCAGCACCTTGTAGAGCGCGAAGAACACGGGAATTTGCAGCAGGATCGGCAAGCAGCCCGAGACAGGATTGATCTTCTCAGTCTGGTAGAGACGCAAAATCTCCTGTTGCTGGCGCTGTTTGTCAGCGGCGTAACGCTCCTGGATTTCCTTCATCTTCGGGGCAAGCCCGCGCATCTTCGCCATCGCCTTGAACGAATGATAGACGAGCGGAAAAAGCACGATCTTGATGACGATGGTCGAAATCAGGATCGCAAAGCCGAAGGCGAATGGCCCGCCGATGCGCTCGCCGAACCAGTGCATCATTGAGAAGAAGGGACGCGTCAGGAACCAGAAATTGCCCCAGTCGATCGCGTCGTCGAAGCGTGGAATGTCAAGGCTGCGCTGATAATTGAGCAGCGTTTCGTATTCCTTGGCGCCCGCGAACAGATGCTGGGTGTAGGCGGCGGCGCCGCCGGAGGGAGCCTCTCGCCACTGGCCACGATAAGCCGCGCGGAAATCGGTGATGTTGTTTTCCGGACGCGCATCGAAATAGGCGGCGATCCGCTCGTTCTGGTCGGGCACGATCGAGGTGAGCCAATAGTGCTCGACGACGCCGAACCAGCCGCCTTCGCCTTGTGCTGAAACAATGCGCTCGTCGGGCCCAATGCGGCCGCGTTCTTCGTTGCGGGCGTGCTTTTGAGCATTGTTGAAATTGGTCTGTTGGAGATGGTTCTCCGGCCCGAAAGCGCCGATCAGGCCCTGATGCACGATCGGGTTGTTGCGATAATCCTGGGGCAGCCCTTGCCGGCGCACCACGCCAAACGGGCGCACCGAGACCGGCGCATCGCCGTTATTGCGCACGGTGTCGGTGATGGTGAACATGAATGCGTCGTCGATGGCGATCGTGCGCTCAATGGTGATGTTCGGGCCGGCGTTGAGTGTGAGCGTGACCGGCGAGGAGGGCGTAAGGGTCGCACCCTCCGGCGCGGTCCACTGCGTCGATGAATCAGCCAGGGTCGAGACGCTTTCGCCGATCTGCATTTCCCAACCGAAGAACGCGTCGTGGCCGCCGCGTCCGGTCAACGGCGAGAGCAGCCGCACTTCTTCCTCGCGCTCGACGGTGCGGTGGTAGTTGCGCAGATTGAGGTCGTCGATGCGCGCGCCCGTCAGCGAGAGTGAGCCGTCGACAGATTCCGTGCGAATGGGAATGCGCCGCACGGCGGAGGCGGCTGCCTCAGCGGGGACTTCCGCGGCGTCCGGCGAGGCCGCTGCATCTTGTGCGCTCGTGTCCTGTTCAGCCGGGATCTGGGTTTCGACCCGCGCACGTTCCTGCGCTTGCAGCTTCTCGCGCTGTGGCCCGTTATAGAAAAACTCGAAGCCGAAGAAGATCGCAAGCGAGAGCACGATCGCGATCAGAACATTGCGGGTTTCGTCAGGCCCGGGGCCGCCGCGGTATTGCATTGAGTTTCAGTCGCCCTTGGCGCGCGTTGCGCCGCTGCTGTCGTTCTTAGGTGGCTTGTGGGCGCGACCTTCGCGCCGCGACGGGGCGCCGCCCGGTTGCAAATCGGCGCGGAGCCTTAACAGTGCGTTTCGAACATCGTCAAGCAAGGCGGGCCAACGGGCTGCAGGGGTTTGGCGCCGCGCCACAAAAACATAGTCGACGCCGGCCAGGCCTAAATCCGGCAGGAGCTGGCGCGCCGCCTCCCTCAACCGGCGGCGCGCCCGGTTGCGCTCTACCGCCCCGCCCACCTTTTTGCTCGCCGTCAGCCCAATCCGGATCGGCCCCTCGGGTTGGCGCCGCCTGGCCTCGATCACGACCGCGCCGCGGCTGGCGCGCGCGCCCTGACGCACGAATAGGAATTCGGAACGCTTGGTCAGGCGCTGAATGGGCGGTGTCACAAGAGGGGAGTACGCCAATAAGGCAACAAGGCGATAGGGCCCCCGCATAGGACGGCCAGGGCCGTGCGACCCTAATGTTGCAGCTGGCGCTCAGCCTTACGCAGACAGCCGCTTGCGGCCCTTGGCGCGACGGCGCGAGAGCACCTTACGGCCACCCGTGGTGGCCATGCGGGCGCGGAATCCGTGACGGCGCTTCCGGACGAGCCGGCTCGGCTGATAGGTGCGCTTGGTGCTCACGGACGCCTCGGTGTTCTGGGCCGGAAAATGAAGGCGCGGGGCTTACCTTGACCGGACGCGAGCGTCAAGTCGCCGGGCCGCTGCCCATACGGAACCCGGCGCGTACGAACCTCAGCTGAGGACAGTTTCCCGCTGCTGCGCTACAGGCGAGCGGGCATGGCGCGTCCTGAGACCTCCCAGCCCTCCAGCCTGGGCCTGTGGCGGCGGGTTCGGGAATTCGCCAACAGCCTGGCCGGCCGGCTGCTGGCCATCACCGCGGCCACCGTGCTTGCGGGAGAAGCGCTTATTTTTGCGCTGGCGCTGGCCGAGTTTCATGAGGACTGGCTGCGCGAGCGCATGAACTTGGCGCAGGTGGCCGCGCTCGCGCTGGAGGTTTCACCCGACCTCGAGATTGCTGAATCGCTCGAGTACGAGTTGCTGACCAATGCCGGCGTGCAGCGGGCTGCGTTGCAGCGCGAAGGCGAGCGGGTGCTGCTGCTCGAGGACCTTCAGGCCGCACCGCCCGGCGAGTTCGTGACTTATGATTACACGGCCGCGGACGGTGTGCAGCGGTTCCTGTGGGCATTCGAAAGCTTCTTTGCGCCGCCGGGGCGAACTCTGCGCGTCATGGCGCGCCCGCGTTTCGAAAGCGGCGAGTTCATTGAGATCGTGTTGACCGAGGCGCCGCTGAAACACGAAATGACCGTGTTCGCCAACAACTTCATCCGCACCTCGATGCTGATCCTGTTGTTCGCCGGCGCTCTCGTGTACACATCGCTCACCATCGCTTTCGTCAAGCCGATGCATGATCTCACCGAAGCGATCGAGCGTTTCCGCGATCGGCCCGAGGACGTTTCGATCGCGTTTCCGCGCAGCCGGCGCCGGGATGAGATCGGCAGAGCTCAGCGCGCGGCGGCAGATATGGCCGAACAGGTCCGCAATGCGTTGCGCCAGAAGGAGCGTCTGGCCGCTCTGGGCGCCGCGGTCGCGCGTATAGGCCACGATCTGCGCAACATGCTCTCTACGGCCCAGCTTGTCGCTGACCGGCTTGGCAAGTCGGGCGATGAAGAGGTGCGCCGCCTTGCGGCGCGTCTGGAGAAGACCGTCGACCGCGCCGCGGGCCTGGCCTCAAGCACGCTGAAATATGGCCGCGCCGACGAGAAGGCGCCCGACTTGCAACGCCTCGATCTGGCGACGGTGAGCGCCGATGCAGCCGCCGACGCGCTCGCCGGTTACGAGGCCGTGCGCTATCGCGAGGACATCGAGCCGGGCCTTGGCTGCATTGCCGATCCTGAGCACATGCACCGCATCCTCGTGAATCTGATGCGCAACGCCGCTCAGGCGATGGCCGCGCACCCGAGGGCGGACAAAACGCTGCTATTGCGCGGGGCGCGCATCGGCGGGCGCTGCGAAATTGAGATCATCGATCACGGTCCGGGCGTCCGCGCCGATCTGCGGGCGCGTTTGTTCGAACCCTTTGTATCGGCGGCGCCGGAAGCGGGCGGGACCGGATTAGGGCTTGCTATCTCGCGCGAACTGACCCGCGCGATGGGCGGTGAACTCACTTTGACGCGCACCGGCGCCGAGGGCACGACGTTCAAGATCGAATTGCCCGCCGCCTAGCGTCAGTCAAAATTCTCGTTCTGCAGGCGGCGCACCGACATTACGCCGAGGATTGCCGGAGGTTGGAACTCAAGAGGGGTTCACTGGCATCGTTCCGAATGACCTGATCTAATAAGCGCATGTTGCGCCCTCGAAGCTCAGGCAGGCCGGAGGAGTGGAAATGAGAACAATCTTGGGCCTCGCGCTTGCATTGCTCACGGCGTGCGCGACTGCCGGGGGGGCGCTGCCGACACCCCGCTACGCCGATGCCGCAAGCCGCGGCGCGGTTGCGTCTTTCTTCGCCGGCCGCCCCAGCGCCGAGCAGGTGGCCCAAACCGCAGACAACTGGTCCTTGGCGCTCGGCGATAGCGTTGCGTGCGGTGTGGCGCTTCGGCACGTGATTGACGCCGGCCTCGTCGGCGCGCTGGAAATCGGCGCGATGAACGCGGCCATGAGCCAGGGCGGCGAACGGGAAATTCGCGAAGGCGTGCGCACTTACGTGGTTCGGCTCGCGGGCCTGCTCACCGAACGCCGTCCACGTCCGTCCGAACAGCGCTGCGCTGCGCTGGAGGGCTGGGCGCCGCGCACCGCCGACGCCGGCCGCGAGGCTGTGAACCGCGCGCGCCGCAATGGGATGATGGACAGCGAATACGGCGTCCTGCTCGATCTCTTGTCCCGCTGACAGTCTATTCTTTTGGCCCTTCAGGAGAGCTGTGGGTTGGTTCAGGCGGTCTACCTAGACCTTGCCGCACGGCGTTTTGCACCGCGCCGCCGGCGAAGCCGAAATCCTGGCCGGTCACGACCACGAGCTGTTGCGATTTCGCCAATGCTTCCGCGATGTCGCGGCGCGTCTGCATTTCCAGGATCGCCAGCAGCGCCTGCATCTTTTGCGCAGGATTATCGAACAGATTCATGATCACGTCGTATTCGGACGGCTCCATGAATGCGACGCCGTCGGGATGGGGCGTAAGGCCCGCGACCCCCGCAACGTGAGGGGACGGAGACCCGTCCCCGACGGCCGCGACAACCGAACGTGTCCGGTGCGGCTCCCGTGCTTGTGAAAAATCGAACTCGTCGATGCTGTCAAATATGACCCCGAGAGGCTTGGTTCGTTCGAGCTCACGCAGGCGCTCGAGCACGCTTTGCTGGATAAGCTCCATTTCCTTTCGGACAATCTCATCTTTGCGCTTGCGAAATTCGGCGCCGAAGGCGGTCTTGATCCGGCTGATCAGCGCGCGCCCGAAATTGTCGCCGAGATCGTGCAAGTTCCGCAGGTTGGCGGGATCGACTCGAAACTGCAGCGTGGTGCGAACGCGCATCTCGATGGGTTCGTTGGTGCTGACGATAAAGTCAGAAGCACAAAACTGTGGGCGCAAATCGATCGCCCCAGAAGGATGGTGGCGTAGGTGGCATGGACGGGCCGTTCCGGCGGCATCGCACGATGGAAATTCGAACCGCGCCGCCCTCCTGCCTCGGATCAACTGTTCAAGTGGGTTCACGAGCAAGGTGGTGCGCGTGAGCACGCGTGTGAAATCATTAAATGGATCTCTGACAATGTAGGCCTCGTCCGGCATCACCGTGACCCATCTCACGGCGACAAAAACGACCAGTGCGATCGCTCCGAATGCGATAATCAGAATTTCCGGCGTCAAGCTTGGCATGGCAGCCGCTCCGCAAGCGCAAGATTTGCGGCGGGCGCGAATACTTGAGGACGTTCGACGCAGCGATGCGTTTGGAGAGACCGACCATTCCCTCCCTGCGTCTGGCGCTCACTGGGCGAACTGGGCGAGATTTGGCCTGCCATCGCACACCCCCACCGGCGCGAAGTACCGCACGCACCGAGGGCGTATGCAACCCCTAAATCGAACCACGTGCGGCGCTGAAGGGCCGGACGCTTACGGCCCGGTGCGCGCCGGCACGCGCCCGACGACGCCTTCGCGTCGCGGATCGGCGGCCCCGACGAGGCCCGCTTCAGTCACCAGGATGGCGTGCAAGCCGCTTTCCTCCAGGCCCGATACGTCGCGGAATTCCCAGCCGCGACTGCGCAGCCCATCGAGAATGCCCGGGGGCGCGCGCTCTGCTTCCACGTTGACCGGCGAGTGGCGCGCCGTCGCGTTGGAGAGATCGATCGCCTGTTGCGGGCTAAGCCGCCAATCCAGAATGCCGATAGTGGCGCGCGCGACATAGCCGATGATCGCCGAGCCCCCGGGCGAGCCGATCACCAGCACGAGTTCGCCGTCGCGGTCGGTGACGATCATGGGCGACATCGACGAGCGCGGCGCTTTTTGCGCCTGAACCGCATTGGCCACCGGCCGTCCGTTCAAGGTCGGCCGAAACGAGAAGTCGGTGAGTTCATTGTTGAGAAAGAAGCCGTGCACCATGCGCTGGGCGCCGAACACCGACTCCACGGTCGCCGTCAGCGATACGGCGTTGCCCCACTGGTCGACGACAGAAAGATGCGTCGTGCCGGCGTCATCGCTTTGCGCGTGGCCCCAACGATCGCGCAAGTCCTCTCCGGCGGGCGCACCAGGCGTCACTCGCTGCGGCGCACGCGCAAGGTCGATCAAGCGCGCGCGCGCGTCGAGATAGGCCGGCGAGATGAGCTCACGCGTCGGCACAGGAACGAATTGATCGTCGGCCATGTAATGGTCGCGGTCAGCGTAGGCGAGGCGACTCGCCCAGATGTAGGCCGCCCAGTCGTCGGCGCTATCGGGCCCGTCCGGGCGCGGGCGGGCGCGCTCGTAGAGTCCAAGAATGGCGATAACGGCATTGCCTGAACTCGGCGGCGCAGCGGTGCAGACCCGATAGACGCGGAAGACTCCGCACACCGGCTCGAGCCGGCGCGCACGCACCGCTTGCAGATCGGCCAGGGTCAGCGATCCGGCGCGCGGCGCGCGCCGGGCGGCCGCGACGATCGCCTCAGCGATCGGTCCTTCGCTCAACGCACGCGGGCCCTGCTGGGCGATTGCGCGCAGCGTTGCGGCGTATTGCCGATTGCGGAGGAGGTGGCCGGCTGCGTGCGGCTGCCCATACTCGTCGAACAGGTACGCCCGCGCATTCGCATCGTCCTGCAAACGCCCGCGCTGCGCTGCGCTCGCCAGCAGGCGCGCCATGCGCGGCGATATCTCGAACCCGGCTTCCGCAAGCTGGATCGCCGGTTCGAACAGCTGCTCCCAGGGCAAACGGCCGTGCTCCTCGTGGGCGAGCTTCAGCATCGCCACCAGCGCCGGCGTGCCTATAGCGCGTCCGCTGGTCTGTGCGTCGATGAAGCCGAGCGGCGCGCCGTCATCGCCTAGAAACATGTCGGGGGCGGCGCCCGCGGGCGCGCGTTCGCGCCCGTCATAAGCGACGATCTCTGCGCTTGCGCCGTCATAATGAACCAGGAAGCCCCCGCCGCCGATGCCCGAACTCTGCGGCTCGACGAGACCCAGCACCAGCTCTGCTGCAATTGCGGCGTCGACGGCTGAGCCGCCGGCGCGCAGCATGGCGAGCCCGGCTTCGACCGCGTGCGGGTTCGCCGCCGTCACCATGGCTTCCCCGCCGTCTTCGCGCGGCGCGACGCCAAGCGGCCCCGATGCGGTGGCGCACGCACTCAGCACTAGCGCAAAGAATGGCGCGGCAATGCGCTTCAGCGATTGCTTGTCAAACATGCGGACGCTTTCTACGACGGCGAGTTCCGATTGTGGGGTAGTAACGCGAAAGACCCGCCATGGCGCGTCCCGGTCCATACAATTCTTTGGCCGATGTCCGAGCTTTGTCTATAGGCTGCGCTGAAGATGCGAAGGCGCTGACCGGCGTTACCGTGATCGTGCCCGATGCGCGCGCGGTGTGCGCAGCGGAAATCCTCGGCGGCGGTCCAGGCACGCGCGAAACCGATGCGCTCGCCTCCAAGAATCTCGTCGATGCGGTCGACGCCGTCGTGCTTGCAGGCGGCTCCGTTTACGGCCTTGCCGCTGCGGACGGCGTCGCTGCGGCGATGGGCGCGGAAGGCCGCGGCTTTGCCCTGGTCGATCTCGCCGGCGTGCCGCCGTCGCCGGTGATTCCGGCGGCGATCCTCTACGATCTCGCTAATGGCGGCGACAAAACCTGGGGCAATGAGCCGCCCTATGCCGCGCTTGGCAAGCGCGCTTACGCCGCGCGCGCGCGCAGCGTGCCGCTGGGCAATTTCGGTGCGGGGATCGGCGCAAAGGCCGGCGCGCTCAAAGGCGGGCAGGGCAGCGCCAGCATCATCACCCAGGACGGCTTCACCATCGCCGCACTCGCCTGCGTCAATTCCTGGGGCGCTGTCACGCTCCCGGCCAGCCGCGCCTTCTGGGCCCATCCGTTCGAGATCGACGGCGAATTCGGCGCCGTCAGGCCGGAGGCAAACCTCGCCGTCGACGCCGAAGATTGGAGCGGCGCAAAATTCACGCCCACGCCGCGCGCCAACACCACCATCGCCTGTGTCGCCGTCGACGCCGATCTCACCGCCGCCGAAACCAAGCGCGTGGCGCAAATGGCGAGCGCAGGGCTTGCGCGCGCGATCCGGCCGGTGTTCGCGCCATTCGACGGCGACATCGTGTTCGCCCTCGCCACCGCGCAAAAACCGGCGCCGGACCCGCGCCCGCTTTCGGTCGCGCGCTTCGGCGCCGCGGCCGCCGATTGCCTAGCGCGCGCCATCGCGCGCGGCGTCTACGAGGCGCAAACCGTCGGCCCCCACACAGCCTGGCGCGACATGGCGTGAATGGGCGCTAGATTGGCGCTTATGTCCGAACGTATCGTTCGTCTGCGCATCGCCGGGCGCGTCCAGGGCGTCGGCTATCGCGCTTTCGTCGCGGACCAAGCGAGGGCGCGCGCGCTGGCGGGCTGGGTGCGCAATCGCCGCGACGGCGCGGTGGAAGCCCTGGTCGCGGGAAACGCAGCGGCGATCGACGAACTGATCGCCGCCTGCCGGCGCGGCCCGCCGGCCGCCCGCGTCGGCGACATCCAGATCGAGGCGATCGAGGCCCGACAGGCGGACCTTCCTGCCGCGTTCGCCATCCTCCCCACCCTTTGACGCGCCTTGCAAGCGCCGCGCGGGGCGGCTATGTCCCGCCCCTTCGCGCCCGTAGCTCAGCTGGATAGAGCACCAGACTACGAATCTGGGGGTCAGGAGTTCGAATCTCTTCGGGCGCGCCATATTTGGGCAGGTCATGCCTATGAACCGCGCATGAGCGGTAACGTCTTGCCTTCAAATCCGACCTCGTTGCACAAAAGCCGCGCCTGAGTATGGTGCCGCCCAAAATCGGGCCCGGCGAGACGACCCGGCCCCACGGAGCGAAGCGTCCCGATGATAACCCCCCGCCGCCGAGCCGCCGCGCTCGGCCTTTCCGCGCTTGTCCACTCCCTCATTCGCCCTTCCGCCGAGGAGGCGCGGCAATGATCGATCCCAAAACCAACGCCGCCTTCGACGGCCACGAGCAGGTGCTCGCCTTCGAGGATGCAGCGCTCGGCCTTGCCGGCTTGATCGCCATCCACAACACCGCGCTCGGGCCTGCCGTGGGCGGGTGCCGCATGTGGCATTACGAGCGCGCCGAGGATGCGCTCACCGACGTGCTGCGCCTGTCGCGCGGCATGACCTACAAGAACGCGATGGCCGATCTGCCGCTCGGCGGCGGCAAGGCCGTCCTGTACAAGATGAGCGAGAACCGCGCCGCTTGCCTGGAAAAATTCGGCGAGAAGGTAGAAGAACTGGGCGGGCGCTACATCACCGCCGAGGACGTAGGCGCCAGCGTTGCGGACATGCGCATCATCGCGCGCCGCACCACCTACGTCGCCGGGCTGCCGAAGGAAGCCGGCCAGGCCGGCGGCGATCCTTCGCCGGTGACCGCGCGCGGCGTGTTCTATTGCGTCAAGGCGCTGCTGGGCGGCGCGCTCGCCGGCAAACGCATCGCCGTGCAGGGGGTCGGTCATGTCGGGCTCGAGCTCTGCAGGCTGCTGGCCGAGGAGAAAGCCAACCTCATCGTGGCCGACATCAACAGCGACAATCTCGAGCGCGCGCGCGCGCTGGGCGCCTCGATCGCGCCGGTGGAAGACATCCACAAGCTCGAGGCCGATCTCTTCGCTCCCTGCGCGCTGGGCGCGGGCCTCAACCAGCGCACCATCCCCGAACTCGGCGCGCCCATCGTCTGCGGTTCGGCCAACAACCAGCTCGCTGCCGAGGCCGACGGCGTGCGCCTGGTCGAGCGCGGCGTCACCTATGCGCCGGACTACATCGTCAACGCCGGCGGCATCATCAATGTGTCGGCCGAGTATCTGGGCGAGCCGGCCGATGTGGTCGAGGCGCGCATCCGGGCCATTGCAACCCGCTTGCTCAAGGTGCTGGAAACGGCCAAAGCGGAGAACCTGCCGCCTAACCTCGCCGCCGACCGCATGGTGCGCGAAAAGCTGGCGGCCGCGAGGATGACCTGATGGACGATATGAGCAGCCGCAAGCCGAACGCGCTCAGCCTCCATATCCCCGCCCCGCGCGCGCGACCGGGCGACCGGCCCGATTTCAGCGGCTGGAGCTTTCCCGAGCCGGGCGACACGCCAAAGCCCGACCTCGATGCGCCGGCCGTTGAGCTGCGCGAGTTCGCCTACGGCCTCATCCGCGTGCTCGACATGGAGGGCAACGCGCTCGGCCCCTGGGCGCCGCACATTCAGCCCGAGCGTCTGCGCCGCGCGCTGAAACACATGCTGATCACGCGCGCCTTCGACGACCGGATGTATCGCGCCCAGCGTCAGGGCAAGACCAGCTTTTACATGCAAAGCCTCGGCGAGGAAGCGATCTCGGTCGGCCAAGCGTATGCGCTCAATCCCGACGACATGTGTTTCCCGTCCTATCGCCAGCAGGGCATTCTGATCGCGCGCGAATACCCGCTCGTCGACATGATGTGCCAGATTTATTCGAACGCGCGCGATCCGGTGAAGGGCCGCCAGCTGCCGATCATGTATTCCTCCAAACAAGCGGGGTTTTTCACGATCTCCGGCAACCTCGCCACGCAAGTGCCGCAGGCGGTGGGCTGGGCCATGGCCAGCGCCTACGCCGGTGACGTGCGCATCGCTGCGACCTGGATCGGAGAAGGCGCGACCGCCGAGGGCGATTTCCACGCCGCGCTTACGTTCGCCGCGGTCTATAAGGCGCCGGTGATCGTCAACGTCTGCAACAATCAATGGGCCATCTCGTCGTTCCAAGGCATCGCCGGGGGCGAGAACACCACGTTCGCCGCACGCGGCGTCGGCTATGGCGTGCCGCCGCTGCGCGTCGACGGCAACGATTTCCTCGCTGTCTACGCCGTCACCCAATGGGCGGCCGAACGCGCGCGCGCCAATCTCGGCCCGACGCTGATCGAGCACTTCACCTATCGCGGCGGGGCGCACTCGACCAGCGACGATCCCTCTCGCTATCGCCCGGCGGACGAGGGCCGCGCTTGGCCGCTCGGCGACCCGGTCGAGCGCTTGAAGACGCATCTCATCTCCATCGGCGAATGGAGCGAAGGGCAGCACAAGCAGGCGGCGGAAGAGGCGGTCGAGCACGTGCGCGCCGCCGGCCGCGAAGCCGAGAAGATCGGCGTCTTGAACGCCGAAACGCCGGCGCACTCGCGCGCCTCCATGTTCGAAGACGTCTACAAAGAGCTGCCGTGGCATTTGAAGCAGCAACGCGACGAGATGGGCTCGTGAGGATGAATTTGACTGCGTGCTTCTTGCGACGCCACAACCGCCCATCCCCGGGTTGCGCGCAGCGCAAGTCCGGGGCCCATAACCCCGAAAGCTTGCGTTTATGGGCCCCGGGCCCGCCGCTACGCGTCGTCCCGGGGATGGTTGCGGTGTTGGGCATTGCGACGCAGCGTTCGGAGGGCGCGCGCTAATGGCCTCCATGACCATGATCCAGGCGCTCAATTCGGCGCTCGACACCATGATGGCGAAGGATCCGAACGTGCTCACGTTCGGCGAAGATGTCGGGTATTTCGGCGGCGTCTTCCGCGTCACCGAACACTTGCAGCAGAAGTACGGCGCCAAGCGCTGCTTCGACGCGCCGATCAGCGAAAACGGCATC
>CAZIOD010000013.1:0-44995 GCA_964540785.1 uncultured Terricaulis sp.
TCCATATCGGCGCGGTTGTTGGCGTAGGCGCCGGAAATTTCCATCGTCCGCGGCGAGCCGCTTTCATCGAGGCACACCACGCGCCCATCGATGCGCCCGTTGGCCGTGTTGATGGTGTTCTCGCTGCACGAGGCGTCGCCGGCGTCGATGCTGTCATTCACCAGATCGCCGATGTCCGCGCTCGAAACGCACTGCTCTGCCGACATGATCGGCGCGTCGGCGCCGGTCGAACCGGCCGCGAAGGTCACAGTGGTGCGATACTGCCCCGGCGCCATGCTGGAGACAGGCGCCGTGGGATCGGGACCGGCATCCGTCGGCGCGCACGCCGCCAAAGCCAATCCGCATCCGATCGCCAGAATCTGCGCACGCATCGCACCCTCCTCGCTTGCCTGAGATCAGAACGCACAGGCGCGGCATTCGGCGCCATGAGCCGCCTCAGAGCGCTTCGAACCTGCCTTGCCAGTCACCCTGCTTAAGTCGCGCGATCAGCTTTCCGTCCGCCGTGATCAATGTGCCGCCTCGCGCTTCGGCCAGCGCCAAATAGAAGCAATCGCACACGGGATGATCGAGGATCACCGCAAGACTTAGCGCGCGCGACGCCAACAGCTCTTCCGGCACAAATTCGACGAAGGCGTGGACGATCTCGCGCAGCGCGTCCTCAGGATCGACCGCCAACTCTCCAACTCGGCGCTTTTTCCACAAGGCGTTGGCCGCCTCCGCCAGCACCAGGGCTGGCGCGATAATGTCTTCGGGCCGACGTAACAAAGCCTCCGCTTTAGAGACGCCCTTCTCGGGAACGACCCATTTCAGCGCGACGCTGGCATCAACGATAAGGCTCGTCATTGTCGCGGTCTTCTCGGATCAAGTCCTCGGCCGGCGTTTGCTTCACACCCTTCGGCGTCATCGCCCGGATTTTCCGAAAACGCTCGATCAGATCCTCGCGCGACGTGGGCGGGGCATCTCGTTCCAGCGCAATGCGCAGCTCTTGTTCGAGCGAATGGCCGCGTTGCTTTGCGCGGCGTTTCCACTGTTTTACCGCACCTGCGCTGAGATTGCGCACGATCACTTGCGCCATCGTAGCCTCCTTGATATCAATATTGATAGCACAAGATCGCAATTAGGTCCATGCTTCTGCTCACCGCCCTCGGCGACCTCGCCCAAATCCGCGCCGCGGCGGATGAGTTGGATCGACATGATCCATCCCCGGCGGACGCCGTCAGCTGGTTCGAGGAAAGCCCGGGCAAGTTCCGGCTCGAAGTCTACGTGCCGACCAAGCAGGACGCAGCTAGCGCCCAAGCCATTGTCGGCGCGGCCGCGCCTGAGCTGCACCTGAAGCAGAAGCGCGTCCAAGCCAAGGACTGGGTGGCGATGTCGCTGGAGGGCCTGCCGGCGGTGCGCGCGGGCCGCTTCGTGGTGGCCGGCGCGCACGCGCTGGCCAACGAACATGGCGGGCGCACGAAAATCTGGATTGAAGCCAGCGAAGCGTTCGGCACTGGCCACCACGGCACGACCTGGGGCTGCTTGATGGCGCTCGAGGGCTATCTGCGGAAGCGGGAGAACCAATATCGAGAGCCGGCGCCGTTGCCGGCTCTCGCCACGTCGAATAGCCGCCGGCGCGTGCCGGTTGCGGCGGCGCCGTGCCGGCGAGGGCGCCGGCGGTCCATATTTGGAGTCCTCGACATCGGCGCCGGCTCCGGCGTGCTCGCGATCGCCGCCGCCAAGTGCGGCGCGGCCGGTTTGGCGATCGAGATCGATCCGCGCGCTGCGGCGATCGCCGAAATCAACGCAAAGCAGAACAAGGTTGCACACCGCGTGCGCGTGATCGCCGGCGACGGCGCCCGTCACATCGCCGGCAAACGCTTCGACCTCGTGTTTGCCAACATTCTGATGCGTCCGCTCATCAAGCTGGCGCCAAAGCTTGTGCCGGTCGTGACGCCAGGCGGGACGCTGATCCTGTCCGGACTCCTCCGCACACAGGCGCCGCTGGTGCGCGAAGCGTATGCCTCACGCGGCCTGGTCCTCACGGAGCAAATCCCGAAGGAAGCGTGGATGACGCTGGTCTGGCGCAAGCCTCAGCGCGCGTAGATATTAAACGCAAACCAGCACGAGGCGCCGTTGCAGTGCGCCATCGCCGCCTCGATGTCGTAGCGGCCCGTTGCGATCGGGCGGACGTGGATTACGGGCGTGGCATCGTTCGAAGCGTCCTGCGCGATCAGCCGGTTGTTGTCGGAGAAGACCCGCAGATCGAGATCTCCGCAACGATGGTCGCAAACGCCGAGGAGACGATAATCCTGCCCGGCCCGCAGCGTGACCGTAAAGCGCCGGGCGCGATGTTCCTGGAGTCCGCCGGCGAACGGACCCGCCGCGCGCGCGTACCCGTTCTCCGTCAGCGCGGTTTCAGCGCGGGAGAGCCGCTGAGCCAATTCCCGCGCGAAGGGATCGGGCACCTGCGCCGCGGCCGTTCCGCCCAGAAACGCCAGCGCCGCCAACCCCGCCGCCGCCATTTTCACCCAACTGAGCATTCGTCTCCGCCGGACTGGGTTTTCGAGGTTCGCCCCTTAAACCTCCTCGCTCGATCCCGTAGACTCAAGCCACTGAACCGGGCCTGAACTGAGGCCGATAAGGACGCAAGACGTGTTCCAGACCTTTGACGATCCAGGCGGCCCCGCGCTCGGCCGCAAGCATTTGCCCCGTTTGAGGAAGGCGCTCAAGGCCGCGGGCCTCGACGGCTTCATTGTTCCGCACGAGGACGAGTGGCAGAACGAATACGTTCCCCCTGCTTACGATCGGCTGGCTTGGACCACAGGCTTTACCGGGTCCGCAGGGGCAGCTGTGGTGTTGGCGGACGAAGCGGCGATCTTTGTCGATGGACGCTATACGCTCCAAGTGCGTGCGCAGGTGGATGGCGCCCTCTTCCAGTATCGCGATCTCGTCGACGGCGGGCCCGCGGCCTATTTGCGCGAGCGAGCGGCCAAGGACGCTAAGATCGGCTATGATCCAAAACTGCACAGCCCCGACAGCCTCGATCGCCTGAAGAGTGCAGCAGAAGCGGCCGGCGCCGCGCTCGTGCCCGTTGCGCGTAATCCTATCGACGACATCTGGGACGACCGGCCGCCTATCCCGGCCGAGAAGGTCGTGCCGCAGCCGGAGGATTTCACCGGCGAAAGCGCAGCCTCCAAGCGCCATCGTCTCGGCGAAGGGTTGGGCAAAGACAACGCCGACGCAGCGGTGATCACCTCCCCTGCGTCCATCGCCTGGCTGTTCAATATTCGCGGCGGCGACGTCGCGCGCACGCCCTTGCCGCTGGGCGAAGCGATCCTGCACCGCGATGGGAGGGCCGACCTTTTCCTCGCTGAGGAAAAAGTCTCGCCCGAATTGAAACAATGGCTCGGCAACGAAGTTGCCGTGCGGCCGAGCGCAGATCTGACGCCCGCGCTCGCCGATCTTGGCGGCAAGAGAGTACAGCTCGATCCGGCTACCGCATCGGCATGGTATTTCGAGCAGCTGAAGGACGCCGGCGCCGAGATCGTCCGCGGCCAGCACCCAGTCGTACTGCCGCGCGCCTGCAAGAATACCGCGGAGATTGAAGGCTCGCGCAAAGCCCATCGCCGCGACGGCGCGGCCGTCTCGCGCTTTCTGCACTGGCTCGCGACCGAAGCTCAGAGCGGCAAAGTGCAGGAGATCGAGGCGTGCCAGAAGCTGGAGGCGTTTCGCCGCGACACCGGCGCGCTCAAGGATCTCTCGTTCGACTCCATTTCGGGCGCCGGTCCAAACGGCGCCATCGTCCATTATCACGTCACGACAAAAACCAACCGCCGCCTCGCGCGCGGCTCGCTCTTCCTGATCGATTCAGGCGGCCAGTATCTGGATGGCACCACGGACATCACGCGCACCGTCGCCATCGGCCGTCCCAACAAGGAAATGAAGGAGCGCTTCACGCGCGTCTTGAAGGGCCATATCGCGCTGGCGCGCGTGCGCTTCCCGAAAGGAACGACCGGACATCAGCTGGATGCGCTGGCGCGCATGAGTTTGTGGGAAGCCGGTCTCGATTACGATCACGGCACCGGCCATGGCGTCGGCGTCTATCTCGGCGTGCACGAAGGCCCGCATCGCATCGCCAAGATGGTCAACACCCAGCCGCTTGAGCCGGGCATGATCGTCTCCAACGAGCCAGGCTATTACAAAACCGGCGCCTACGGCATCCGCATCGAGAATCTGCAGGTCGTCACGCCCGCGGCGGAGATCGAAGGCGGCGAACGGCCGATGCTGGGTTTCGAAACCCTGACGCTCGCGCCCATCGCGCGCGAGCTGATCGTGAAGCAGTTGCTGACCAAGGAAGAGTTAGCCTGGCTTAATGCCTATCACGCGCGCGTGCGCGACGAGATCGGCCCGCAGCTGGCAGGCGAGGCGAAAGCTTGGCTGGAAGAGGCGACCAGGCCATTGTGACGTGAAGAGCGAAACGGCAAGATCAGGCCCTACGCGTCGATAGCGTCAATCTGCGCGTCAAAGGCGTCACCGACGCTGTTATGGGGTTCGTCGATTTCCTGTATGAAACGGCGCGCTGACGAGGCAGCTTCCCGGCGTCGCGGGGGAGGCTGATGCGGAGCTTGATCTTTCTAGATGGTCTGCGCGGCTTGAGCGACGCAGCGTTTCTCGCACTGCGCCTGCTCGTGGGCGCGTTCCTGATGTGGGGCACGTGGGACAACATCGCCTCGCCCGAACGCATGGAGGAATTCGTCGCCTTCCTCAGCGCATTGCAGTGCCCCGTGCCGGAGCTCGCCGCGCCGGTCTCGGTCTATGCGCAATTCATCTGCGGCGCACTTCTACTGCTTGGCCTGCTCACGCGCTGGGCTGGCCTCGTCATGGCGTTCAATTTCGCCGTCGCTATCGCCTTGCTGACGCTGGGCGGCGGCGAAAGCGATTTCCGCGCCCTCTTCCCGCCGCTGGTGATGATCGCGGTCCCGCTCTTGCTCGCAACGTACGGCGCGGGAAAGTTCTCCGCCGACGCTGCCCTGAACCGTAACGCCTGACGTCTAAGCGGCGGCCGTCGTATCACGCGCAGAAGCTATGGCGCGGCGGAAGCCGACGGGATCGGTTATATTGGGGGTCACCCAGACCTCTTCGCCCGTGCCATGCACAGCGACATGCCCATAATTCAAAAGTTTGCCCAGGAAGCTTTGATTGATGCGCACGGTCTCGATGCTGTTGAGCAGCAGATCGGACGTCTTACGATCGAACAGGCCCGTTTTGAAGATGAGGCGCCGGTTGGAGACAGCCGTCTCCGTGTTGGTCAGATAAATGACGTCGCGAATGAAGAAATAAATGCCAATCAGAATCCAGCCCAGCACCAGCAGCAGCAGCCAGGCGCGCAGCCAGTGAAACCAGTGAAAGCGCGCGCGCATGACCAGCCGCTCGCCCGGCGCCAGGGCCTTATCGACGTAGGACATGGCCCAAGCTTAGGCGCCAGCGCCGCGAGGCTCAACAAAAACCGCAACCGGTCTCAACGCTGATGCAACACGTCCGACCATTCAGGATGGCGATCGAACTGACCGCTGAGAAAGGTGCAAAGCGGCACGATCTTGAAGCCGCGGGCGCGCGCATCGGCGATGACGTGCCTCGCCAGCGCCCCGGCGACGCCTTTGCCGCGCATGCTGTCGGGAACGAAGGTGTGGTCGACGATGATCAGCGTGGGATTGGCCCGCGAGAACGTCATTTCCGCGGGCTCGTCGACACCCGCGACGCGGGCGACATAGGCGCCTTTGTCGCCGACTTCCTGCAGGGTGATCTCAATGTCGTTGCGGGCGTCCATTATTTGCTTAATCTAATCCATTCGTCTTCGTCGACCACCTTGACGCCAAGTTTTTCCGCTTCCGCCAGCTTCGAGCCGGCGCCGGGGCCGGCCACGACCAGATCGGTCTTCTTCGATACGCTGCCGGCCACCTTGGCGCCGAGCCCCACCGCGCGCGCCTTGGCTTCGTCCCGCGTCATCTTTTCGAGCGTGCCGGTGAAGACAATCGTAAGTCCCGCCACCCTGCTCGATGTGGCGACACGCGCCTCTGGTTTGGGCTTCACTTGTTTGAGCAGGCGCTCCAACGCGCCGCGATTGTGCTTTTCTGCAAAGAACGTCGCCAAGCGTCCGGCGGCGACCGGGCCCACGCCGTCAACGCGGGCGAGCTCGCGATAATCTTCGCCGGGCGCGTGCCGGGCCGCGCGCTTTACTGCGGCGACCGCGTCATGAAGCGATCCATAATGCTGAATGAGCGCGTTCCATGTCCTCGCGCTCACGCCTTTCAGCTTCGGCAGGCCATCGACGCCGCCGGCGAACATATCTGCTTGAGCCGCCGTCGATGTGGCGCTGACCGATCGGGCGTCCAGTTGATCTGCGGCGGCGATCAGGTTTGCGAGCGCGTTCTCGCTGACGCCTTCGATCAGCTCGAGTTCCTCATACGCCTCCCCCGGCGCCGCCTTGACGGCGCGATCCACCGCATCGCGGAAATTCTCCCAGGTCTCGAAGCGGCGCGCGAGCACGCCCGCGGTTGTTTCGCCAATATCGCGAACACCCAACGCATAGATAAATCGTGACAATTCCACTTCGCGCCGCGCTTCAATGGACGCGAGCAAATTCGCCACGCTTTTCTCGCCATATCCTTCCCGTTCGCAGAGCGCGTCCCGGTGTTTGGCGAGCAGGAAAATGTCGGCAGGTTCCTTGATCAGCCCTTCTTCGAAAAACTCCTCGATCTGCTTGATGCCGAGCCCCTCGATATCCAGCGCGCGACGGGACACAAAGTGGCGCAAATGTTCGATACGCTGGAACGGGCACGCGAACTCCCCAGAACAGCGCCGCACACTGCCCTCTTCCGCCGACACCGGCGTCTTGAGAGGGCACGGGCATATTTCCGGAAACTGGTAGCGCCGCGCGTGCTTTGGCCGCTTCTCCAGCAACACGTCGACAATTTGCGGGATGACGTCACCGGCGCGCTGCACCGTCACCGTATCGCCAATGCGCAGATCCTTGCCGCCGCGGATTGGGCCGCCGTCCGCGCCGACGCCGGCGATATAATCGGGATTATGCAACGTCACGTTCGTCACCGTGACGCCGCCGACGAAGACGGGTTTGAGCCGCCCGACCGGCGTCATAGCGCCGGTGCGGCCGACCTGGATGTCGATGCCCTCGAGCGTCGTTTGCGCCTGTTCGGCGGCAAACTTGTGCGCCACGCCCCAGCGCGGACTACGCGAGACGAAGCCTAGACGTTGCTGCAAGGCAAGCGAATCGACTTTGTAAACGACGCCGTCGATTTCGTAGGCGAGCTTCTGGCGAAGCGAAAGGATGCGCTGATACTCTTCCAACAACTCGTCCGCATTCTTCGCACACGTGATGGAAGCGAGCGGGAATCCGAGCGCCTCAAGGCGCCGCATCGCGTCGTATTGGGTCTCGGCCAGCGGCTCGGAGAGCTCGCCCCAGCCGTGGGCAAAAAAGCGCAAGGGCCGCGTAGCCGTGATTTTGGCGTCCAGCTGCCGCAATGCGCCGGCGGCGGAATTGCGCGGATTGACGTAGGTCTGCCTCCCTTCGGCTTCGAGTCTGGCGTTCATTTTCGCGAACGCCGCCTTCTCCATATACACTTCGCCGCGAACCTCGAGCACCGCGGGCGCGCCATGCACTGCATGCGGAATATCGCCAATGGTGCGCAGGTTCGCCGTGACGTCCTCACCTTCTCGCCCATCGCCTCTGGTCGCGCCTTGCACCAACCGGCCGTTTTCGTAACGGAGCGACGCCGACAAGCCGTCGATCTTGGGTTCGGCCGTAAAAGCGGGCGGCGCGCTCAGGTTCAAGAAGCGCTGCACGCGCGTCACAAACGCCGTAACGTCTCCGGCGTCGAAGGCATTGTCGAGTGACAGCATCGGCACGGTGTGGCGCACCTTGCCGAACTTCTCCGCAGGCGCCGCGCCCACCCGCATGGATGGGCTGTCATCGCGTACAAGTTCCGGAAATCGCGCCTCGATGGCCGAATTGCGCTTACGCAGTTCGTCGTATTCTGCATCCGTCAATTCGGGCGCAGACTTCTCGTAATAAAGCTTGTCGTGCCGCGCGATCACCTGGGCGAGCCGCTCGAGCTCGCGGGCAGCTTCTTTCGGCGTCAAATCGTCGACGGGCTTATTCGAGACACTCATGCTCGCGATTACACGCGAACGGCCCGGATACGCCAAGCACAAAGCCGCGCGCGGTTGGAGCGTGCTCGCGCCGGGAGCCCGAAGCCGGAACGACTAACGAACGACCTAAAGGATGGCTCCAAACGTGCGCCCGAACCAGCCGCGCCGTTCGGCCTCTTCCTGCGCGACAGGGGCGACGCCGGCGTCGGTCATCAGCGCATAGGAGCGCTGATACCATTGATTGCCCGGGAAGTTGTGGCCGAGGATTGCCGCCATACGCTGCGCTTCCTCGATCATGCCCACCGAAAGGTAGGCTTCCACCAGGCGGTGCAGCGCCTCCGGCACATGCGACGTGCGCTGAAGGTGCTCGTTTTCGATTACGGTGCGGAATCTATTGATCGCGGCCAGATGCTGGTCGCGGGTGAGATAAAAGCGTCCGACTTCCATTTCCTTGCCGGCGAGCTGGTCATAAACCATGTCGAGCTTGAGCCGCGCATCGCGCGCATAGGCGCTTTCGGGATAGCGGCGTACGACGTCGTTCAGCGCCACCAGAGCGCGCTGGGTCGTCGCCTGGTCGCGCCCGACGTCAAGAATACGTTCGAAGTGGCAGATGGCGACCAGGTAGTATGCGTATGGCGCACTCTCGTTGCCCGGGTGCAGAGCAATGAAGCGGCTCGCGTCAGCAATGGCGTCGTCGTACTGGCGTTCCTGGTAGTGCGCGTAGGCCTCCATGAGCATCGCGCGCCGCGCCCAAGACGAGTACGGATGCTGGCGTTCGACTTCCTCGAACATGATCCGCGCTTCGACATAGCGGCGCCGGTCCAGATAGTCGCCCGCGCGGTTGTAGAGCTGCGCAACCGGCTCCTCGACGTACTGCAAATTTTCCCGCTCGCTCCGCCCGAAGCCTCCGCACGCGCCCAATCCCGTCGCCAGGATCGTCATGGCGACCGCGCGGGCGAGATGCTTGTGTCGAGGGGTCATATTCACATGGCCTCTTCTGGCTGGCACAGCTGGCGCAAAGCGCGACCTTCCGCCTGATACAGGAAGGCGCGGGCTGCGCAAAGCGTCTGCCGCTGTCAGACGAAGCAGGATTGTCAGCCGGCCACGGCAGCGAGGGAAGGCGCGAGCCGGCGAACCGTTTCCCGCTCGTCAATTTCCCACCGCCAAGCCTCCGGCGTGTCGAGCAAAGCGCGCACCAGTCGCGCATTCAGCGCATGACCGGGCTGATCAGCCACAAAGCGGCCACAAATCGGCGCCCCAGCCATAGAGAGATCGCCGATCGCATCGAGCAGCTTGTGCCGCACAAATTCGTCGTCGAAGCGCAAACCCTCAGGATTGACCACACGGCCGCCGTCGACGACCAGCGTATTATCCATCGAGGCGCCGCGCCCCAGGCCGGCCGCACGCATCATTTCGGCGTCGGCCAGGAAACCGAAGGTGCGTGCATCGGCGACATCGGTGAGGAATGTCTCGGGGGTCAATTGCACGCGGCGGCGCTGCACGCCGATCGCGGGATCGGCGAACCGGATCGTGACGTCGAGGTCGAGCCCTTCGAAATCGAGCGCCGGCAATAGCGCCGCACTCTTGGCGCCCATGCGAACTTCAATCGCCTCCGTGACCCGGATCGTGGGCTGCGCCGCGTGCTGCACTTTCACTCCGGCGTTCATCAGCGTCTGCACGAACGGCGCAGACGATCCATCGAGGATCGGCACTTCCGGGCCATCCACCTCGACGATCAGATTGTCGATGCCGAGCCCCGCGCAGGCGCTCATCAAATGTTCAACGGTGGCGATCTCCACCCCTGCCTTGTTCGCGACGGTGGTGCAGCTGCGCGTCTGCGAGACGCTGTCCGCGTGGGCGCGGATCACGTTGTCCACGTTGCGAACATCGCTGCGGATAAACACGACCCCGGCGTCCACTGGCGCCGGCTGCAGCGCCATGCGCACATGCGCCCCGGAATGGACGCCAATGCCCGCGCACATGGCCGGACCTGCTATGGTCTGCTGACGACGCACCAAGGCCACCTAATTGCCCCCAAGGTCCCCCGACCCCAACCATGCTCTAAGGCGCCCGTTCCGTGCGCTACAAGACACGTTGCGTTACGGTTTGTGACCGTTAACCAAGTGGCCCGAAGGTACTGAAAACGTGGCGAAAGATCGACCCACAAAGATGAACGCAGAAGCGCTGTTGGAACATGCGCGCGGCGGCGGCGAAGGCGCGGCGCTGGCGGCGCGGCGGGCTGCGGTATTGGCGGAACGCGGCAATCCGGAACTGGCCCGAGACGCCCTCCGCCTGGCGGCGGCGTTGGACCCGCTCGATCCCGTGCCCCGCTTGGCGCTGGCGCGGCTGGCTGCCGAACAAGGCGATCTGGCTGGGGCGGTCAAGGAAGCCAAAGCCGTGCTGGACGAGGCAGTCGACCAGGCCGCGCGCGCCCGTGCAGCCTTCATCCTGGGCGAGATCGCGCGGCTTCATGGCGACGCCGAACGCGCACGCGAGGCTTACCGCACTACGCTTCGTATTGAAGATGGTCTGCTCGCGGCGCAGCGCAGCGATGTCACCGCGGCGCGCTGGTACGCGCGGGCGCGCGGACGTCTGGCCGAACTGGATGCGGCCGAGGGGGCGATGGGGCCGGCGCGCACTGGGGCGGAAGGCGCGCTGGCGATGCTGCGCGCAGCGGCCGCGCAAGTGGGCGAGCCGCCCGTGCTGGCAGCCGACATCGCCGACGCCGAAATGCGGCTCGCCGCCTTGGACCTGGATGAAGGTCAGGCGCAATCGGCGCGTCGACGCCTTGCCGAAGCTATCGGACGTTACGAAGCGCTGGCGGTGACGGAGAAAGATGAGCCGCACTGGCGCGCTGTGCTTTCCGACGCCTGGGCCTTAGCAGCCGAAGCGGACTACGTGCGCGGCGCAAACGACGCTGCGCGAAGCGCGATGGACAAAGCGCTGCAGGCGCGCCTCCGATTGGCGGCGCGCTATCCGCAGGAAGCCTGGGCGCTCTCGGGCGCGTGGCGTTTGCGCGCCGCCCTGCGCGCCGCCCTCGGCGATGCAGAAGCGGCGGCGGATTCCCTGCAGCAGGCGCGCGCACTGGCGGAAACCTTGTGCGCGCAATCGGGAAACGGCGGGGCGCAGGCGCGCTTCCTGGTGCATACGCTGCTGGACCAGGCAGATCACGCACTGCGAACCGGGGACATCAATCGCGCGCGCGAGGCGGCCGACGCCGCACGAGAACGCGCCGAGAAGTTCGCTCACCAGCAAGACGCGATCCCGGCCTGGTTCGGGGAGAGCGGCGCGTGCTGGGATCGCCTTGGCGAAGTCGCGCGCGCCAGCGGCGCGAAGGTGCAGGCGCAGGAGGCGTTCGCACGCGCGGTGGAGTTCCGGCGCATGGCGCACGAGCGCGCGCTGGGCGAGACGCAATTCGTGCGCGGGCTTGCGGCGGCGCTGTTGAAGTTCGGCCAAGCCGCGATGGACGCAGGCGCGCTTTCTGCCGCACGCAACGCGTTCGAGGAGAGCACGAGGCTGAGGCTCGACCTGGCGCAAGCAGCGCCAGACGATCCCCGCGCGGCAAAGGCCTTGGCGACAGCACTGGAACGTGTCGGCCTAGCCGCCAAGGCCGCAGGCGATCACTATGCGGCGCGAGGCGCCTGGGAAGACGAATTGCTGCTCGCCGATCGCATCTTTCCGAATGACGACGACATCAACGCCGTGCGATTTCGCGCTGTCATTGAGGGACATCTCGCCGGGCTCGGCGGGGGTAAAGCCGAAACCCACCGCATGGCCGCCTTGGCGCACTATGACGTGCTGGCGAAAGCCGGCGTGCTGACCGAAAACGAAGCGGCGGCGCGGCGCCTGCTGTGGGGCGGTCCGCGCTAGCGCGGATTCATTTGTCGGCGCAAGAACGCCGGGATTTCGAGTTCTTCGTCGAGCGCGGGATCGCGCACGCGCTCGTCTTGGGCTCGAGGCTGGTCCTCGAAGTCGGCGAAGCCATCGTCCAGATTGATCTCGGCGAGCGGCGCGTCGTCGCGCGGCTCAGGCTTCTTCCACCCGAAGAGATTGAACCCGCCAGTGCGGCGCGGCTCGGGCTCGGGCCCCAGGTCGTTGGCGAAGTTCGGTCGAGGCTCCTCGATTGCCGGTTCGGGCTCGCGCGGCGGCGCCGGGCGCGGATGGACAACGGGACGCCGCGGCATTGCATCGGAGGCGCGCCGCGCCGGCTCGACGACGGTCTGCTGCGTGACGATAGCTTCGTCGTCGATCCCGGTCGCGACCACAGCCACCCGCATCCGCCCTTCCAGGCTTTCGTCAAACGTCGAGCCCAGGATGATATTGGCGTTCGGATCCACTTCGGCGCGGATCTCGTTGGCGGCCTGGTCGACTTCATAGAGCGTCATGTCGAAGCCGCCGGTGATGTTGATCAGCACGCCCTTGGCGCCGCGCATTGAGACGATGTCCAGCAGCGGATTGGCCATCGCGCCGCGCGCTGCGTCGAGCGCGCGGTTCGGGCCGCCCGCTTCGCCGGTGCCCATCATCGCCGTGCCCATCTCCGCCATCACCGTGCGCACATCGGCAAAGTCGAGGTTGATGAGCCCAGGCATCACCATGAGATCGGTGACGCCGCGCACGCCGGAATAGAGCACCTGGTCCGCAAGCTGGAAGGCTTCGGCGAAGGTGGTGCGCTCGTTGGCCACGCGAAAGAGATTCTGGTTTGGGATGACGATCAGTGTGTCGACGTGCTTGCGCAATTCCTGCACGCCGGTCTCGGCAAGCTGCATGCGCCGCTGGCCCTCGAAGTGGAAGGGCTTGGTGACGACGGCGATAGTAAGGATGCCGCGCTCGCGGGCGGTGCGCGCAATCACCGGTGCAGCGCCGGTGCCGGTGCCGCCACCCATGCCGGCGGCGACGAACACCATGTGCGCGCCCTCCAGCATCTCGATGATTTCCGGCTGGCTCTCCTGAGCTGCGGCCTGCCCCACTTCCGGGCGGGCGCCCGCGCCCAGTCCTTCGGTGATGGAGTGGCCGAGCTGAAGCCGGTGCGGGGTCTTCGCGCGGGTCAATGCCTGCGCGTCGGTATTGGCGACGACGAAGTCGACGCCCTGCAATCCGGCGTCGATCATGTTGTTGACGGCGTTGCCGCCGGCGCCGCCGACGCCGAACACCACAATCCGTGGCCGCAAGTCGCGCACCGCAGGGGCGCTATACTGGCTCATCACCCGCTCCAAGGGCGTCGATTCTCACGATTCGCCCAACCTCTGCACTGACCGTCCGGGGGCAGCGCTTAAGCATCGGTAACGCTTTCCGCTTTTCGAACGGCGCTTTTGCGGCGCCGAAACGTCCAAAGGCAGGATGTAGGACGCGAATCCGCCACATGCCACTCACCTGGAACGGGCGAACGCAGCGCGTGTTTGGCTTGCATGGCAGAGGAGAAACCCACAGCCGCGCAAGTGCGCGGCGACATCGACAAGGGCAGGACCGGCGATAAGACGCCAGGCTTCGACCCCGCCGCCGCGCCGATGGAGACAGACGCTGAAGCCGGCGGAACGCCGCTGACGCCTGAAGAAGCGGCGCAGGCCCGCGAGGCGGAGCGCCGCGGCGTCGCCGGGCGCCGTAATGCCGCCTCGCCGGAGAACGCGCCTGACGGCGGCGGTTGATCAGACCGGCTGATCGGGCGGATCGGCTTCGGAAGCGGGTTCATAGAAGTCCGGCGAAACGTTCGTGTCTTCCGGATGGCCGATCTTGTCCTCAGAAACTTCGGCCCAGCCGCTGCCGCCGAGCCCGCTCCGGTCGGCCCCCCTCAGGCGGTGCGGTGCGGCGGGGACGCTTTTGCGTGCGCCGGGGGTGTCCATCAGCGCACCGCTCGGATTTTTGCTCCTTTCGCTCATGACGAGCCAACCTGCTCCGCCGAGCTGACGTTCCATCTTCAGGCGCATCCGGTCGCGTGCGGCTTGATGCTGCGGCTAGTTTTGCGCAAAGGCTCCTAGGAGGGGGAACCATATGCTCATTCGTCTCGTCGCCGGCGCTCTGCTCGCATGTTCAATCGTCGGCGCGGCGGCCGCACAAAGCTATCGCGGCGCCCAGCCCGCGGCATCAATGCAGAGGCCGGTCAGTTTTGCGGCCCAACCCGCCGCGCCAAGCGGCGTTCTGGTGTTGCCGGCCAGTCATCACGCGGACGTGGAGATGCGGGGCGCGGTATTAAGCGCGGCGGATCGCGCCGCGGTCGCGCGAGCGCTGGCTTCAGACGAGTTCGGCTATGGCGCCCGCGATTTGCTTTCCTTGCGCGGCATCGGGCCTTGGGACCGCATCGTGATTATAGGGCTCGGCGAGAGCCCCTCGGCGTCGGATTATCAGCTGGCCGGCGCTGTGACGGGACGCGCTCTGGTCGAAGAGACTTTGCCCATAACGCTGGTTGCAACCGGCTTACAGTCAAACGCGGTGGTGCAGCTCGCAACTGGCATGGGTATCGGCGAATACCGCTCTGACCTGTTCCAGCGGACCCGCCGCGAAGCCGAGCCGCTTCCGGGCGCCGTTATTGTCACGGACGCGCCCGCCGCAGCAGAGGCCGAGTATCGTCGCGCCGGACGGGCGCTCGTTGAAGCAATGGCGTGGACGCGCGACGTCTCCAACCAGCCTGCGAATGTCATCTATCCCGAAAGCTTCGTCGCCAGCGCGCGCCAGCAATTCTCCAATCTGCCCGGCGTGTCGATCGAGGTGCTCGACGAAGCCGCGATGGAGCGACTCGGCATGGGCGCGATCACGGGCGTTGGCCGCGGATCGGATCGGCCGCCGCGCATGCTGATCGTACGCTATCGCGGCGCCGGCGCACCGGCCGGCGGGCCTGTGGTGCTCGCCGGCAAAGGCATCACCTTCGACAGCGGCGGCATCTCCATCAAGCCGAGCTCGAACATGGGCAATATGCGCATGGACATGTCCGGCGCAGCGAGCGTCACGGGCGCGGTTCTTGCACTTGCACGCGCACGCGCGCCCGTCCACGTGGTCGCCATCGCCGCGCTGGCCGAGAACATGCCCGACGGCAGTGCAATCCGGCCCGGCGATGTGCTCACGGCCATGAACGGAAAAACCATCGAAGTGGTCTCGACCGATGCGGAAGGCCGGCTGGTTCTGGCCGATGCGCTTTCCTATGCCGAAGCGCGCCTCGATCCGGCCGTTGTTGTCGATGTGGCGACGCTAACCGGCGCCATCCGCGGCGCGCTGGGCGACGAGTATGCCGGCCTCTTCACCCGGCATGATGCGTTGGCCGACCAGCTCCAGGCCGCGGGCGAGACAGCTGGAGAACCGCTCTGGCGTTTGCCGCTGCACGATAGCTACGCGCGCGACACCGCCTCAACCTACGCAGACATTCGCAACAGCGGCGGCGATTCCGGCGCGGGCGCCGGCACGGGCGCCTACTTCATCGGCGAGTTCATCAGCCGCAACATCCCTTGGGCGCATCTCGATATCGCCGGTGTGGCCTATGGCGCGGCCAATGCCTGGAAGCCGGAAGGGTCTGCCGGCTACGGCGTTCGTCTGCTCGAGCGGTTCGTGCGCGACTGGCAGCCCATTGCTCGCGGCGAAGACAGCGCGGACTAAGCTTCAAAAGTTCTCACGTAACCACGCCCAGGCGTCGTGCACGGCGTTGCGCACGGTCGCGGCGGCTTGAGCAAGACTCGGCTGGAAGCCCTCGTCGACCACTTCCAGCGCCGGCGCATCGAGCCGATAACGCAGCATTCCGGCCGTCGCGGCGTATGCGGGCCCTGCTTCGCCATGATCAAAGCCGCAGAGTTCGAACGGCCGGCCTAGCCGCACCGGCATGCCGAGCGCTTCGACCGCGAGATCGCGTACGCCAGGGATTTGCGCGCCGCCGCCAACCAGCACTGCACGCTGCGGCCCGTTGGCGTCGGAGAAGCCGGCGCGATTGAGGCGGTCGCGCACGTTAAGCAGCATTTCGTAAAGACGCGGAGTCAAGGTCTCTGCGATCACTCCGCGCAACGTGGTGGAGGCTTCGAGCCGTCCGTCCGGCCCGAGCTTTGGGGCCTGCACAGCTTCGCGCGGGTCGCACGCATCGCCGACGGCGCCGAAATGCAGCTTGACGCGCTCGGCGGCGGCGAACGTGGTTTGCAGACGTACGGCGAGATCGCGGGTCAGCCTGACGCCGCCGGCTGAAATGGTTTCACAATGCACCAGTCCCTCGCCAGCAAACGCGGCGATTCCAATGCATCCCGCGCCCAGATCGACGAGCAACGCTCCTTCTTCGCGCTCTTCCGGAGAGAGCACCGCAAGCGCCGAAGCCCTGGGGCCGGCAATCACGTCTTCGACCTCCACGCCGGCCTGACGGATGCATGCTTTGAGCGCGTTCAAAGCTTCCGTTGGGGCGGTGACGACGCACGCCTCCACCGCGAGCATCTTGCCAGAAAGGCCGGACGGATCCGTGACCGTTTCGCCGTCATCGACAGAATAGCGAAGCGGCTCGACGTGCAGAAACGAGAGCTGCGGCGTCGGCGCAGCCTGCATTGCCGCGCGCAAAGCATTGTCGATGTCGCGCACACCGATAATGGGACCTTTGACACGCGCGGCGCCGCGCACGATCTGCGCGTTGACGCCAGGGCCGGAATAGGAAGCGACCACACGGGCAATGCGCGCGCCGGCCATCGCCGAAGCTTCCTCGACCGCGACCTGGATCGAGCGTGCGCAGGCGTCGAAATCGGCCGGCTTGCCTGAAGCGATCGCGGGCGCCGTCTGGTGTCCGACGCCGAGCACGCGCAACGGACGTTCGGGATGAAGGTCAAGCACGGGATCGCGGCGCGCCGCGAGGCACACGGTTTTCGAAACGCCAACGTCAAGTGCGGCCACGAGCGGCGCGGGAGGCGTGCGCAGGTCGAGAACCTCGCGATCGTCAACGTGCGGGCGTGCGAGGCTCATCAGGCGCCCCCCAACAGCGGACGGGGGCCCCCGGCGAGGCGGGGGTGTACGCGCACGGCAAGACGTCCAGGCGCGCGCATGTCGATTTGCGCGAGCGGACGATCCAGAAGCGCATACTCCGCCTGCAACGCTTCAAGTCGGACCAAGGCTTCGACCGCGCCCTCTTCGGGCAGCGCGATCGTGGCGCCATTGGCAAGTTCGACATTCCAGCGGCGATCGGCTACGCGCACCAGCGCCTCGAGACGCGCGCGCACTTCCGGAAGTTCTTCGAGTGCAATTAACAGCGGCTGCGCCGCCGGACCGGCGCCCGCTCCCACTATCAACGGCAACTCCGGGTAATCGGCAGCGCGTTCCGTCAGCAGGCGTTCGCCGTTGACGTCAATGACAGTGATCTGGCCGTTCTCGCGCCAACGTGCATAACTCTGGCGACGCTCGACCTCGACAACCAGAGTAGACGGCCATAGGCGGCGCACGCGCACAGAAGCCACCCAGTCGAGGCTTTGAACGCGCGCCTGCACATTCTGGGGATCGAGCGCCAGCAAGGAATGGCGCCCCTCAGGCACGATCAACGCGCGCACCTCGTTCTTGCGCGCCTCGGTCAGCGCCGGCGCGTTCGGCATGGCCGCGATTTCGATGGCGTCAATCTCAAAGCCGGCGCCGGCGACAGCGCCGTCTGCGCCACGCGCGAACGCTTCGCGCACATCGAATAACGAAGATCCCAGCCAAGCCGCTCCGGCAATGCCCGCGCCGAGAAAAATGACAACGCCAGCCAGGGCGAGCGCCAGGCTTTTGCCCGACACCGCGACGTCGTCGCCGGTGATGCCGCCGCTGAGCTTGATGCGTGCGAGGCGCGGCATGCTTTCGTAGGCGGGCGCTGGCGGCGGCGCCTTGCGGCGTTTGCCGCGCGTGCCCGGCTCCTGTCCGCGTCCGCCGCGGCGGGCTCTCACCGCGGCCATGACGCATCCTCCAAGATCCAGGCGACCAATTGGTCGTAGGTCATGCCAACGTGTTTGGCCTGTTCGGGAACGAGCGACGTGGGCGTCATGCCCGGTTGCGTGTTGACTTCAAGGAGCGCAACGCGATCGCGCTTTGGATCGTAGCGGAAGTCCGCCCGAGTCACGCCGCGGCAGCCAAGAGCGTGATGCGCAGCTTCGGCGGCGCGCATCAGCTGATCGGAGACGCTTTGGGGGATCTGCGCCGGCACCTCGTGCCGTGAGCCGCCTTCTGCGTATTTCGCGTCGAAATCGTACCACTCGCCCGATGGCAGGATTTCCGTAACCGCAAGCGCGCCGCGGTCGTGCATGACGGCGACGGTCAATTCCTTTCCGTCGATGAATTCCTCGACCAGTACTTCCTCGCCGAATGTCCAGTCAGGATCGAGCAATTGCTCCGGCGGACGATTGGCGCCTTCGCGTACGATGAAAATTCCTACCGACGAGCCTTGGGCGTTAGGCTTGACAACGTAAGGCGCCGGCATCGGGTGTGCTTTTGCAGCATCGCGGCGGTGCATGAGTTTGCCGTTCGCGAGCGGCAATCCGGCCTGGGCGAACACCGCTTTGGACTTATCCTTGTCCATCGCCAATGCGGAGGCGAGAACGCCGGAGTGCGTATACGGCAGATTGAGATAGTCGAGCACGCCCTGCGTGCGCCCATCCTCGCCCCACTCGCCGTGAAGCGCGTTGAACACCGCATCTGGACGCATGTCCTTGAGTTCCGCGATCCAGCCGGCGTCCTGAGGATCGACCTCGACCACCTCGTGCCCGAGGCGCTTCAACGCACCCGCGCAGTCCCGCCCGGAGACCAAGCTCACAGGCCGTTCGGGGCTCAAGCCCCCAAGAAGCACCGCCACCCGGGCCATACGCGCCTCAACCAACCGACAACGCCCGCCCAGCGCTTTTTCTGCGCCCAGTGCGGAGTGTCATAATGAAACGCGCCGCGGTTAAGGCATGATGAGGGCCGCGTACTTATTTGCTGATTTTCATGGTAAATTCGGCTTCATAGGTGTTGGGAGCGCTTAACCAAAAACCCCGCGCCGCTCTCCATTGTCGGGCGCAGAACTAAGGAGACATAAAATGCGGCGACTGATCCTGAGCATGATCGTGGGCGCGGCGCCGCTGCTTGCAGCATGCGATGCATGGGAGACCGCCCCGCCGCCGCAGCCGGCGCCGGCGTCCGTCGTTCCCGCGGCGCCCCCCAGCTTCGAAGATAATGGCTGTCTGGGCTATTTACTGCTGTATCGCGCCGCCATCCTAAGCGGCAGCGTCCAGGGCGAGGCAGGGGCTTTGGAAGCACCGATCGCCGCGTGGCGCGCGCGCGGGGCCGAAACGCTCTCGACAGAACAACTCGCACAATACGAGACAACCAGCGTCACGAGCCAAGGTGACGACGGCGCCGAGGTTATCGCCGAGCGCGCGCAAGAATGCGTGACGAGCGCACCCACGCAGGCACGATCGGACCAGAGTGCGCCTCCAGAATGACGTACTTGTCTTTGCAGAGCGCCGCGCTTTCGCTGTAATCTCCCGGCAAGGAGCGCGGGACGGAGCGGGGCATGACCATGGTTAGACGTTTTCTACTCGTGGCTGCCATGCTTGCGGCATGCGGCGAACCTGGGTCGGTGGAGGCGCAACAAACCAATCGCGGCGCCTCGCTATTCGCCGCAGCGCCGGAGGCGCAATGGACATTGCCGAACCGGCTGCGCGAGATTTCCGGTCTGGCAATTTCGCCGGACGGCCGTCTGTTCGCGCACGACGATGAGCGCGCGGTGATCTACGAACTCAATGCCGCAAACGGCGAGGTGATAAAGTCGTTCTCGCTGGGCAATCCGGTCGAGACGGGCGACTTCGAGGGCCTGGCCATTACGCCGGACGGAATCTTCTGGATGACGACGAGCCGGGGCCGCACCTACCGCTTTAGCGAAGGCGCGGATGGCGCGGCGACCGGGTTCGAGACGTTCGATGCCGGTCTTGAGGAAACGTGTGAGATTGAAGGACTGGCTTACGCGCCCTCAGAGCAGAGCCTCATTTTCGCCTGTAAACGCAATCGCGCGCGCGGCATGCGCGATCGAGTTTCGATGTATCGCTGGAGCTTCTCGGGGGCGGCGGAACTCTGGCGTGAGCTGCCTGAAAGTAGCTTGGCAGACGCTGCTGGCGTAAAGGACTTCCGCCCCTCCTCAATCGATTTCGATCCGGCCACTGAGCGCATTTTGCTGCTTTCGGCGAACGATGGCGCGTTTGCAGAGCTTGATGCCGATGGCGGCATAATCACGGTGCGCGCGCTTGATCGTTCGCACGCCCAGCCGGAGGGCCTGGCGGTGCTGCCGGATGGCGCACTGATCATCTCCGATGAAGCTTCGGGTGGCCGCCCCACGCTCACCCGCTATGGTCGGACGCCATGACGAGCATTTTTCGCACCATCGCCGCCCTTGTTCTTCTGGTCGGTTGCGCCAGCGCGCCGGCGCCGGCTCAAGCGCAGTCGTCCTCGGCGCAATGGACTGGCGTTGAACGCATCGTCGCCATCGGCGATCTCGAAGGCGCGTATGAGAAGTATCTCGATATGCTCCGCACCGCCGACCTGATCGATGCGCAGGGCAATTGGAGCGGAGGACGCACCCATCTCGTCCAACTCGGCGACATTCCAGACCGCGGACCCAACAGCCGGGCCATTATGGACCATCTGATGCGGCTTGAGCGCCAGGCGCAACGCGCCGGCGGACGCGTTCATGCTCTGATCGGCAATCACGAGGCCATGAACGTGGAGGGCGATCTGCGCTATGTGCATCCGGGCGAGTACGCCGCGTTCGCTACACGGAGCTCGGCGCGCGTGCGCGATCGGTTTTACAGACGCTACATTGAGCAGGTACGCGCCAATTCCCCATCAGGCGCGGCGCCAACCATCGACGAAGCGTTCCGTACGCAATTCGACGCTGACCATCCCCTGGGTTGGGTGGAACACCGGCAAGCCTGGGCGCCTAGCGGCGCCTATGGACGCTGGGTCGCCGACCACGACACGGTGATCCGCATCAACGATACGCTGTTCCTGCACGCCGGCATTGGGCCCGCCTATGCCGGCGCCGATCGCGCCGCGATGAACCGCGCCGTGCAGGCAGCTCTCAATGGGCGACCACTCGAGGACGATGCGGACATCCTCACCAACGAGCAAGGGCCGCTCTGGTATCGCGGCTTCGCCATGCACGAGGAAGCGGCTGAAGCCGCCAACCTCGACGCCGTTCTGGCGCAGCATGGCGTACGGCGGATCGTGATCGGCCACACCAAGCTTGCTCCGATGGTGATGCCACGATTTGGCGGGCGCGTTATCATCGCCGACATCGCCGTTCCGCGCGGTCACACCGATCCGCACGCCTTTGTGGTGATCGAAGGCGATCAGGTGACGGCTGTGCATCGGGGCCAGCGCGTTCCGCTCGACGCCTCGACGCCTGAAGCCCAGTGCGCGTACTTCGAGTCTATCGCGGCGCTAGACCCGCCCGACTCGCCGGTGCGCCAGCGAACAGCGCAATGCGCGGGGGCGGCGAGCGCGCTGGAACCGGCCAACTAGCGGCAGCGGTCGATAATCTGGCGCTGCACCCGCTCCGGATCGGAGATCACCTCGAAGAAGTCGTCGATATAGCGCCGCGCCGATGTCCGGCGGGCCGCCGACAAGCGGGTCTCGCCCGTAATCACCGCGTTCAAAGCCTCGCGCCGTGACTGAAACAGTGCGATCGTCGCCGGCACATGCTCGTTATGGCGGCAATAGCCGCGATAAAGCCGCGTGCGCACGTTCCGCACCGGCAGTCCTTCGGGGGGGGTGGCGTACGGCGCCCCAACAAACCCGGAGAAATCGAAATCGTACGGCGCCGGCACCAGCCCATCCCAATTGGTTTCCGATAACGCCAGCAATTTGGTGTTATGGCAGCAGTCGCGCCCTTCGGCGCTTTCGACCATATCCCAGTCGAGATTGCCGATCATGAACTGGAACAAGGCAAAGCGAGCCGCCGCCTCGCCGTCGAGCTGGCTGGCGCGCGCAACCCGCGTCTCAATTTCAAGCGCCACACGTCCGTTGCGCCGGGCAAGATCGTCATCGTCTTCGGTGACGAAACCGAAATGCGTTTCATCGCCGCGGCGGCCCTCGGTGTCGCGATAGGTGACGCGCCAGGGCCGCACGCGAAAGCTGAGCGGCGTGATCTCGTTGTAGAGCCGATAGGCCGTGTATTCGAGCACATAAAGCTGCGCATAATTGGCATTCGGGCGGCAGTGGGTGGTGAGCTTCAGGCGGTTCTGACCCCGGAAGAGCGTTTCGCGCAGAGAATTGTTTTCGAAATCGATGCGCAGCGGCGGAAAGCGGCAGAAGTCCGTGATGCGCCGCGACATGCCGCGCGCGGACACCAGAAGATTGTAACGCTGCGGCTCCCCGTAGCCGTTGAGGATGAGCGCGCCGGGATGAGGATCGGTGTTGCGCCGCGCAGTGCGCAGCAGCGTCGTGAAAGGCGCTTCGATCACGACGTCGAGCTCGGCATCTTCGGTGAAGAGAGGGTGCTGAGCGGCGGCGGGCGTGGCCCAGAAAAAGGCCGCAGCCATTGCGATCGCCAAGTACTTAAGCATCCCCGCCTCCATTGCCGTGCGCAATCATGCCGCGGGTTCGCGCCATGTGAAAGCCGGTGGCGTAATCCGGCCATCGCTGCGCCGCAGCGATCCAGGTTTGCAGAGGCGCCATGCGCCTACGGAAATCAATAGCTTAATCCTATTGAGCAGGTGCGAACGATCAATTGGCCCTTTTTGTAGCAGCACTTACATAGAGCACAGACACCTGCACATTAGAGGAGACCACCATGTTGGGGATTGGCGACAAACTGCCTGCATTCAAAGTCACTGGCGTGAAGCCCGGCTTCATGCAGCACGAGGAAGGCGGCAAGTCGGCTTTCGAAGAGATCACCGAGGCATCCTTCCCCGGCAAGTGGAAGGTCATCTACTTCTATCCGAAGGATTTCACCTTCGTTTGCCCCACCGAGATCGCCGAGTTCGCGCGACTCAATAAGGATTTCGAGGACCGCGACACTGTCGTGCTGGGCGGCTCGACCGACAACGAGTTCGTAAAGCTCGCTTGGCGGCGCGACCACAAGGATCTCGCCAAGCTGGCGCACTGGCAGTTCGCCGACACCAACGGCTCGCTGGTTGACGGCCTTGGCGTGCGTTCGCCGGAAGGCGTGGCTTTGCGCGCGACCTTCGTTGTCGACCCGCACAACGTGATTCAGCACGTCTACGTCACCAACCTCAATGTCGGCCGCAACCCGCAAGACACGCTGCGCGTGCTCGATGCCCTGCAAACCGACGAACTTTGCCCCTGCAACCGTCCGGTGGGCGGCGAGGTTCTTAAAGCGGCCTAAGCTGCCGAAGTCCGTCACACTGCGCGCCCATATCCTCCCCCCGTGGCGCGCGGAAGAACCGGGGCGGCGTTGGCGTACAACGCCGCCCCGGCGCCTTTGAAAGGATTTGCTCGTGTCACTTGAAGCACTGCGCGACGCGCTTCCCGACTACGCCAAGGACATCAAACTGAACCTCGGCTCGCTTGCGAGCGACCAGACGCTGAGCGAACAGCAGAAATGGGGCGCATTTCTTGCCTGTGCGCACGCGATCGGCGAGCCCTCGCTGTTGCGCGCCATTGAGGCCGAAATCGTCAGCAAGCTGGAGCCGGCCGCGGCCAACGCGGCGAAGGCGGCGTCTGCGATCATGGGCATGAACAACGTCTATTATCGTTCTCTGCACCTGATGAAGAACGAGGAGTATCGCACGCTGCGCGCGGGGTTGCGCATGAATATCCTCGCTAATCCGGGCGTCGATAAGGGCGACTTCGAACTGTGGTCGCTGGCGGTTTCCGCCGTGAACGGCTGCGGCATGTGCCTTGACAGTCACGAGGCCGAGCTGCGCAAACGCGGTTTCACCGCCCCGCAGGTGCAGGCAGCGCTGAAAATTGCGGCGGTGGTCAATGCAGCGGCTGCAGTGTTGCGCGCGGAGCGCGCGTCAGCCTAACCCGTCTCACCACTTCTTCGGCTTGCGCCGGGCGTGCGAAATCACCAGCGCGCCGGCGCCGATGAGACCAAGCGGGGCCATCCACGCCTCGGCCCCGCCGCCGCTCGCGCCATCGCGAACGAGGACAACGAGCATGGCGAGGCCCATGGCGATGAACACCCCGCCAAGGATAAAGCGCACAAGTTTCACCGGCGGCCCTTAGCCGAGCGCTTCCTGAATGTCTGCGATCAGGTCGTCGATATCTTCGATGCCGACGGAGAAACGCACGAGGCCGTCCGTCAAACCAATCGCTTCGCGCAAGGGCTTCTCGACGGAGGCATGGGTCATGATGGCGGGATGCTCGATCAGGCTTTCAACGCCGCCTAGCGATTCGGCTAACGAAAAAATCTGAACGCGCTCGAGGAAGCGGCGCGCCGCCGGCAGGCCGTCCTTGAAATAGGCGGTAATCATGCCGCCATAACCGCCGCGCATCTGCTTCTTGGCGATCTCGTGCTGCGGGTGGTCGGCGCGCCCGGGATAGACGACGCGTTCGATCTGGGGCTGCTCCGCCAGAAAATCCGCGATCTTCGCCGCGTTCTCGCAGTGGCGCTGCACACGCACGTGCAGCGTCTTGGTCGAGCGCAGCAGCAGGAAGGCATCCCACGGCGCCGTCACGGCGCCGACGGCGTTCTGGGTGAAGCGCAGACGTTCGGCCAAGTCGTCGTTGTTTGTGACGAGCACGCCGCCGATAACATCCGAGTGGCCGCCGATATATTTGGTGCAGGAATGGCTGACGATATCGGCGCCCAGCGACAGCGGGTTCTGCAGCACAGGCGTGCCAAACGTGTTGTCTGTTACCGTGATCGCCCCCTTGCTCTTGGCGAGCCGCGAAACCGCTTCGATGTCGATCACTTTCAGCAGCGGATTGGTTGGCGTTTCGATCCAGACCAGCTTCGTCTTGCTCGTGAACGCAGCCTCGGCCGCGTTGAGGTCGGTCATGTCGGCGCGCGTATAGGTCACGCCGAATTGCTTGAACACCTTGTCGAACTGCCGATAGGTGCCGCCATAGACGTCGTCGGAGATGACGGCATGGTCGCCGGCTTGCAGCAGGTGAATGCACGCTGCTTGCGCGGCAAGGCCGGAGGCGAACATGAGGCCATGACGGCCCCCTTCAAGCGAGGCAATGTTTTGCTCGAGGGCCTTGCGCGTCGGATTGGACGAACGGGCGTAGTCGTAGTCTTCCTTTATAACGCCGGGGCTCTCCTGGACGTAGGTCGACGTCTGATAGACCGGCGTCATGATCGCGCCGGTGGTTGGATCCGGCCGTTGCCCCGCATGGATGCAGCGGGTGGCGAAACGTTTGTTGTGGTGCATTAGCGGCCCCTGTTCGCCAGATATTCGATCAGGTCGATCTTCGAGATGACGCCGACGACCTCCGAGGCGTCCACGACGATGGCGACGTGGTCGGTGGCGAAGATGTGGAACAGCTCTTCGATACGCGCTTTCGGATAGATGAGGCCAGCGATGTGCGAAGACACGCTGGCGGCGCGCGCGTCTAATTCGAAATCGCGCTTCTGCATCTTCGAGAGAATGTCGCTCTCATGCACGATGGCGTTGAGTTTGCCCCGGTCGATCAGCGGAATTTGGCTGACGCCGTGCTCGCGCATAAGTTCGACAATGTCGCGCAAAGGCGCATCGGCCGACGCCGTGACCGGCTTTTGCGGACGACGGTTCAGGATGTCCTCGACGAAGCCGAGCTCCTGCTCGGTCTCGGTGAAGCCATGCTGCTTCATCCAGGCGTCCGAGAGGAATTTCGAGATGTAGCGGTTGCCGTGGTCCGGCGCGACGGTGACGACGACCTTGCCCGGGCCCAGCTCCTTGGCGACCTCGATCGCCACGTGCACGTTCGAGCCCGTGGAGCCGCCGACGAAAAGCCCTTCTTCACGCACGAGGCGGCGCGCCATGACGAAGCTGTCGCGGTCATTCACCTGGCGCATGTCGTCGACGACAGAGAAGTCCATCGCCCGGCACTCGATGTCTTCGCCGATGCCTTCGACCATATAGACGTGCGCGGTCGGCAGCGTCTTTGTGTGGAAGAGATGATAGTGAACCGATCCCAACGGATCGGCGCCGATGATTTTCACGTTCGGCGCGTGCTCTTTGAACCACCGGCCGATGCCGGAAACGGTGCCGCCTGTGCCTGTGCCGCCCACGAACGCGTCGAACTTGCCCCCGTCCGTATCTTCGTAAATCTCACGGCCAGTGGAGTGGTAATGCGCCTCGATGTTCCACTGCGAGTGATACTGATCGACATAGAAGGCGCCCGGCGTTTCTTCGGCGATGCGCTTGGCGACGTTGACGTAATGCTCCGGAGAATCGCCTGGCACGTCGGTCGGCGTGATGATCACTTCAGCGCCATACGCCTTCAGCGAATCTTGCTTCTCCTTGGACATCTTGTCGGGCATGGTGAAGATGCAGCGATAGCCGCGCACTGCAGCGACCATGGCTACGCCCTGCCCCGTGTTGCCGGACGTGTTTTCCACAATCGTCCCACCGGGCTTTAGCAGGCCTTCCCTCTCGGCCTGATCGATAATGTACACCGCCATCCGGTCTTTGATGGACCCCGACGGATTGAGGTACTCGCACTTCAGCCAGACTTCGGCGGCGTCCTTCGGCACGACTTTGTTGAGTTTGACCAGCGGCGTTTTGCCGATGGCGGCGAGTATGTTCGGGTTCAGGTTCATGGCGGGGGGTTTAGTGCGGCGCCGCCCGGAAGGCTAGCCCAGCGTGCGCACGATCGGCTCAGCGCCTCACGCCCGGCCCACGCGCTTAATTTCCCACTCCAACTCGATCCCGTGCCTGGCCTTGACGGCGGCGCGAACGTCTTCGCCGAGTCCTTCAATGTCCGCGGCGGTGGCCTCGCCCGTATTGATCAGGAAATTGGCGTGCTTTTCGCTGACCTGCGCGCCACCGCGGCGGCGACCGCGCATGCCGGCCTCATCATTGAGCTTCCAGGCTGAAAGCTTCACGCCGTCTGCGCCAATTGGATTCTTGAACGTCGAGCCGCCGGTCTTTTCCCGGATGGGCTGCGAAGCCTCGCGTTGCGCCGTAATCTCGTTCATGCGCGCGCTAATCGCCTCTGGCTCGTCGGGCGAACCCTGGAACGTCGCATCGAGAAAGATCAAACCCTGCGGCAGCGCGTTGCGACGATAGGTGAAGCCGAAGTCAGCATGCGTGAGCGTGACACGCTTGCCGCTGCGGTCGAGCGCGGCGGCTTCCACCAGCACGTCAGTGGTCTCGCGGCCGTAGCAGCCGGCGTTCATCGTCAGCGCGCCGCCGATCGTGCCGGGGATGCCGGCATAGAATTCCAGCCCGGCGATGCCGGCCTTCGCCGCAGCTTTTGCGACCATCGCATCCAGCGCGCCGGCGCCGGCGCGAAGACGCGCGCCCGCCAAGGGTTCGATCTGTGCGAACTGACGCCCGGCTAGGCGAATGACCACGCCCTCCACGCCGCCATCGCGCACAATCAGGTTCGAGCCGACCCCGATCGGCAGCACCGGAACGTGCGCCGGGATGGCTGCTAGAAACTGGGCGAGATCATCGGCGTCAGCAGGCAGGAAAAGGACGTCGGCCGGTCCGCCGACACGGAACCAAGTGAAAGGCGCCAGGCTCTCGCCCTTCAGGAGCTGGCCGCGCACCGGGGGAAGGCTAAGTTCACTCATTGTTGAACGGCTATCGCACGCTGGCGCTGGACGCGAAAGCGGGTGGGGTGCGTAGATTTGAGAGGACGCCGCCGCCGCTCTGGAATGAAACCATGTTGCGCACCGGGATATTCGCCACCGCACTCATGATAACGGGCTGCGCCGCTACGGGCAGCGAGACCGCCGCCAGCGGGCGCGAGTGCTTCCGTAGCGACGCGGTGAACGGCTTCGATGTTCTCGATCAGGAAACTATCGAGGTGCGGGTCGGAGCAAGCAGGCGTTATCTGCTCAGCATCGCCTGGCCGGCGGCAAATCTGGACTATTCGCAGCGCATCGCGCTTCGCTCCTCGACCGGCATGATTTGCACTGGCAACGGTCTTGGCGTTGAAATCATCGGCGGCGACCCCATTCAAAGCTACCCGGTCCAATCCATTGCGCGGGCGCCCGAGCCAGAAGCGCAGGGCTGATCGCCTCGGAGGAAAAAATGCGCGTCAATGCAGTCTTTCTCACCGCAGCTATTCTGGCGCTCAGCGCCTGCGAAACCGCCAGTCAAGACGGGGCCGATGCCGCAAACGCCGGCCGCGATTGCTTCCGGGCCGAGCAAGCGTCCGGGTATTCGATTATCGACGAGCACAATATTCGCGTGAATGTCGGGCCCTCGCGCAGCTACACACTCCACACCACGTGGAATGCAAACAATCTCGATTGGACCAGTTCGCTTGCGCTGCGTTCGGACAGCGGATGGATCTGCACCGGTCGCGTGCTCGGCAGCGTCGAAGTCACCGGCGGTACGCCGCGGCAGAGCTTCCCGATCAGCTCCGTAACGCGCGATCCCCCGCCTCCAGGACAGGAAGGAAGCTAACATGCGCCTGCCGGCAGCCGTCGCCGCTTTCGCGGTGCTCGCACTTTCTGCGCCTGCCGCAGCCCAGCCCGCAACCGATCGCGAGGAAGCCGCGGCGATGCGGCCGGGCGAGGGTCGCGATTGTTTCCGCGCCAACAGCTTGCGCCGCTATGCGGTCATTGACGATCACAACGTGCGCATTCGCTTCAGTCCGGGCCGCACATATACGCTGACCACCAGCGAGAATGCGTCCGATCTGAAATGGGGGCGCGGGCTCACGTTGACTTCAGACACCGGCTGGGTTTGCACCGGAGACGTTCGGGGCGCGGTCTATGTCACCGGCGGCGACATGGGCAACCGCTACGCGATCGATACGGTGACGCGCGACGTGCGGCTGCCCCCGGACGCGTCCAGCGAGGAAGACGGCAACTAGGCCTCGACGGCCAGGCCAGCCCGCCGTGCAATCCGGCCAAGCGCGCCCTTGACGATAACATCGAGCTGACTCTGTGGCTGGTAATCCGCCGGCGCGACGTAACTCACGCGATCTTCGGCGATGAGGCGGCTGATTTTCTCAAGGCTGCGTGGCTCGGTCCATTGGTAAGGATCGAGCACCGCCACCGCGCAACCGCCTTGGCTGGTGACCATTTTCATGGACGGGATGTCGGTGTCGCCATCGCCGATGAAGATCATGCGCTCGAAAGGCAAAGCACGCGCATCATTGTGCATCCAGCGATTGATGGCCTCGGTATCCCAAACGCTCTCGATACCCTTATTGATGCGAAACAGGAATTGCGTTTTCGTCGTGTAATTGATGGCGACGCCGGGCCATTTCGCTTCGCCATGCTTGTCATAAAGAAAGCGCGAGGCGAACACCTGACGAAAGCGTCCGAACAGCGGGCAGCCCTCGATCATTTCGTAGATGCCAGATGAGATGACGTAGTGGTCGAGTTCGACGCCAAGGTCGTCGGCGAAGGCGTCCATGCGTTCGAACCAGTGATCGAGACCGTCGAAAAAATCAGGGTCGCGCCCACTTTCTTGCAGCTGCGCGCGTGTCACCGGACGCCCGGCTGCGCGCGCGCGATCAAGCATCAAATGCATATAGACGAGGATTTCGTCCGCATCTTCGGCTTTGGCGAGACGCTTCACTTCGAGCCAGAAATCGGCGTGCTTCATGCCGGCGATGTCGGGAATGAAGCTGCGTTCCTGCAAATTGCCGCGCGCCAGCGTGCCGTCGAAATCGTAGACCATGGCGGCGCGGGGGCGGGCCGGGCGATGCGCAGTGTCGGGCATGAGCGACTGACAGGCAGAGAGTCGCCCTCGCCGTCAATCGTTTCGCCGTACGGTCAACCGCCGTAGAGCGCCGCCAGCATCGTTGCGCCTACGAAAATGACGATCAGCGCCAAAGGTGCGCCCACGCGTGCATAATCGATGAACTGATAACCGCCCGGACCCATCACTAAGAGATTGTTTTGGTGGCCGATCGGGGTGAGAAAGTCAGACGATGCGCCGATCAGCACGGCAATGAGAAGCGCATCGGGCGGCGCGCCGATCGCGAGCGCCACAGAAATTCCGATCTGCCCCATGATGATGGCGGTGGCGACATTGTTGAGGAAGATGGACAGCAGCATCGTCGCGGTGATCATTGCCGCTGCGGCCCAGAACAAGGTGGCGTCACCCAGGAAGTCTGCCATCGCCTGGGCGAAAAAGAGCGCCGCACCGCTGTCCTGAAAACTTTGTCCGACCGGAATCATGGCGCCTATCAGGACGATCACCGACCAGTCGACGGAGGAGTAGATTTCGCGCGGCGGCAAAAAGCCCAAGGCGGCTACAAGCGCAGCGGCGGCGGCAAACGAAAACGCCGTCGGCACGCCGAACGCAACCGATGCAGCCACCGCCGCCGCATAGATGCCGATGGCCGTCAGCGCACGCGTGCGACTGATGCTCAAATTGGGGCGGCGTGCAACTTCGAGCAGGCGCGCGTAGCGGGAATAGATCGCGATCTGTTCGGCAGAGCCGTGGATGGACACACGATCGCCTGGCTCAAATCGCAAGCGCGAAAGCGGTTGACGCAAACCGGCCGCGCGCTGGCCGGCCGCAATTACGCTGAGTTCGCCGTTGGTGTCCCACCGGATGGTATCGAGCGGGCGTCCCACCAGGGGTGAGCCGTGCCCGACCACGGCGACTACTGTTACAGCATCCTCGGCCTGTGAACGTTGAACGTGCAGCGGCAGGCCAGTTTTCTTGGCCGCGTCCCATGGATTCGCGCGCCCGGCCACAACCAGCCTATCGCGCGCCTGCAGCGGCCGCGCGCGCGATAGCTCCAGCACCCTGCTGCCGCGCAGCGCAGCGAGCGGCGTCAGCTTCGCCGACTTCAGCGTTTCCAGTATCGCGGCTTCCCCTGCCTCGTCCAACTCTCCTTGGGCCAGAGGTCCGAGCTCAAACGTGCTGTAGTATTCCTTGGCCTCGCCATCGTCGGTGCGATCGCGGCGCGGGACGAGCCACCAGCCAATAAGGCAGATGTAGCCGACACCCGCCGCAGCCACGACAGCGGTCACCGGCGTCATCTGAAAGAAAGCGAGCGGCTCGCCCAGCGCGTCTTCGCGCACCGAAGAGAGGATGAGGTTGGCGGGCGTGCCAATCACTGTTGTCATGCCGCCGAGGATGGTCGCGAAGGCCAGCGGCATTAGTCCCGCGCCCGCGGGCATGTCATGTGCGCGACAAATGCCGATGACCGCCGGCATAGTGATCGCGAGCGCAGCGATATTGTTCATAAAGGCCGAGAGCGTCGCCCCGGCCACGAGCACAAGGCCGAGCTGGATCGGGAATGGCGCCTTGAGGGCCGCAAGGCGATCGGTGACCGCATCGGCAACGCCTGTGAGTTCGATGGCCCGACCAATAATCAGCACAGCGGCGATCACAGCGACCGATTGATCGGCAAAACCGGAAAAGGCTTGCTCCGGCGGCACCAGCCCAAGCAGCAGGCACGCCGCAAGCGCCAGCAATGCGACAAGATCGTGCCTGATGCGGCTCGACGCGAACAGCGCGAGCGTCACCAGCAACACTACGGTGCTGAGTACGGCCGGACTCATTACCCCTCTGTCGCGCCGGCGCTAGGCGGCGGCGGCTGCCGCAAGCTTGGCCGGCAACGCATTCGCATAGTGGGTGATGTCCCCGGCGCCAAGGCAAACGACTATGTCGCCGGGCTTGGCTTCGGCGCGCACGAAATCCGCGAGCTGATCGAGGCTTGCGATGTAGCGCGGATCTGGATGGCCATGCGCCTGCATCGCGTTCACCAGCGCTTCAGGCGTGACGCCCTCGATCGGCTGCTCGCCAGCGCTGTAGATGTCGGTGACGGCGGCGATGTCGGATTGGCGGAAGCAGGTGCAGAAGCCCTCGAACAAGTCGCGCAGCCGCGTATAGCGATGGGGCTGGGCAATGGCGATGACGCGGCCTTGCGTCATCTCGCGCGCGGCTTGCAGTACAGCGGCGATTTCCACCGGATGATGGCCGTAATCGTCGACGATGCGTACGTCGTTCCAGAACCCGACCGTCGTAAAACGACGCTTTACGCCGGCAAATTTCTTGAGGCCTTTGCGGATTCCGTCATCGGTGACGCCAAGTTCGCGCGCGACCGCGATCGCAGCCACGGCATTCTGCAAATTGTGCCGGCCAGCTACCGGAAGGAAGAGGTCATGCAGGGTAACACCTGGCCCCTGCCCGCTGCGGCGCGCAACCACGTCAAATGTTGCGCCTTCGCGCTCGCTACGCACGTTGACGGCGCGCACATCGGCTTCTTCGCCGAAGCCATAGCGGACGACGCGGCGATCGCGCACCTTGTCCGCAAGCGCCCGCACCTGCGGATGATCTACACACATCACGGCAAAACCGTAGAACGGAATGTTCTCGACGAAATGACAATAGGCCTGATTCATGGCCTCGACCGAGCCATAATGATCCAAGTGCTCGGGATCCATGTTGGTGACGACGACCGCGGTGGCCCGAAGGCGCGTGAAGGTGCCGTCGCTTTCGTCTGCCTCCACCACCATCCACTCGCCTTCGCCCATGCGCGTATTGGCGCCATAGGCGTTGATGATGCCGCCGTTGATGACGGTCGGATCTTTGCCGCCAGCGTCCAGGAGCGCGGCGATCATCGACGTCGTCGTGGTCTTGCCGTGCGTGCCGCCGATCGCGACGGTCCATTTGAGACGCATGATCTCGGCAAGCATTTCGGCGCGACGCACCACCGGTATGCCGCGCGCGCGCGCGGCCTCGACTTCCGGATTGCCGTTCTTGATCGCCGACGAGACGATGACGACGCCCGCGTTCGCTGCGTTCTCGGCCTTGTGGCCGATCGCCACCCAAATGCCCTGCCCGCGCAGGCGCTCGATGTTGGGCCCGTCCTTGGCGTCCGAGCCCGTCACCTCATAGCCGAAATTCTTCATCACCGAGGCGATGCCGGACATGCCGATGCCGCCGATGCCGACGAAGTGCAGCGGGCCGGTGTCGAATGGAATGGCGCGACGGATCATGAGTGCTCCCGGCGAGACGAGCGTGAGTATAGGCAGGCGAAGGCGGCGGCTGGAAGGCGCCTAGACGGCCCGCAGCATCGCGCGCGAACGCGCCAGCAGCGGCCTGGGTCCCTGGATGGTCAAGTCTGCGAGCAGATACGCCAGGGCCAAAACGCCGCCGGCGAGCGCGAGAGGCTGTACCGCGTCCCAGGTGAGACCCAACGCCCGCGCCACGGGAAACGCCGCGCCAATAAGCGTGAAGATCAGGATTTGCTTTACCGCACGCTCCAAAGCCGCACGTCTGCGCGCGCGCGCCGCGACGCGCGCCAGCACATCGATGCGGAAACCGGGATCGGGGGTGCGCGGCGTCTCACCCAGTAGATCGGCCAATTCGCGATCGTCCGTCATCGACCTGTCTCCGCCTGAACACCGAGCGCCGCCTGCAAGCGCGCACGTCCTCTGTTGATATGGCTCTTCACCGTGCCGAGCGGCAAGTTGAGCACGTCAGCCGCTTCCTGATGTGTGAAGTCCTGCCCGAGACAGAGCGCCAGCGCAGCGCGCTGATCCTCCGGCAAGTCCTCCATAGCGCGGCGCAACGCCAGCCGCTGGGCCATCCGCGGATCGGATTGCGTTTCGGTCTCCGCAAGTTCTGCGTAGGCGTTCTCACGCGCTTGCCGGCGAGCGCCCGCGCGTCGCGCCCGGCGCCAATACTGAAACGCCACGCCACAGATGAAGGTGCGCACGCTGGAACGGCCGTCATAGCGATCGAGCACCTGCCAAGTCCGCGCGAACGCCTCCTGGCTAAGATCGTCGGCGTCAGCTGCGTTTCCGACCAGTCGGCGCAGGAATGCGCGTACTGCGCCCTGGTGCACATCCACCAATCGGCCGAAAGCGTGCATGTCGCCTTTGCGCGCCAGCGCGACGAGGCGTTCCTCTTCGCCCCGGTCCATCGCGTCACGACTTACGGCCGAAGATCAGCAGGAAAAGCGCGCCGACAGCCATTACTCCGGTGGCCACCGCGCCAATCAGAAAGGCGAACGCCCAATCTTCGGCCCGCACGAAATAATAACCTGTTCCCAGGCCGGCTGCGAGCGCGGTGAACACGATGAAAGACCAGGTCCGGCTGTTGCCCGACTGCTTTTGCGCCGCGGTCTCCATGTCTTGCAGCGCCAGTTTCAGCAGCTCCGCCGGCGGCTCCTTGCCTTGATCGGCGTAGGACTTGATCAGATCCATCGCCTTGTTGGCGCGCTGACCCTCCTGGAAGACGCCCATCACTGCGAGAAACATCCCGAAGATCGGAAACATCAGCCACCAGAAATCTCGGAAGAATTCCTCGAACGACATCAGCGTTGCTCCAGATCGCGGCGTGCGCGTGCGATCGTTTCATCCTCGGCGCGGGCGTCGCGCGCCATGCCCCAGCACGCCATCGCCATGCCGAAGATGGGGAAAATCAGCCACCAGAAATCGCGAAACAGCTCCACCGTCATTGAGCCCTCCTCCGCGCCCAAACGGCGCGTCTGCCCTTAACCGCCGCCGGCGGCCCGCTTGGATGCTGGCCGAGGGGATTTTACTGAGCGGCAGCCTCGGCCAAATCCGCGAGCGTGGCGGCCGCTTCCGGCTTGGCCGCAGCCCGGGCCGCGGCGGCGCGGACGGCAAGTCCGTGAGGGTCCGCGAGCCGGCGCTCCAAGCACGCGGCGAGGGACGCAGGCTCAAAATCCTCTTCGGTGAACAGATCGGCGGCGCCGACGCCGGTGAGACCTTCGGCATTCACGGTCTGGTGGTCGTCGGCGGCGGCGGCGAACGGCACAAGGATCGCCGGCCGGCCGGCAACCTGCAGCTCCGTCACTGACGATGCGCCAGCGCGCGAGATCACGAGATGCGCGGCGCCGAGGCGCTGACCCATATCGCTGAAGAAGGGCGCCACCTCGGCGTTTACCTTCGCCTTCTGATAGACCTTCCGCACCGCCGCAACTTGCTCCTCGCGCGCCTGGTGCACGACATCGAGCCGCGAACGCAATGGCTGGGGCAACAGCGCGATCGCCTCGGGGATCACCTCACCGAACAGACGCGCGCCTTGGCTGCCGCCGATGATCAGGAGATTGAGCCGCCCGCCGGCCGGCGCCTCGGGATAAGGCCTGTCGCGCACGGCGAGGATGGGCAAGCGCACCGGATTGCCGACCACACGCTTGCGGTCTTGCGCCTTTGGCGGCAGCCGCTCCAGACGCTCGAATCCGCAGGCGACGATGGCAGCGCTCGCCGCCATCGTGCGGTTGACGCGGCCGAGCACCGAGTTCTGCTCGTGAATGAGGATCGGCACTTTGTGCGCGCGCGCCGCCATCAGGGCGGGAAACGAGGGATAGCCGCCGAAGCCGGCGACCAGCGAGGGCTCGAGATCGGTGAAATGGCGCTTGGCCTCGTTGATGCCGCGCCAGATTTTGAACGCGTTCGGAATCGCAGTGAACGGATTCATCGACAGCGAAGCCGCCGGAACGTCGATAATGCGCTCGGCAGGAAACCCTTCCGCATAGCGCCGGCCGCGTGCGTCCGTCATCAGGATCACGCGCCAGCCGCGCCGGAACATCTCTTCGGCAAAAGCGGCGGCGGGAAACAGGTGTCCGCCGGTTCCGCCCGCCGCAATAACAACGACCCTTTTTGTCACCACACTAATCGCGTCTGCGCCCGGCATACAGGTAGGCGCCGGGACGGTTGCGGAGAAGAGACAGGCAGAACCCCAATGCCAGCGCGGAGCCGATCATCGAGGAACCCCCGAACGAAATGAAGGGCAGCGTCATGCCCTTCGCCGGCAACACGCTCAGATTCACAGCGATGTGGATGGCAGCTTGCACGACGAGGAGCGTGACGAGGCCCGCCGCCGCAACTTGTTCGAAAGGATCGTTGAGCCGGCTTGCGCGCGACAAGCCTCGAAACGCGAGCGCGCCGAACAGCGCTATGAGACCAAGCGATGCCAGCAAACCGAACTCTTCCGCAGCGACAGCAAAGACAAAGTCTGCGTGCGCATCAGGAAGCGAGCTCTTGATGACGCCCTCGCCCGGCCCTCGCCCAAATGCGCCGCCGGCAGCGATGGCGTCCAACGCGCGCCCGACCTGGTAGCCCGGTTCACCGTCGTTGAGAAATGCGTCTACGCGCTCACGCGCATGCGGGTAGAAATTATAGATTATCCATGCGCTCAGCGCCGCGAGCACGCCCCCGCCAAGAACCCAACGCAAGGCAAGGCCGGATAAGACCAACATCGAACCAAGCACGAGCGCCAGCAAAGCGGTTTGCCCGACGTCAGGCTGCGCCAGCAGGGCGATCGCCGCGAGCGCAAAGAGGCCGATGGCGACGGCGCGGCCCGGAAAGCGCCGCTTGCGCATGCTTTCACCGAGCATCCACGCCCAGACCACGATCAGCGCCGGTTTCAGAATTTCCGAAGGCTGCAACGAGAAGAGGCCGAAATCGAACCAGCGCTGCGCGCCTTTCACTTCCGGGCCAATCCAGCCGGCCAAGGCGCACATTGGCAGGAAGGTCGCCGCGATGATTGTAGCCGCGCGCCGGATCTGGCGCGGGTCGAGCGCGGCGGCCGCAAGCATGACAATGACGCCTAGCCCAGCGTAAGCCGCCTGGCGCAGCGCGAAGTAGAAGGCTTGGTCGATGCTGATCCGCGCCGTCGCCGACGGGCTCGTCGCCATCGACAAGAGAATTCCGAGCGCGAACAAGACGCCGGCAACGATCAGCAGCGGCCGGTCATAGCTGCGCCAACGCTCGAGCGCGGCGCCGAGACGCTCGGAAAGTGCGGCCGTTGCGGCCGTCACGTTTTGCCTCCGGCAGCCGGGCCATTAAGCCTGGCCGTCGCTTCGGCAAGCGCGGCAACATATTTTTTGAATTGTTCGCCGCGGTCTTCGTAGCTCTTGAACTGATCAAACGAAGCGCACGCCGGCGAGAGCAGCACAACTGGATGAGGCTCGCCTGACGCGCGCGCATCGTTGAAGGCGAGCTTGACCGCGGCCTCCAAATTGCCCGCCATCGTCACTGCGACCTTGCCGCGCAAGGTGTCGGAGAAGTCTCCGGCGGCTTGCCCGATCAGGTAGGCGCGCGCCATGCGCGGGAAGAACGCTTCGAGCTCTTCGATCCCGCCCTCTTTGGCGACGCCGCCGGCGATCCAGTAGACGCGTGGATAGACCGAGAGCGCCTGCGCCGCTGCGTTCGCGTTCGTGGCTTTGGAATCGTTGATGAAGCGCACGCCTTCCACGACGCCGGCGCGTTCGAGCCGGTGCGGCAGGCCGGGGAAGGTCGTGAGCGCCTGCGCAATTATGCGATGATCGACGCCGAACGCCCGCAAGGCGGCATAGGCAGCCGCGGCGTTCTGCGCATTGTGCCTGCCCGCCAGCGCCGGCGCCTTCGCCAAATCGGCGACCACTTCCGAGCGTCCGGACATTGCATCGATGAGCTTGCTGTCCAGCGCCGAGACGCCGCGCCCCAATGCCTGTCCAGAGGAAATTGGCGCAACGTGCCGTACGCCGGCGTGCGTGAGCTCGGTGCAAATTGCCGCGCAATAAATGTCGTCGACGCCGATCACCGCCCAGTCGGCGGCCCCTTGATTAAGAAAGATGCGCCTCTTGGCGGCGACATAGGCGGCCATGTCGCCGTGGCGATCGAGATGATCGGGCGTGGTGTTAAGCCAGATCGCAACGTCGAGGCGCAAGCTGGACGTCAGATCGAGCTGATATGAGCTGAGCTCGATCACATAATAGGCGCCGGCGTGCAGCGGCGGCAGATCGAGCACCGCCGCGCCGATATTGCCGCCGAGCCGCACGTCCTTGCCGGCCTCGTTCAGGATGTGCGCGATCAACGCCGACGTCGTCGATTTGCCGTTAGTGCCGGTGACGCCGATGAGCTTTGGACGCTGCGTCGCCGGCAGCGCGTTCACAGCGCGTGCGAACAATTCTATGTCGCTCATGATCGGCACGCCGACGGCTTCGGCGAGCGTGACGACCCGGTGCGGCTCGGGGAATACAAGCGGGACACCCGGCGACAGCACGAGAGCTGCAAAGCTCCGCCAGTCACGACTGTTGATGTCGGAGACCGCGACGCCAGCAGCTTCCGCGTTCGCACGCGCGACATCGCTATCGTCCCAGGCATGAACGCGCGCTCCGCCGGCGCTGAGCGCCCTCGCCGCTGCGAGGCCGGTGCGCGCCAACCCGAATACCGCAACGTCGCGGTTCTTGAACTCGACAATGGGGATCATGGTTTTGCCATGAGGCGGTAGGTCGTGGGCAATGGGCAGTCGCGCTGCGGCGCTGCACAATGCCTACTGTCTATCGCCCTTTGCCAATTGCCTTGCATCCGCATGAGACACAGTCCTCTGACGGGTGTTCTCCCTGCGCTGCTTCGCACTGTTAACGCAACTTCAATGTCGCCAGTCCTGCCAGCGCAAAAATCACCGCAATAATCCAGAAGCGGATGACGATCGTCGGTTCCTGCCAGCCGAGTTTCTCGAAATGGTGATGGATAGGGGCCATCAGGAACACGCGCTTGCCCGTGCGTTTGTACACCAGCACTTGCAGCATTACCGACAGCGTTTCGAGCACAAAAAGACCGCCGATGATGGCAAGCGCGATCTCATGTTTTGTCGCCACGGCGACGGCGCCCAGCAGCCCGCCAAGCGCAAGCGAGCCGGTGTCGCCCATGAAGACGCGCGCTGGCGGGGCGTTGTACCAAAGGAACCCAAGCGAAGCGCCCAACAGTGCGCCCAGCACAGTCGACAGCTCCCCGACCCCCGCGACGTGCGGAATGCCAAGATAGCTCGAATAGTCGACCCGCCCGACCAGGTAGCAGATCACGCCGAAAGCCCCGGCGGCGATCATCACCGGCCCGATCGCCAGGCCGTCGAGGCCGTCGGTCAGGTTCACGGCGTTGCCGAAGCCCACGATCACGATCATTGCGAACAGGATGTAGAACGCGAACAGTTGAACACCCCAGCCGGTCAGCAGCGGCAGCGCCACGGTGGTGAGCGGCTGGCCCGAAACGAGCGCGCTGGCGAAACCGGCTAGGTCGTGAGTTTGTCCGGGCGTCTTGGCGATCCATTCCGCCGCCAACATGATGAGCACGGCGATCAAAGCGAAGGTGAATTCAGAACCAAGGCGCAACTTGGCGGAAAGACCGCCATGATGCTGCTTTGTGACCTTGGCGAAATCATCGATAAATCCGATCAGCCCGAAGCCGACGGTGATGAGCAGCACGGCCCAGACGTAGGGATTGCTCCAATCGGACCAGAGTAGCGCCGCGATCATCAAGCTGATGAGAATGATAAGGCCGCCCATGGTGGGCGTGCCTTTTTTCGTCAAGAGATGGCCTTCCGGACCGTCCGTGCGGATCGGCTGGCCCTTGCCTTGCTTCTTGCGCAGCCAACGAATGAACGGGGCGCCCATGAACACGGCGATGATGAAGGCAGTAAAGAAGGCGCCGCCAGTTCGGAAAGTGATGTAGTTGAAGAGGTTGAAGAATTGCGAACGCTCTACGAATTGCCCCAAGAGCTCAAGCATTCGCGTCCCCTCTGAGCGCGGCGAGCGCTGCAACCACGCGGCTCATCTTCGAGCCGTTCGATCCCTTCACCAACACGATGTCCCCAGAGCGTATCGCTGGCGCAATAACCGGAATCAGCGCGTCGGCGTTGTCGGCATAGCCGCCGCGGCGCGAGGCGGGAAGCGTCTCCATGAGCGCAGCCATGCGCGGACCTGCGGCAAAGACGAGATCGACGCCCGCTTGTTCCAGCGGCTGAGCGAGTCCGGCGTGATAGACCCGCTCCTCGGGCCCGAGTTCCAACATATCCCCAAGCGCGACGATGCGGCGCCCGCCGGCGCCCGGTTTGCGCGCGGCGAGTGTGGAGAACGCCGCGGCCATCGAGGCGGGGTTGGCGTTGTAGGCGTCATCCACAAGCATGAAGACCCCGAACGGCGCCTCGATGCGCTGCGCGACGCCGCGGCCATCGAATGCACGCAGATGTTCAAGCGCATGCGCCGCCGCTTCGATATCGGCGCCGACGACGTCGGCAGCGGCGAGCGCCGCAACCGAATTGAGCGCCCAGTGCGCGCCTTCTACGCCAACGCGATAGCGAATTGTGCGGCCGAGAATCTCTGCTTCGACGTCTGAACCGGTTTCGTCCATTTCGAAGCGCAGCAACCGCGCTTCGCATTCTGCGCCGCGCCCAAAACGCACAAGCGTGGCGCCATTGCGTTCGGCCGCGGCAACAAGCCGGTCCGCATGCGGCGCTTCGGCGGGGATGATCGCAGCGCCGCCAGGCTCAAGCCCGGCATAGATGTCGCCCTTCTCGTCGGCGACAGCCTCGAGCGATCCGAGGTTCTCCACGTGTGCGGGCGCAATGGTGGTGACGAGCGCGGCGTGCGGCCTCACCAGCTGCGTCAACGGAAGGATTTCGCCGCGGTGGTTCATGCCGATCTCGAACACCGCGAACGCGCTCTCGCGGGGCATCCGCGAAAGCGTCAGCGGCACGCCCCAATGATTGTTATAGCTCTTCACCGAGCGATGCGTGGCCCCGCTGGCGGAGAGGCAGACCGCCAGCGCTTCCTTGGTGGAGGTCTTGCCCACCGATCCCGTCACCGCCACGCGCTTTGCTGCGCATCGCTCGCGCGCCGCTTCGCCCAGCTTGCGCAGGCCGTCCAGCACGTCGGCGACGACAAGCACGGGGCCCAGGCCGTCCGCCTTGCTTTCGTCGGAGACGAGCGCTGCACCGGCGCCGCTAACAAAAGCCTGCGCGAGAAAATCGTGCCCATCGCGCAGGTCTTTCAACGCGACGAACAGATCGCCCGGCTCCAACGTGCGCGTGTCGATCGAAACGCCGCTCGCGTTCCAGTCGTCGCCATGCGCTAGGCGGCCGCCGGTGGCGCGCTGCGCTTCGTCCGCGGTCCAGAGTTCACTCATCACGCGCTCCGAACTTCTCGTCATTCCGGGGCATCGCGCAGCGATGAACCCGGAAGTCCGGGGCAACCCGCGCATCGCTTGCCCCTGGGTTCCGGATCGCGCTTCGCGCGTCCGGAATGACGAAGGTTTTCTTCTGTTTCACTCACTCAAACCCAACGCCGCCTTCGCCACGTCTTGATCCGAGAACGGGTGCGTGACGCCCTTGATGATCTGCCCGGTCTCGTGGCCCTTGCCGGCGATCATCAAGGCATCGCCCGCCTTCAGCATCGACACCGCTTCACGGATCGCCCGCGCGCGGTCGCCGATCTCCGTCGCATTCGGGGCGGTTGTGAGGATTTGCGCGCGGATCGAAGCGGGATCTTCGTTGCGCGGATTGTCGTCCGTGACGATCACCACATCTGCATGCCGCGCCGCGATCGCGCCCATTTTCGGGCGCTTGTCGGCGTCGCGATCTCCACCGCACCCGAACACGGCGATGATGCGGCCCGGCGCGTGCGGCCGCGCGGCGCGCAGCAAGACGTCGAGACCATCCGGGGTGTGCGCATAGTCCACAAAAACATGGCCGCCGGACTTGCTTTGTCCGACATGCTCCATGCGGCCCTTGACCGGCTTCAGCTTCGCCAGCCCGGCCCAAACCTGTTCGGGCGGCTCGCCAAGCGCCAGCGCAAGCGTCGCTGCAGTCACCGCATTGATCGCCTGAAACTCGCCGATGAGCGGCAGCACGACCTTTTCTTCGATCGGCGCGCTTGCCGGCGTATCCCACTTGAGCAGGAGCCGTTGCGCATTCGGCTGCGGTTGGATTTCGACGATCTTCAAGCCGGGCCCTGCGCGCCAACCGGTCTGCAGCACGCCCAGCCCAGCAGCTTCCGCGGCGCGAACGAAGTGCTCCGCCTCGGGCGAATCCGCGTTCACGACAAAAACGCCCCTCTGGCCATCGACCAGCGGCACGAGCTTGAGCTTCGCCGCCCGATAGGCGTCCATGTCCTGGTGGTAGTCGAGGTGATCTTGCGTGAGATTGAGGAATGCGCCGGCCGCGAAGCGCAATCCATCGATGCGATGCTGCTCCAAGCCGTGACTTGACGCTTCCATCGCACAATGCGTGACGCCGTCGTCCGCCAGGCGCTGCAACGTCGCGTGCACTGCTGCGGGATCGGGCGTCGTGTGTCCCAAATCCACTACGCCGTTTGGCCCGATGGCGCCGAGCGTGCCCATGCTCGCGGCGCGCTTGCCACCGCTCGCCCAGATCTGGCGCAGGAAATCGACGGTGGAGCTTTTCCCGTTCGTGCCTGTGACGGCGACGATTGTCTCGGGCCGGCGCGGATAGAAGCGCGACGCAGCGAGCGCGAACGCGCGCCGTGGATTCTCCGCGATGACATGCGCCAGCCCAGGGTCGCCGCCGAGATCGCCGGCGCTCAACACCGCGACGGCGCCGTTTGCTTTAGCTTGCTGGAGAAAGTCCCGCCCATGCGCGGCGACGCCCTGCACCGCGGCGAACAGGAAGCCTGGCTTCACGTGGCGGGAGTCTGCTGTGAGGCCAGCGATGTCCACAGCGGCGGCGCCCGGCGGCACGCCGGTGGAAAACAGCTCGGAAAGTTTCATGCGTCTGCGCCGACAATCATGTCCTCTCCCTAGCGCGGCGTTTGGCCGGGCTCCACACGCAAACCGAGCATAGGCGCAATGCGGCGCAGCGTGCGCGCCACGACCGGTGCGGCCACCAAGCCGCCAGCTTCGCCGGCGCCGGTTTCGTCCAGTGCAACTACGATCACGTAGCGCGGATCGCCTGCCGGAAATACGCCCGCAAAGGAGGAGAAATTGCGGCTCTCGTCATAGCGACTTTCGACGCCAAGTTTTTCGGCCGTGCCCGTCTTGCCGGCGATGGCCAAGCCCGGCACGTCCGCAGCGCGTCCGGTGCCATCGACGACCACCGCGCGGAGATAGGCGAGCACCTGACGCGTCACCTCCGGGGTGAATACCTGACGGCGCTCGATCTCGGCGTCCGGCGCGCGCGCGATGAGCGTCGGCGATACGATCGCGCCTTGGTTGGCGAATACAGTGTAGGCGCCCGCGAGCGCGGCCGGCGTTGCGGCCAAGCCGTAGCCAAACCCGAGACCGGCGACGTCGCGCCGCCCGCGCGGGTGCGGCGCCAGAGGCGCTTCGTTGTAACCGACTTCCAACTGCGATCGCTGTGTCAGGCCAAGCCGTTCCAGATAGGCGCGCTGACGCGCGCCGCCGAGTCTGAGCGCCAAGCGCGCCGCGCCGATGTTGGAGGAGTGGGTCAGGATAGTGCGCAAACTGGAGACGCCACGGATGAGCTCGTGATCTGCGATAACGCTGCCGTCGATATCGAACGGCTGGGAAAGATCGAAGAGTTCGCCTGAGGTCGTGACCTGCTCCTGCAGCGCCATGGCGACGGTGAATGGTTTGATGGTCGAGCCAAGTTCATGCACGTCGCCGGCGACGCGGTCGCGCCGGGCATTCTCGGACGCCGCGCCTGCATTGTTGGGGTCGAAGCGCGGCCAGGACGCGAGGGCTAGCGCCTCGCCGGTGCGCGCATTCAACAATACGCCGGCCGCATTGGCAGCGCCGGCGGCGCGCGCCGCCGCATCCAGTTCGGTCTCCAGCGCGTATTGCATACGCACGTCGATGGAAAGGCGCACGGGCCTGCCCGCCTCCCCGGCCGCGCGGATTCGCGCGTCGAGCCCGCGCTCGACGCCGGCCAGCGGATTGAGGTCGACATCGGTGAAGCCAAGCACGTGCGCGGCCATCGCGCCTTGTGGATAGATACGGCGATCCTCTGCTCTGAAGCCGATGCCGGCGAGCCCGAGCGCGTGCACCTGACCGCGCTCCTCCTCAGTCAAGCCGCGGCGGAGATAGACGAGCTGGCGCGAGCTGTCGCTGAGGCGCCGCACGGTCGCGTCGCGATCAAGATCGGGAAACGCCGCCTGCAACGCGTTTGCAGTTTCCTCCGCGTTCCAAACGCGCGATGGCGTCGCCGTCAGCGCGTAGGCGCGAATGGTCGTGGCCAGCAGCACGCCGTTGCGATCGATCAGATCGGCGCGCGGCGTAGCCGCGAGCGCGGCGTGGCGGCGCGGCGTCGCAAGCGGATCGCCCGAAAACGCCAGCTGCACAGCGCGTCCGCCCAACAACACGAGCGCCGCGAACAATCCCAGCGCTAGGAAGCGCACCCGGTTGCGCGCCGGCGCCGCCTCAGCAAAGCTCTCGACCGTGCGTTCGCGTGGCGTGAGCAGCGTGGCGGCGCCGAGCGGCTTCATTCGGCTGACTCCTGGCGTCGCGGGGCGGGCAAGCGTTGCTCGATCGCCGATTCCGGCAACGCGGCGCCGCCGCTGCCCGCCGTGACGCCGAGATGATCTTGCGCAAGATTCTCGATCCGGGCCGGGCTTTCCAGATGCGCGATCTCGGCGCGCAGCGCGCGCAAGCTGGCTTCGCTTTCCTCGATCTGGCGTTCGAGCTGGCGCACATGCGCCTCAGTGCGCGCCGCGTCGGTCTTGGCTTTGTAAAGGCCAACGACCAGCGCGATGATGATCAGCGCCGCGACACCGTAAAAGGCGCGCCTCAAGAAACCCTTGCCCACTCCGCCTCCGCTTTCGGCGCCAGCGCGGGCGCTTCGAATTCATCCCAAGCCGGCGCATCCGTGCGCGTTGCCCAGCGCAAGCGCGACGAACGCGCGCGCGGATTAGCCGCCAGCTCCTCGTCGCTCGGCGCGGTCGCGCGCTTCTGCTCCAACACGAAACTCGGCGCACGTTCAGCCGGGACATCCGGCGCATGGCGCGACCCGCGCCCGCGCGCGTCGGCGCGTTCGGTGAGGAAGCGTTTCACCATGCGATCTTCGAGCGAATGAAACGACACCACGACCAGCCGCCCACCCGGCTTGAGCGCGCGCTCGGCCGCGGAAAGCCCGCGCGCCAGTTCGCCGAGTTCGTCGTTCACCAGCAT
>CAZIOD010000014.1:0-41062 GCA_964540785.1 uncultured Terricaulis sp.
GGGCGGATGTTGAGATAGCAGGTCTGGCCCACAAGCTTATCGTCGGCGAACACGGCGTGCGGGATGGAGCGGCCGGCGGCTTGGTCGGCGCGCAGGATGTCGAACCAGCAGCTGTAGCCTTTCTCGGCGATGGCGAAGGGCATGTGGCGGAAGATGTCCGGCTCGGCCGCGGCCAAAGCGGCGAGGCCCTCGCGGTGGCGGTCCTCAAACGGTTCGAGCCGCACCCAAGCGTTCTCCAGTGTCGCAGCGGCAAGTTGCATGGCGCTAGTATGGACCGCCGGCGACCTCGCCGGCCAGCGCCGCGGTTGCCGGCGAGGGCGCCGGCGGTCCATAGTCGCCGCAACGCCAGCGCTGGAGGCCCCATGCACTTCGAACATTCCGAACGGACGAAAGAATGGATTGGCCGCGTCAGCCGCTTCATGGACGAGCACATCATCCCGGCCGTGCCGATTTATGAGAAGCAGCAGAAGGAAGGCTCGCGCTGGAAGGTGATCCAGGTGGTCGAGGAGTTGAAGGTCAAGGCCAAGAAGGAAGGGCTCTGGAATTTCTTCATGCCGCCGTCCAGCGGCCATCCGAAGGTCGATGAGACGTTCGTGTTCGAAGGCGAGCAGCTCACCAATCTGGAATACGCGCCGCTGGCGGAGCTCATGGGGCGCGTCGGCTTTGCCTCCGAAGTGTTCAATTGCTCCGCGCCCGACACAGGCAACATGGAAGTGCTGATGCGCTACGGCACGCGCGCGCAGAAGGACCAGTGGCTGAAGCCGCTCATGAACGGCGAAATTCGCTCCGCCTTCCTGATGACCGAGCCGGGCGTCGCCTCGTCGGACGCAACCAACATCCAGTGCGAGATCAAGCGCGATGGCGACGAGTATGTGATCAACGGGCGCAAATGGTGGTCGTCCGGCGCCGGCGATCCGCGCTGCAAGGTCGCCATCCTGATGGGCAAGACCAATCCGGATAATCCGAAGCACAGCCAGCAGAGCCAGATCCTGGTGCCGCTGGATGCGAAGGGCGTCACCATCGAGCGGCCGCTGACCGTGTTCGGCTATGACGACGCGCCGCACGGCCACATGGAAATCGAGCTGAAGAACGTGCGCGTGCCGGCGGATAATCTGCTGCTGGGCGAGGGGCGCGGGTTCGAGATCGCGCAGGGCCGGCTTGGCCCCGGCCGCATCCACCATTGCATGCGCACGATCGGCGCGGCGGAAGCGGCGCTGGAGGCGCTCTGCCGACGCATCACGACGCGTGTCGCCTTCGGCAAAACCATCGCCGAGCACTCGGTGTGGGAGCAGCGCATCGCCGAAGCACGCATCGATATCGAGATGTGCCGGCTCCTGTGCCTCAAGGCGGCGTGGATGATGGACGTGGCGGGTAACAAGGTGGCCAAGGACGAGATCGCCATGATCAAGGTCGCGGCGCCGCGCATGGCGCTCAAAATCATCGACGACGCGATCCAGGCGCATGGGGGCGCGGGCGTCAGCCAGGACTTTGGCCTTGCCAAATCCTACGCCGGCATCCGCACGCTGCGTTTGGCGGACGGGCCGGACGAAGTGCATTGCCGCTCGATCGCGCTGTCCGAGTTGGGCAAGTACGGCTGGTCGCCCAAGCGCCGGAAGGAAGGCGAGAAGCCCGGCGCGCGTTGATGACGGTTCTTTGGATCGTCAACGCGCTGGCTTTGACGTTCGGCGCGGGGCTTGGCGCACGCGCCTTGTTCGATCCGCGCTGGGCGGCGCGCTTCGTGCGCCTCAAGGTCGATGAGCCGGGCGGGTTCGCGGAATTTCGCGCTACCTATGGCGGCCTTTTCTTTGCCGCGCACGCTGTCGCCTTGACGATGACTGTCATGTACGTGACAGCCGGCGAATCCGTGATAGGCGTCGCCGCGACCGGCGCAGCCGCCGCGCTCGCCGCGGCATGGGCGGGCGCCTGCGGCGGGCGGGTGCTGGCCATGCTGCTCGACGGCGCCGATACGAAATTCAACAGGTTGAGCGCAGCCGTTGAGGCCGCGCTGGCTTTCGCCATCGCGGCCCCATGGATCGGTTGGTTCTTCTACCGCGCTTGACGTCAGTGCAGCGCGTGCTTGATGCGGCTGACTTCGTCGTGGTCGGCTTTCACGCTCTGATAGAAGCGCTCCACTTTTGACCGCAATTGCGGGGGCAGGTCATTATCGTCGAGCGCGTCCTTAAACTTGTCGCGGATATGATCTTCGCCGCGCTCCACTTCGTCTATGACCGCCTTGTCGCTGCCGCCGGTCAGCGCGTTCTTCAGATCCACGAACTTGTTATGCATCTTGCCGGCCATGCTTTGCTCGTCCTTGGGCTCGCCGCCCAGCATGCGTACTTCTTCCTGAAGTTCGCGCGCCAGCTGTTCGCGCTTCATCGCGCGATCGGCGAACATGCCCTTGTATTGCGAGCGATCTGCGTTCTCGGCGGCTTCGCGATAGCCGTTGACGCTGTCGAGCGTTGTTTTGATGAGGCCGTTGAGGACGTCGACGGCGTGGTCGTTGCGGTCAGCCATGATTATGCTCCTTCGCTGAGGGTTTTGAGCGAAACGAGCCGGTGGGCGCAGCGTTCCGATGGAACTGCGCTTGCGCTTAGATTGCAGCTTTGCCCAGGAAGACGACGGCCGCGCCGGCGGCGATCAGCGCAAAGCCGAGCAAATGGTTCCAGCCGAGCGGTTCGCGCAGGAACAGCCAGGAAAAACCGACGAACACGATGAGCGTGATCACTTCCTGGATCGTTTTTAGTTCGGCGGTCGAATAAACGGCGCGCCCAATCCGGTTGGCCGGCACCGCGAGGCAATACTCGATGAACGCAATGCCCCAGCTGGCGACGACGACGATCAGGAGCGGGGTTGAGCGGAACTTGAGGTGCCCGTACCAGGCAAACGTCATGAATATATTGGACAGCGCCAGCATCAGGATGGGCGCGATCTGCGGCGACAACAGGGATGGCATGGAGGCTCCGGAATCAGATTCCGGCGCCGACGCTATCAGAAATCGTTGATGCTCATATCGGCCCGATAGGGCCAGGCGCGGGGCCGCAAGCCGCACCGGTCAGGGTCGAATTGATCCCGCGAAAGCACGACCGTGTTCGTCGGGGTTTCCTGGATGCGCACCTCACGGACGGCGAAAGGCAGGCTGTCAGCGGCGACGAAGGCGCTCGCCTTCAGGAAAAAACCGGCCGCCAACGCTTCCGTGGTGGGGTCGCCCTGGAAGGTCATGATCTGCTTCAGGCGCGCCGGTTCGCGTTGCCGGAAATAATCGATCAGCGGATCCGTTTCCGCCAGGTGCAGGGTGTGATCGACGTGGCCGTCGATCCACGCGTGCCAGCGTTGCTTAACCTGTTCGAAAGGCGCGGCGGAATTCGCTTCGCTGAACGTGAAAGGCGCCAACGGATCGAGGCGCAGCGTCACGCATTCGTTGTGTCCGTGCGGGATCGCGCATTTCGCGCTTTGCGTAGCCAGTAGCCTGTGCGCCATTGCGTAGCGGCGCGTGAATTCGAGCGCAGCCATATTGCACCTTGCGGCGCTCCCGCAGAACAGACGGGCGCCTCTTTTCAGGCGTGGCTTAAGCTATTACTGGCCGTCCTTCCAGGGCGGCTCGCCGAGATTGACTTGCTCGGGCGAGGTGAGCCCGCCCACCGCCGCGCCGACGATGGCGCCGCCAACGACCCCGACGCCGCCGGCGACCACGCCCGCGCCTGCGCCAATCGCCGCGCCGGACGCCAGGCGATCGCCCATCTGCGTGCCGCAGCCGGCCAGAACCATCCCCGCGGCCAGAACCGCAACAGACTTCTTCATTCGATGCTCTCCTGGAACCAAAGGCGACGCCCTCGTTAGGCGCCGCCATTAGCGTCGATTTGGGACTTTAATGTGGAACTTATTTTTTGCGCTTGTTTTCCGCGTACTCCTCGTCCCGGCCCTCGTCGTCGTCCCAGACGGGCTCGCCGAGATTGACGTCATCCGGATCGGTGAAGGCGCCGACGCCGGCGCCGATCAGCGCGCCCGGAATTGCGCCGACGCCTCCGGCCACCAGGCCGGCGCCGCCGCCGATGGCTGCGCCCGAGGCCATCCGATCGCCCATCTGCGTGCCGCACGCAGAGACAAACAGCGCCGCAGCAACAGTCAGCGCGTATTTCATCATGAGAGCTTCTCCGTGCGCGCAGAACGCCACGCGCTGCGCGCGGTTCCACATATCGCACTCGCGGAAGAACGCCGGCGCGAAGCGTGTGGCCTAGTCGTCTTTGTGCGTGACGCCGCGCGCCATCACGAAGCGCACGTTCATCAAAGTCTCGACGTCCTCTGTAGGATCGCCGTCGACGGCGATGATGTCAGCGGAATAGCCGGAAGCGATGCGGCCGGCGACGCCTTCGAGTTCAAGGTGCTGAGCGGCGTCGACGGTAGCGAGCCGGATGGCCTGCGCCGGCGTGTAGCCGCCTTCGACCAGGAACTGGAATTCGCGCGCGTTAAGGCCATGGCGCGACACGCCGGTGTCGGTGCCGAACGCGACATTGACGCCGGCCCGGCGCGCGTTCTGGATCGACTGGCGCATGCGCGTGCCAACTTCGCGCGCCTTGTCGGCTTGCGCCGGCGTCAGCACGCCGCCGGCCGCAGCCATCTCCTCGACCGTGACGCCGGCGAGGATGGTCGGCACGAGGTAGGCGTCGTTGCGGGTAAAGAGGCGCAGCGATTCCGCGTCCGTGTAAGAACCGTGTTCGATGGAATCGACGCCGGCGCGCAGCGCCGCATTGATGCCGCCGGCCCCGTGTGCGTGCGCCGTGACGCGCCGCCCCATCGCGTGCGCGGCTTCGACGATGGCCTGCAATTCGGCGTCGCTGAATTGCTGCTCGACGCCTGCCGCCGTGTTGGAGAGAACGCCGCCGGTTGCGGTGATCTTGATCACGTCGGCGCCAGCTTGGATCTGGCGTCGCACCGCGCGCCTGCAGCCATCTGCGCCGGAGCAGGCGGAGGGGCTGCGCAGCGCATCGTTCACTGCGGGCGAAAAACCAGCGACATCGCCGTGGCCGCCATCCGGGGTGATGCTGAACCCCGAGGCGATAATGCGCGGACCGGGCACGCGACCTTCATTGATGGCGCGGCGCAAAGCGAAAATGGCGTCGTTCGAGGCGCCGAGGTCAGCGACCGTGGTGAATCCGGCAAGCAGCGTCGTGCGGGCGTGCTGTGCGCCGCGGAGCGCAGCATCGGACGCTGTGAGCGTCACTTCTTCGATCAGCTGATCTGGGCCGAGTTCACCGGTGAGATGAACGTGGCTGTCGATCAGGCCCGGCAGCACGAAGCGATTGCGCTGGTCGATGATCTCCGCGCCCGCGCGCGTCACATAGCCAGGCTCGAGGCCTTCGATGCGGCCATCTGCACCCACGATGATCGATTGTTCGGTGAGCACGCGCCCGCTCGCCGGATCGGCCAACAGGCGCCCAGCGTGGATGATGCGCGTGGCCTGCACCGGCGCAGCCTGTTGCGCGAAGCCTGGACTGGTGAGCAAGCCCAATGCCGCGAAAACGGCGGCGAATGTCAGAACGCGCTGCAACATGGATTGTCCCCCTTGATACGACTCTTCCAGCGCGCTGTCGCGAGCGTCAAGCCATTGCGCCTGTCAAAGCGAGCCTCGCGTGACTTCCCACCAGATGCCGTAAAGCAGGCCGAGGGCGAGCAGGATGAAAAGCCCAAGAACGATGAGGCCTGGCGCGCGCTCCTTAAGAGTGTAGGCGGGCTTCTCGTTCGGCACGCGTGCGCCGGCTTCGATCAGGGCGTGGTAGCGGCTTTCGACCATGCCCCACACCCGGTCGGCCAGGAACGCGCCCAAGAGCGCGAACGGCGGAATCGAGACGACGAACAGAAAGGCCGTTGGGCCAAGCTGGCGCCCGAGCCACAGTAGAAACGGCGCCATCTCGTCTTCGTTCAAGCTGAATGAGCGTCCGCCATAAGTCATGGCCCACAACGCCAGCGCGGCAAACAAGAGGCCACCCGCCGCGCCGATCCCCAGTCCGAACAACAGCACGCCCATACGGCCAAGGCTCCGCCGTCGCGACCATTGCCACAGGAAGGCGGCGCGCTGGCGGTCGTTCACCGGCTCACCAGTACATGACGAACAGAATAACGATGAAGAGCGCGATAAGTCCGCCGGCGATCGCAACCGCGAGAGCTGGGCCGCGGTCGCTCATCTGCATCTGTGGTTTTTCCGCCGGCGCCTGCGCGCCGGCAGCGAGCATGTTCTGATACATCCTCTCCTGCGCGGCGTAGATGCGGCTCGTCAAAATGAACCCCAGCGCACCGAACGCACCCACGGACAGGAAAAGCATTTTGCCTGCGCGTTCGATCATTGGAATGATCACCGAGAGGCCGGTATATCCGCCCGTATCGACACTGCCGCTGCTTGCCAGCATCAGCGCAAACAGAACCCCGCCAAGGGCGCCGATAATGGCGCCGCGCAGCGCCACACGCATTTGGCCCGGCGCGCGCCGCTTCGACCATAGGTAAAGAAAAAGATCGCGCTGCCGTTCGTTCATCTCAGTCCTGCCTTTTGCGCGTACATGAAGGCGGCGGTCGCGAGCGGGCGGATGCGGGCGATCATTTGCTCGGCATGCGCGCTCGCCGCGGTGCCGTCGCGCACGCGCCCGGCAATGCCTTGCAGGATGCAGGCGAGACGAAAGGCGTTGTAGGAGAAATACCAATCAAGTTCGGGAATGCCGTCGCGCCCAGTTTGCGCGCAATAAAGCGCGACCGCTTCTTCTTGTGTGGGGATGTTCAGGGCCTTGACGTCTATGCCGCCAAGGCCGGCGCGGCCGTCATGCGGCATCACCCAGTTCATGAGATAATAGGTGAAGTCGCCGAGCGGATCGCCGAGCGTGGAAAGCTCCCAGTCGAGCACGGCGATCACGCGCGGCTCGCTTTCGTGCAGGATAAGATTATCCAGCCGATAATCGCCATGCACGATACTGGTGCGCTCCCCGGACGGAATGGTTTGCGGCAGCCACTCGATGAGGCGGTTCATCTCGTCGATGGTCTCGGTTTCGCTGAGCTTATATTGCTTGGACCAGCGGTCGATTTGACGCGCGAAATAATTGCCCGGCTTGCCGTAGTCGGAAAGGCCGATCTTCTCGTAATCGGTGTTGTGCAGTTGCGCGAGCGTCGCGATCTTGTTCTCGTAGAGGCGCCGGCGATCGCCGCTTTCCAGTTCGGGCAGGGCGCCGTTCCACAAAACGCGGCCCTCGACATTTTCCATCACGTAGAACATCGCGCCTACGACGCTCTCATCGCTGCAGAGCGCGTAAGGCCGCGCGACCGGAAAGCCGGTGGGATGGAGCGCGGAGATGACGCGGAATTCGCGGTCGACGGCGTGCGCCGAAGGCAGCAGCTTTCCCGCCGGCTTCTTGCGCAGGACGTATTTCCGCTTCGGCGTGACCAGCTGGTAGGTCGGGTTGGATTGCCCGCCCTTGAACTGGTTGATCGTGAGCGGCCCTTCATAGGCTTCGACGTTCGCCTTCAACCACGCATCGAGCGGAGCCTCATCGAGCCGATGCCGTTCCTCGACGGGCTTGACGCCCTTGAACTGCTCGTGCGGATCTTCGGTCTCATCCATTTCAAAGCCCGCTTAAGAGCGCATCTACGGCGCGCACAATGGAGGTGCGTTCACCGACAAGCGAGCACACCTTCTTACGCAGCAGACGTGTAGGCATGAACGCGATTTGAAATGGCTCCAATGTCAGCCGCTCGCCGCCAATCTCAAAGCTGGGATTGACTGCTGTCGTGACTTTGAGAGGAGCGATGCGCACGAGAGGGATCACCACAGACGTGTGGGCGCCTGTGAAGTGATCGGATTGTATCGTGACGACGTACGGCACGTTTGGCTGCCGCGAGTGCTCGGGATTTGCAGACACATCGAACTGGTTCATTCCCAGTTGCGCCAAGCTTCGATCCAGGGGCCGTCGCGGTCGTACCTGGCATTATACTCTTCGACGAGCGCCTTGGCGGTCTGACGCGCCGCGTCTGGATCGAGCCGTCCTGCGAGTTCGCGGCGCAGGGTCCGATCAATAAGGGTCTCTACATCGACGCCCTTCGCGCGAGCTTCCTCGAGAAGTCGCGGATCGATTGCCGGCGGTCTGGCGTCGTCTGGCATGCGTTCCAATTTAGCACGCGCCCCGCTACTTCGCCAGCGCCCGCCAGGCGATGTCGCGGCGGCAGAAGCCGCTGGGCCAGTCGATCAAACCGACGGAGGTGTAGGCGCGGGCGACGGCGTCCTTCAGCGTCTCGCCAACCGCCGTGATGTTGAGCACGCGCCCGCCGGCCGCGCGCAGCGTGCCATCCTCGTCTTGCTTCGTCCCGGCGTGAAAAATCTCCACGCCCTCCACCCGCCGCGCCTCGGCGAGGCCGCGAATGACCGAACCGGTGAGCGGCTCGTCGGGATAGCCCTGCGCAGCGTAGACGACTGTGACGGCCGGGCGCGCGTCCCATTCGAGCGCTGGGGCCTCGCCAAGTTCGCCCTTCGCCGCCGCCAGCAGCGCGGGCGCCAGATCGCTGGTGAGACGCCGCATCAGCGTCTGACACTCGGGATCGCCGAAGCGCACGTTGAACTCGATCAGCTTCGGCCCCTCCGGCGTGATCATGAGCCCTGCGAACAGCACGCCGACAAACGGGCGGCCTTCCGCTTTCATGCCGCGCAGCGTCGGCAGGATGATGCGGTCCATCGTCAGTTCGCGCATCTCGTCGGTGAAAACCGGCGCGGGAGAATAGGCGCCCATGCCGCCGGTATTCGGCCCCTTGTCGCCGTCATAAGCGCGTTTGTGATCCTGCGCGCCGACAAGCGGGATTGCGGTCTCGCCGTCGCAGATGGCGAAGAAGCTGGCTTCCTCGCCGGGCAGGAAGTCTTCGATCACGATGCGCTGCCCGGCGGCGCCAAACTTGCGCAGAAACAGGATTTCATCAACCGCCGCGTCCGCTTCGCGGCGCGTTTGCGCGATAACGACGCCTTTGCCTGCGGCCAGGCCGTCCGCCTTGATGACGAAGGGCGGCTCGCGCGAGCCCAGATAGGCCTTGGCGTGAATGGCGTCGTCGAACACCTTGTAGTCCGCCGTCGGCACGCCGTGGCGCACGCAGAATTCCTTCATGAAGGCCTTGGACGCTTCCAGTTCGGCCGCCGCTTTGGTTGGGCCGAAGCACGGAATGCCAACGTGCGCCAGCGCGTCGGCAAGGCCGGCGGCCGCGGCGGCTTCCGGACCGATGACGACCAAACCAACCTGTTCGCGCAGCGCGAATGCAGCCAGCTCACGCGCTTCTTCGGCTTTGATCGGAACGCACCTGCCGAGTTCGGCAAGACCAGGATTGCCGGGCGCGGAAATCAGTTCCGAAACGAGCGGGCTTTGGCTGAGCTTCCAGCCCAGCGCATGCTCGCGCCCGCCCGACCCGACCACCAGAATCTTCATGGGCCTTTTATATCACCCGCCCCGTGGCTATGCGCTAGCGGCAGACGGCTTGATATAGCGATCCAGGTCGATGAGCAGCCGCGTCCAGGCGTCGTCGATACCACCGGTCCACGCCTCGGCGCAGGCCTCCTTCACCGCTTCGCGAACGAAACCAAAGAACGCGGCGAACGCCTCGCGAGGCACGTTATAGCCGTTGTGGTTGGTCGCTTCCGCGCCGATCAGGTGGTCCGCATAGGCGCGCTTGCCGACAAAATCGATAATCGCTTCGAAGGTTCGCGCCAGCATCTCGCCGCGGACCGCGCCGTCGATGTCCAGGGCAAACAGCGGCTCCAATTCCGGCCGCGCTGCAAACAGCTTGTCGTAGACGGCATCTGTGAGATCGCCGCTACGCGCGCCGGCCAGCTCCAGGCTCGCCATGATCAGCGATGCGTCGTCGGCGCTTGTCACGGCCCAGTCAGGCCGACGTTACGATGCGATCCACGCCCGCTTGCACTATCGGATGATAAGTTGCCCGGGCGTTTTGATAGATGCGCCGCGCCAGCGCCTGGCCCCAGGCGCCCTGGTCCATCAGTGCGCGATAGAGCGGACGCACGAACTTCCCGCGGCCTTGCTCGGTGAGAAAGCGTTCGACCGCCGCCCCGGCGGGTTCGTAACCGTTGCGCACAGCGAGCGCGAGCCAATCGAAGCGAACTTCCATGTTTCCGATGGTGTTGAGGCCAAGCGGCGCCTCTAGCGCTGCCAGGCGTGCGGCCGGCAATTCGCGCGGCAGCGTTTGCAGGAAACGCTGTCGTTGCATCGTGTTCCAGCCGCTCCAAGCCGCCGGCGCGGGACCGCCGGCGCCGAACGCGGCGACGGCTTGCTCGACCTCTGCGAAGCCCGACGCGTGCGGCGCGACCGCGTTGTTTGGAATACCCGGTTCATAAGCCCATTCATCCAGCTTTAGACGCGTTTCCAGCGCCGCATCGCCGCGCACGACATGTTGACGGAAGTCGGCGAGGAATTGCTGCGTCGTCATCGGCTGAAACGCGTAGCGATCGAAATAGGAGCGCAAATAGGAGTCGAGCTGCGCGCGGCCGACGATTCCCTCGATGGTGCGCAGGAACAGCGCGCCCTTGTCGTAAGTGATCGCGCTCGAATTCTCGTTGGCGTCGACTTCGCCGATCCAGTGCAGGCGCTGGCCGTCGGCAGGCACCGTCTGCAGCGCGCGTTGGATGTCGGCCCAGCTCAGCACTTCGGCCATGCGAGCATGCTCGACGCCAAACAGCGCTTCGCCGATGCGGCCTTCGATGTAGGAGGTGAAGCCCTCGTTAAGCCAGCCGTCCGTCCACACAGCATTGGTGACGAGATTGCCGGACCACGAATGTGCGAGTTCGTGCGCCACCAGCGATACGAGCGAACGGTCGCCGGCGAGAAATGTCGGCGTCAGAAACGTCAGGCGCGGGTTTTCCATGCCGCCGTACGGGAAAGAGGGCGGCAGGATCAGGACGTCGTAACGTCCCCAACGATAGGGGCCGTAGAGCGCTTCAGCGACTTCCATCATGCGCTCCATGTCAGCGCATTCGTGCACGCCGCGCTCGACGACGTCGGGCTCGGCCCAGACGCCCGTGCGCGGGCCGACAGAGCGATGCACCAGCTCTCCGATGCCAATGGCGATCAAGTACGGAGGAATCGGCTGCGGCATGCGGAAGCGGAACTCGCGCTGGCCATCCTCGGTCGCCAGGCCTTCGGGTGTCAGCATTTCCGCGCTCATCACGGCGGTGAGATCGCCCGGCACGCGGATGCGCGCGTCGTAGGTCTGACGAACGCCGGGGCTGTCCTGTGTTGGAATCCAGGTGCGGTTGTGGATCGCTTGGCCCTGGCTGAACAGAAAGCGCTTGCCGCTCGAGGTCTGCGCCGGCTCAAGCCATTGCAGAGCGCCCGCGTCAGGCGCGGATTCGTAATCGATCTCGATCTGGCGCGCGCGGTTGAGCTGGATGGTCAGCGGCGCGCCCAGTTTTTCGTCGATGCTGCCCATGGCGTAGGCGGTCGCGCGTCCGCCCGCTCGTACGGCGCGGATTACCAGCCCCTTGCTGTCGAGCACGATTTCACGCGCGTCATGACGCGCGACGATGTCCAACGTGGCCGTGCCGTAAAGGACCTTCCGCTCGAAATCGGCGGTGAGATCCAGCGAAACGTGCCGAACGCGCGCTTCGTCAGGCCTGGCGTAGGAACTCGTGTCATGCGGAAGCGGCGCCATTGGGTCCGAAGCGGAGGCGCCGGTCGTAGCGCAGGCGGCGAGTAGCGGCCCAGCCAGCGCTGAGCCAAGAAGCGTACGGCGAAGCATTCAATCACCCCTTGTGTTGGCGCAACAAATGCGCTCAAGCGCGCGGACGCAAGCGCCGAAACGTCGCGTCCGGTCCCGGAAGCTGTCAGTCTCTGGGTTTGAGAGCGCCTGAGAAGGTGATGATCGCGAGCGCGGTAAGAATCGCTCCGAAGAAGGCGTAAAGCGCGTGCGCCCAGCGCCAGATGGCGACACCCTCAAAGATGCGCCAATCGCTATAGGCAGAGACTTCAAGCCCAGCAGCAAGTTCGGCGCGCGCGGTGCGGCCGGGTGCGCAACGGCTCTCTTGCCCCAGATCGATTACCGGCAGGGCCACGTCGATCGCGTAAAGCGCCGGTTCGACAGCGCCGCCGCATTGACGTCCGTCCGCAGTCACCAGCGCGCCTTGGCCATTCATCGCGAACACGCCGGCTACGCCGATGGCGATGAACAAAGCGAGCGCGCGGACGATACGAATCGGCGCAAAGCCGTAGCCCGCGATCAGGCCGAACAGCGACGACAATAGCCAAGTGATCGGTCCGGCCGAGGCCAGCAAGGTCTGCTGATCGTGTTGTGCAAGCAGGATGCGCCGTGCATTCTCACGGCGTCCGGCGCGGGCATAGATGCGCGCCACATGCGCATAGGGCTGCGCCGAGAACCGCGCCATGCGGCGCAGCCAGCTAAGACGCTGGCGCCAGCGCTCGTCGCTGTTTTCGATGCGGGCGTACTCAAAGCCTTCGAGGTCGAGGCGCGCCCCCTCGGCGCCCCAACCTGTCTTGGTGTCGTCATCGAGCGCCGCGGCGCGCGCGCCTGACGCATCGATGCGGGCTTCCTGGTGCGTAACGAGCGCGCGCGCCTGCACCGGGCCGGCGATCTGGGCGTCGGCAAAGGAGAAGACGCCGCCCCTGGCGTTGTCGGGCCCCGGACCCCGCAATTCGAGATTGAGCCAGGACAGAGCGCCGGCAATTTGTGCGCGCTCGAACTTGGCGCCGCCTTCGATCACCGTCTTCTGGCCATGGGGTGCAAAACCGCCTTCCTCGATCTTCAGAGTCAGATTGCCGCCGACGCGTACGTTCGGCGCGCGGATCGCCCAGCCGCCGCCATTTATGAAACGTCCGCCGCCGAACGCCAAATAGCCGCCGATGCGCGCATCGGCGAGTAAGAGCTCGCCCTTGATGTTCGCGCCCTGCAGGAGGGCGGCGCCGTTGATCGACACTGAAGCCGCGTCGAGCGCGACGCCGAAGCTGTCGGCGCGCGGCGTCAGCGGATGGGCGATCTCGGCGCCTTTCAGGTCGAGATTGCGTGCGACGTCGGCGCCGCGCAGCGAGACGTGGCCGTGCATCTTTGCGGCGCCGCTGATTTGGCCGGCGATGCGCGCGTTCGTGAGCAACAGCGCGGGTCCGAACTCATTACGAAAGAGGCTTTGTGTTATATCGAAGTCGCCGCCAATGCGCGCGCCGCTGAAATCGACCGCGCCTTCAACTTTCATGCCTTCGCAGAGTCGTATGTCGCCGCCGACGCGTGCGTTATGCGCGACCAGCGCAGCGCCCTTGGCGTCTTCCGTACGGTTCAGCATCTGAGCGCCGGCGCAGCGGAGCGCGCCGGCTATGCGCGCGCTTGCGAGCGACACGGCGCCGAGCGCCTCGAAGCCGCGGTCGAGCAGCACGTCGCCGTCGATTTCAGCACCGTCGAACACGAGCACGGGCTCACTGCTCTCCGCCATCCGGGCGAAACAAGCGCCAGTCGCACGCAAGTCGCCGCCGATGTGCGCCGCGCGCAGATCGGCGCTGAAAGCCTCCGCGCCAGGCGAGCCGAACGGGCGCGCGCCTGCCAAACTCAGCTCGCCCTCGACCGCGGCGCCGACAGCAGCCAGCCGGCGCACGCGGCAATCCTTGAGCGTAAGCTGAGCCAATCGAGCATGGCTGACATCGATGAGGTCAGGAACGTCGCACGCTTCCAGGCGCAACGCCGCCGTGCCCACGCCTCCTGCGCCGGAACAATCGGTAAGATCAAGCGCGCCCTCAATGCGGGCCCCTTTGATGCGAACGCCCGGCGCGCGCACCGCCCAGGCGGGATCGAGCTCCAGCATGAGTTTGCGCAGGAAGCCGGCCCGCACGGTCGGTTTTGCGTCATCGGGGCCGGCCATGGGCGTGAAGTCGGCGACTTCCCCGGCCCGCGCCCGCTCCATCACGAAATGCTCGTGCGGCGACAGGTCGTTGGCGTCGAACGCCATGTGTGTGCTCCCCCGGCTCCCCAGCCCGCGCGCGGAGTAAAGCATCGCCCGCGCGCTGGAGCGAGTCGAGGGAACATGAAAGAGCGGATAGGGAGCTAGCGATCGATGCGGCGGCGCAGGACGCCGGTGAGCGTCAACACCGCGGCGCCTGTGAGCAACGCGCCGAAGAGCGCGTAAAGCGCCTTGCCAAGGCGAAGCATGAACAGCTCCACGACGCTGCCGCGCTGCGGGTCGGCGAAACCGGGCTCACACTGCACCTCTTGCCGCAGATCGGTCAGCGGCACCATCACGTCGAGCGCATATACGAAGGGGTCGATCTCGTCGCCACAGCGGATCTCCCAGTCGCCGTGGAGCGCCTCTGCGGCATCCTGTGGCGCCAGATAGGTCACGTCGATGACGAGCCGGCCCGTGCGGTTCAGGATTTCGGCGCCGGTGGCGCCAATGAAAAGATAGAGCGCCAGCGTGACCCACAAACGCACCGCGTTGTGGCCGAATCCGGCGCTGACGCCGAACAGGAATGTCAGCGGACGCAGCCACATGGCTTGGATCCAGCCGCCGCTCTCCTGACGAAGGTGGCGCCATTGTTCGTGTTCGAGGCAGCGGTGCATGTCCGTCACCCAGCCGGCGCGCGCGTAGAAGTCGGCGAGCTGGTAGTAGGGCTGGGGATGGAATGTATCGAACGCCTCGTACGTCCGTTTCAGCCAGATGCGGCGTTTCTCCCAGCGATCGCTATTGCTGCGCCGCGGCCCGTCGAACTTCACATCTTCTTCGAGCCGATCGTAAATGAAGCCTTCCAGCATCAACCAGACTTTGGCGCCTTTCTGGCCCCACCCGCCGCGATCGAGATCGTCATCGAGCGCCGAACAGCGAACGCCGGTGAGATCGACGACAGCATGCACACGCGACTTGGGGTCAGTGTTCTGCACTTCGAGCGACAAGGCCTTGAGCGCACGTCCAATGCGGGCGTCGGCCATCATGATGCGCGGAGCGCGACTTGCGCTTTCGACGAGTTTGCGTCGGCGGCGATGGTTTGCGGCGTGAATGTGGGCGACGTTTGGCGGGCCTGGCCCTTCCAGCAGCAGCCGCTCCCACATGACTTCGCCGGCGATCTGCGCGCCTTCAAGTCGAAGGCCGCCGCGGATGTACGTGGGTTCGTCGCGGTGTTCGCTGTCGGGGCGGATGCGGAAATCGCCGCCGATGCGTACGCCCGCCGCATTGATCGCCCAGCCGCCGGGATTGTTGAACAGCCCTCCGCCGAGTTCCACCGAAGTGCGAAACTCCGCGCCGCGTAAATCGAATGGGCCGTCGATGCGGACAAAAGCGCGTTCTTTCTTGCCGTGCGTGATCTCTGCGTCAGCCGGCGCCGCCTCGCGCGCGCCTTCATTGCATGAAAGCCGTCCATGCACGATGGCGTCGACGAATGATACCTCCCCAGTCGCCCAGCACCCGTCGATCATCATGACGACGCCGCCAATCTGCGACGAGCGGCCATTGAAGGCGCGGCTCTCGCCGGCGATCAGGCGCGCTTTGTGCAGCCAAAGGTCGCCGCCGACATGGGCCGCCGAGATGGTGACGCCGCCATGCGCCTCGAACCCGTCGGAGAGGTTAATCCCGCCTTCGATACGCGCATCGGAAAGGCGCAGCGCATACCATCGGCTCCATGGCTTACTGTCGTCCTTGCCTCGCTGCGGCGTCACCAGCAAGGCGCCGGCGCCGTTCACATCGCCTTCGATGGTGGCGCCGGACGCATTGATCCATGCGCCAACGCCGTCGGGGTCGTAAGGCGCGACGCCGGAAAAATCGAACGTGCCGCCGATATGCGTCGCGATGCACAGCACCTGACCCATGCGCGAACGTTGAAATGAGAGCCGTGCGATGCGCGCGTTGCGCACCTCGACGCGGCCGGGGACGTCGCAATCGAAGAGGCCGAGTGTCGGCAAGCCCTTGTCGCCGACGCCGCGGCAACCGCGAAGATTGAGGTCGCCCTCGATATGGGCGCCGCGGACGCGCACGCCTGAAGCTTGCACAGCGTAGGGGCGGTCGCCGTCCTGCCCGGAAGGCAGCCCCAGCAGCAGGGCGCGGATCAGCGCTGCGCGGACCTTAGGTTTGTTTTCGCTCTGGCGATCGGCCAATTCGGCGATTTCGCCGCGCATGGCCGCTTCGACCAGGCGACGCTCCGCCTCCCAGAGGACATCCCAGCTGGTATCCACGCCTCTCCCCGGTGCGCACTGTAGCAGGTTGCGGCAAGCCGGGAAGCTCGCCACTTCCGGTACAAACCGCGTACACTAGGGCCATGGCCGAATCTGCGACCGTCACCAATCTGCCCGAACTGAGCGTCAGCGAGCTGTCGCAGGCCGTAAAGCGCGCCGTGGAGCGCGACTTCGACCGGGTGCGGGTGCGCGGCGAACTGGGGCGTGTGCTGATTGCGAAGTCAGGCCACCTCTATGTGGATTTGAAGGACGCCAATGCCTGCATCTCGACGGTGATGTTCAGGTCGGACGTGCAAAAGCTCGCCTTCAAGCCAGAAGAGGGTTTGGAGGTGGTGGCCGAGGGCCGCCTCACAACCTATCCCGGGCGCTCTCAGTATCAGCTGATTGCCGACCGCATGTCCCCGGCTGGCGTGGGCGCGTTGCTCGCGCAGCTGGAGAAACTGAAAGCCAGACTCAGCGCGGAGGGCCTGTTTGCGCCGCAACGCAAGAAAGCGATCCCGTATTTGCCGGGCACGATCGGCGTCGTCACCTCCCCGACCGGCGCTGTCATTCGCGACATCCTGCATCGCCTCAGCGAGCGTTTCCCGCGGCGTGTGATCCTGTGGCCGGTCTTGGTGCAAGGCCCGGAAGCGGCCGGGCAGGTTGCGCGCGCCATCCGCGGCTTTAACGCGCTGCAAGGAGCGAACAGGCCCGATGTGCTCATTGTTGCGCGCGGCGGCGGTTCGATTGAGGATCTCTGGGCCTTCAACGAAGAGATCGTGGTGCGCGCCGCGGCGGAAAGCGAGATTCCGTTGATCAGCGCCGTCGGGCACGAAACAGATACGACACTGATCGATTTCGCCTCCGACCTGCGCGCGCCGACGCCGACCGGCGCGGCTGAGAAAGCTGTGCCGGTGCGCGCAGAATTGATCGAGCGTGTGACCGTTTTGGACGGCCGTCTGAAGAACGGGCTTGTCCGAGGGCTTGAACAACGGCGCACGCATATGCGCGCTGCGGCTGCGCGTATGCCCCGGCTGGAGGCGCTTTTCCAGGCGCCTCAGCAACGTTTCGACCGCGCAAGCGAGCGTCTGAACGCCGCGCTTGTGGCCAATACGCGCGCGGCGCAATCGAAGCTCGACCGTATCGCCGCACGCTTGCGACCGCAGGCGCTGGCGCAGGACATCGTACGCCGTCGCGAGCGGTTAATGCAGTACGCCGCGCGTCTGCAGCCGGCCGTGCAGCGCACGCTGGACGCGCACCGGAAGCACCTCGATGCCTCCGCTCGCATGCTGGACTCCCTGTCGCACAAGAGCGTGCTCGCGCGTGGGTTCGTCATGGTGCATCGCGAGGACGGCACGCTGGTGCGCGCCGCCAAGGAACTTAATTCGGGCGATGCGATCAATCTCACCTTCGCCGATGAGCAGCGAAAGGCCGTTGTCGACGCGCAGGAGCCGGCAAAACCGCGGGCAAAGGGCAAATCCGGCGGAGATCAGGGTTCGCTATTCTAGCCGACTCAAGTTGCCGCCACTGCAGTGCGAAGGCAAAGTGGTAGTCATGAGCGTCACCAGCCTGCCTGCCTGGCTTTACACCGATCCGCGCTTTTTCGACCTGGAGCGCGAGAAAGTGTTTCGTCCCGCCTGGCAGATCGTAGGCCACATAAACGACGCTCCTAACGCTGGCGATTATGTCACGCTGGACATGCTGGGTGAGCGCGTTGTGACGGTGCGCGGCGAGGACGGCGTGCTGCGCAGCTTCCATAATGTGTGCCGCCACCGCGCCGGCAAGCTGGCGAACGAGCTGCGCGGTTCGTGCGGGCGCCGCCTGGTTTGTCCTTATCACGCCTGGAGCTATGGGCTGGACGGCAAACTCACGAGCGTGCCGAAATGGCAGGGGTTCGAGGCGCTCGATAAAAGCGCCTACGGTCTCAAGCCGGTCGAACAGGAGATCTTCCACGGCTTTATTTTCGTGCGCCTCGAGGGCGGAGGCCCAAGCGTCGCCGACATGATGGCGCCCTACGCTGACGAGATAGCACCCTACGAGCTGGAGCGGCTGGTGCCGAACGGACGTGTTACGCTGCGGCCCCGCCCGGTGAACTGGAAGAACGTCGCCGACAATTATTCCGACGGTATGCATATTGGCGTCGCGCATCCGGGCCTCGTGCGGCTGTTCGGCGCCAGCTACGCGATCGAAGCGCGCGATTGGGTCGACAAGATGAGCGGCGAGTTGCAGGCCAACGCCTCGGAGAGCTGGTCCGAGCGCGCTTATCAGAGTCTGCTTTCCTCGATGAGCCACATCCCGGCCGACCGGCGGCGCAAATGGGTTTATTACAAGTTGTGGCCGAACACAGCGCTGGACATCTATCCAGACCAGGTCGATTTCATGCAATTCATCCCGGTCTCGGCGACGGAGACGATGATCCGCGAGATCGCCTACGTGCATCCGGAGCAGAGTCGCGAACTCAACGCCGCGCGTTATCTCAATTGGCGCATAAACCGCCAGGTAAACGCCGAAGACACCAGATTGATCGAAGGCGTACAGGCGGGCATGTCATCTTCCAGCTATACGAGCGGGCCCTTGTCGGCGAAGGAGGTATGCTTGATTTCCTTCACCAAGCGCATGCGGGACCTCATCCCCGAGGCCAATCTCGAACAGCCTCCGTCCCGATTGTAAAGATGCGTTAGCGATCCTTGCTAATCGCTTTGCAACGCGTCCCGCCCACAATGTGGTGAAGAAGAAGAACCAAGCGGGCGTTGGGTCGTGAACAAGGACGCTTCCAAGAAGGCGATGGCGCGCACGCGCGCGCGGCGCATGGCCCGCCTTGCCGGCGATCAGGCGCGCACGCCTGTTGTAGCCCCCACCGACCAGACGGTGGGGGCGCCGCCAGAGATCGCTAGCGAGGCGTCTCTTTTACCGGAAACAACGGCCGAAGCGCCGCGCCCGGCGCGTCCATCGCCAGTGCTGATGCTCGTCGTCGATGAGGAAGAGGAGGTGGAGTTCTGCGCGCCGGACGTTGGCGCGCACACCGCAACCTGTGACAGTGCGCCAGCGGAGACGCAGGACCTCGAACCGCCGTTCGATCCGCCGGACCTCGAAGAGCTGCTCCACACAGAAGACCTCGATGAGGATCCAAATCCTGCGCCGTGCGGAGACGTACTCGAACTCGGCGCCGCCGATGCGGTCGACGAACACGGCCGTGAAGAGGACGCCCTTCAGAAAACGGCCCTTGCAGACGATGAAGAGCCGCCGTTCGATCCGATCGATGTCGAAGAGCTTACGCCGCCTTCGTTCAGCGTGCCCGTCGCCGCACCGCAGCGACCTGCCCCGACCCCGGCTAACGAGAACGCACGCGGCGCAGCGCTCGGTCAAGTGCGCAACGCGGTTCCAGAAGGCGCCCGAGAGATGCCGGCGCCGGCGATCCGCATTTATCTCAGTTGGGATCAGCCGGAGACGGCCGATTTCTTTGCGCGTGTCGCGGCGGATCCGCGTCTTTCGCGCACCGAGGTCACAATCGCGCGCGGCGGGCTAGACGGCGCAGCCATCCATTGCATGTCACATCAGCGGCCAGATCTTCTGGTTATCGACACCACGCTTCGCGGTGCGGCCATGTTGGCAAGTCTGGATCGACTGCTGGAAGCTGCCGGCGGCGAGACCCGGATCATCGTCCTCGGGGCCGTCAATGATGTCAGCCTGTTGCGTGACCTCGCGCACCGCGGGGTCGACGAATACATGGTCTGGCCGGTGCGGCCGGAAGACGTGGCCGGCTCCGCATGCGCCATGTTCGCAGGGACGGACAAGGCGCGCGTGATCGCCGTTGTCGGGGCGCGCGGGGGCATTGGCGCCTCTACGATCGCGCAAAATCTCGCATGGTCGATCGCCGACCGTCAGCGCGCGCATACGACGCTGGTCGACCTCGACCTGCCGTTCGGGGCAGCCGCCTTCAATTGCAGAGTCGAACCGCCGCGTTCGATCGGCGACGTGCTGGAGCGGCCGGACGCGTTGAACGATGTCGCCCTGGAAGGTGTATGCGTAAGACGCTCCGATCGGCTGACCATCCTTCCTGCGCCGGCCACGCCGAGCCGTTCAGCCGATATCGAGGCGGAGACGGCGCTGGCGGTCGTGGCAGCCGCGCGGCGGTTGAGTTCGTTCGTCGTGCTGGATCTGCCGCACCTGTGGGCGCCGTGGGTCAAGCAGGCGATCCTGGGCGCGGACGAGATCGTGCTGGTCTCCTCGCCGGACATCGCCAGTCTGCGCAACACGGACAACATCGCCAAGCTCATTAAGAATGAGCGCAGCGCAGATCCGGTAGTCGTGCTGTCCATGACCGGCGTTCCCAAGCGCCCGGAAGTGCCACTCAAGGAGTTTGCCGAGGCTCTTGGCATCGCGCCCGCGTGCTCGCTGCCCTTCGAGCCCAACATCTTCGGCGCAGCTGCGCTCACCGGCCAGATGCTCGGTGAAATCGCGCCGCGCTCGAAGACGGCTGCGCTGCTCGACCAGCTCGCCCAATCGCTGACTGGCCGCGAGCCGATCGAGATAACGGCGCCGACGCCGCGCGGCATTCAAGAGCTCGCGCAAAACAGCGGGCCCGCAGCCGAACCCAAAGATCCGTTTGACGCCGCGCTCGTTAACCCGATCGCGTTGATGTCAGCAGAGGGTGTGCCGCCGGAGCTGTCGGCGGACGCGCCTTTATCGGAGATTGCTCCGCTTGAATTGCTCGAACCTGCGCTTCTGGAGCCGGACTACCTCGCCCGCGCGCGCGCTGCTGCGCTCGACGAACTTGACGCAATCGAGAACCCACGCCACCCGCAGCGCCGCCGGTTCGGGCCGCTCGCCAGTGTCGCGGCGGGTTTTGCGATCACGGCGTTGGCCGTCAGCGCCTATCTGTTCCTGCAGATCAACGCTGCGCCCACGCCCGCCGCGGCAGCCCATGTGGTTGCTGCCGTGACGCCGCCGGCTCCGCCTACGCCGCAACAGATGGCGGGGGACTACCAGATAGCCATGCAGCTCTTGGAGGAAGGTGCGGTGGCGGACGCCGTTGCGCGTCTCGAGCGGCTCGCGACCGCCGGTTTTGCCGTCGCGCAATATCGTCTCGCCAAGCTCTACGAGCGCGGTGAGGGCGTGACGCCCGATCTTGTGCGGGCCCGGCAATGGACCGAGCGCGCGGCCAACGCCGGCAATCGCCAGGCGATCCACGATCTGGGCGTCTATTATGCGCGCGGCGAAGGCGCGCCGCGGGACGACGCCACCGCATTCCGGCTTTTCAAACAAGCGGCGTTGCTCGGCCTTGCGGACAGCCAGTTCAATCTCGGCGTGCTTTATGAGCAGGGCCGCGGCGTCGAAGCCAACCCGGGCGAAGCCCTGTTCTGGTTCATGCTGGCCTCGCAGCAGGATGATGCGGCGGCAGCGGACCGCGCCGCGGCGCTGCAAGCGGCGCTGACGCCATTCGAGATCGCGCAGGCCGAGGCGCGTCTCGCCGCGTTCCGGCCCGAGCCGGCCGACCCGACAGCCAACGGCATGCTCGAGCCGATTGGTGCAGCAAGCGGTTCCGACAGCGTCGAAGGCGCCGAACGGGCGTCGGTTCCGGTTGCGAACGGCGGCTGAACCCGGGCTTTCAGCGCCGCTTCAGCCTGCCCGCGCCAATCCGAGATTTGGATTTCCAGGCCGTCGCGCGCTAGAACGACTCGTCATGAATAAACACGATCCCGGCGGGCCGGAGGCGAAGGTCCAGTACGGCGACAACGAGATCACGATCCTGCGCCAGGGATTGTTCGTGCGCTGCGCCGTGACGGGCGAAAAAATACCGCTCGACGAATTGCGGTATTGGAACGTCGACATGCAGGAGGCCTATCGCGGCCCGGAAGAAGCAAGTAAGCGCTGGACGCAGCTGAACGCGGAGAAGCCGAAGTGAAATGGGCGGCGGGGATTGCAGCACTGATCCTGGCGGCGTGTGCGGCCGCTGAAGCGCCTGCCCAGCCCGAGCCGGCGGTCACAGCGCCCGCCGAAACGCATCCGCCCCATGAGCACCAGCCGGACCCACGCCCGCTCAGTCTCAATTGCGCAGGCGCGATGACGCAGGGCGGGATTGCGCTTTGCCGCGTCCCCCCAGGCGCTGAAGTCCTCATCGAGAACGAGATGGTTGGGCGCGGCGACGAGAACGGTTGGATCGTGATCGGTTTCAACCGCGAAGCTCCTGAAAGCGTGCGTGTGGAGGTGCGCGAGGGCCGCTCGTCAGTCGCGCAGAATATCGCCATCGCCCCGCGCGCGTTCGACATCCAGCGCATTGACGGGCTGCCGCCGCAAACGGTGACGCCAACAGATCCGCAAGTGCTCGAACGCATTCGCCGCGAGGCCGCGCTAAAGCGCGAGGCGTTCGCCAGCGTGGCGCAAATGACCGGTTTCCTCGAAGGCTTCATCCGCCCGGTGGAAGGCGGCGTAGTCACGGGCCGTTGGGGCAATCAGCGCGTTTTGAACGGCGTGCCCTCCACGCCCCACTTTGGCTACGACATCGCCGTTCCCGAAGGCACGCCGATCCGTGCGCCGGCGTCGGGCGTCGTCACCTTGGCCGAAGACGACATGCACTACGAAGGCGGGCTCGTGTTCATCGATCACGGGCAGGGGCTTATCACGATGTACCTGCATATGAGCCGTGTAGATGTCGAGGTCGGCGACGTGGTGAGCCAGGGCCAAGTGCTCGGCGCCGTCGGATCGCGCGGCCGCGCCACCGGTCCGCACCTGTGCTGGCGCATGCGTTGGCGTGAACGCCAGCTCGACCCGAGCATCGCCATCGAAGGATTGGCGCAAGCAAGAGCGCAGCTGACGCCGAACTAAGCCGGATTGGCGGCGTAGCGGCTCAATCGCGTGCGACGACGTGAGAGACGAGTATCACGGCTGGCGCGGCTGCTTCGTTGCGCCACGAGTGCGCGGTATCGATGTCTTCGCGCGCGACATCGCCGGGCCGATAGGTGATCGGGTCCAGGCATGTATTGCGCAACTCGACCATTTCACCGGAGACGATAAGCGCCATGCCCTGCACGCTCGCGTGATCATGCCAAGCGATGACGCCCCCGGGTTCTACCGTGATGCGGCGCAAGCGCACGGCGCGCGCCGCATCGGACGCGAGCGGCGTGAGCGCAATGTCAACGCTCGTCACGCCGCCGGTCGGTCCAAAGCCTTCAGTGCGCGCGTTGGGTTGCGTGCGGTCTGAGGGACATTGGCGTAGGCGCGCGTGTTCAATCGCCGCGACCGTGTCGTTCTCCTGCACATCGAGCGATGCGCATGCCGCCAGTAACGCCGCCGGCAGAAGCCAAAACCACCTCATTAGGTCCTCCCGATTCGAAACTGCGCCTGCGCGCGCCGCGTTGAGCCTTTTATTGGAGGCTCCCATGGCGCTCGAACAAGACCTGATGAAGCTGGAAAAGGGATTTTGGACCGAGGACGCGGATTATTACCGCGCGCATGTAGACGAGGAATGTCTACTCGCCTTCGCGGATTTTGTCGGATTGCGCGGCAATGAGGAGATTGCCAGCATGAGGGGCGATTCCCACTGGACGAATATCAAACTCAACGAGAAGGGGCTGGTGCAGCTTTCGGACGATGCTGTTGTGCTCTCCTATGAAGCGAGCGCAAATCGCACAACCGGAGAGCCGTACAAGGCGCTCGTCTCCACCGGCTACGTGAAGCGCGACGGCGAATGGAAGATGGCGTTTCACCAGCAGACGCCGCTGGACGCGGAGCCGAGCTAACGAGCTACATCACGCCTGCTTTCGCCCACGCTTCCTTTGGCCAGCGCCGGTGCGCCCAGAACCACTGCTCCGGCGCTTCACGAATGCGCGCCTCCATGAACTCGTTGATGCGCTTGACGCCGGCATGGATTGTCTCCTCATCGTCGGGATTGTCGTAATTGAGTGGAATTGGCTCGTGCACGCGCACATGAAATCGCGTACCCGCGACACGCCGGCCCGACAGGGGAATCAGCGGAACACCAAATTTCAGAGCGAGCCGAGTGGGCCCGTCAGCGGTCATGCAATCGTAGCCGAAGAGCGGGACGGCAAGACCTCTGTTGTACTTCTGATCGTTCATAAGCGCGACGCTGCGTCCCTTCTTAAGCGAGCGCAAAAGGCCCATGCCGCCCGTCTCGCCCTTTGCCGCCTGCAAGGCAAGGCCGAACGCGGCGCGGGTGTCGACGATGTACTTATCGATGATCGGATTGTTTGCGGGCCGGTAGGTAAAGTGACAGGTGGGATCGGTCTGCGCGAGGCAAAGGGAGGTGACTTCCCAATTGGTGAAGTGTCCGCCGATAAAAACGGCGCCTTTGCCCAGCGTCGCTTCGATGCGTTCGCGGCCTTCATAGAGGATCTCGCCGCGCCGGTATTTCTCCATGAACTTGTCCATGTGCGGAAACTCACCAGATAGGCGGCCGAGTTCGCGAAAGCATTCCTTGCGCACGTTTCGATGCCAGGACTCGCTTTCGTCCGGAAAGCACATGCGGATGTTGCGCAGAGCCGTCTTCCAGGCGCTGGTCGCAGAGGCGACCGGCGGCACGATGGCCGCTCCCCAACGCGACGCGCGCTCCAACCCGAGCGTACGCAGCCCGCCCACGTACGCGTGCCAGGCCAACGCCTCCAGGCGGAAGTAGAGATTGACCGGCTTCGATTTAGCCATGCGTCGCGTTCATCCGCGATCGAATGGGTTGGAGCAAGGCGTCGAGCGCGCTTTCGTCGGCAAACCGCGCGGTTACGGGCAACACGCCAATACGCGCCCGCCATTGAGGCGAGAGGCGCGCGGCGTCTTTTTCGGTCGTGATGAGCTGTGCGCCGCGCTCCTCGGCCATTTGCGCAAGCACGCCCAGATCGTCTGGGGAGTAGACGTGGTGATCTGCAAACGGAACGGCCTCGGTCAGTTCGGCGCCGGCGCCGGCCAGCGTGTCGAAGAATTTTTCCGGCCGGGCAAGGCCGGCAAAGGCGACCAGCCTGCCCGTGGGAACCTCGCCTGCGGGCTGCAGCGTTGCGTGCAGGATCGGACGCGAGAAGTCGCGCAACCGCTCCTGAATCGCCCACGCCGCTGGGGGCAGCGAAGAATTATGCAGCATGATCATCGCATCGGCGCGTTTGAGGCCGTCCTCCAGCCGCTCTCTTAAGGGGCCTGCGGGCAGCACCTGACCGTTGCCGACGCCGTAATCAGGATCGAATGCAAGTATCGACAAGTCCTTCGCCAGCGCCGCGTTCTGAAAACCGTCGTCCATGACGATTGCCTGTGCGCCGGCTTGCGCCGCGGCGAGCGCGCCCGCGTAGCGATCGCGCGCCACCCAGGCTGGGCCGTCGGCGGCATGCAACAGAGGTTCATCGCCGACCTCGCGCGCCTCCATGTCCGCCGTCACGCGCAGCGGGCCTTCGACGCGGCCGCCATAGCCGCGCGAGAGCGTGTGCGCGTGCGGGCCGAGCCTGGCGCGAATTGCGCGCGCGATCGGTGTCTTGCCCGCACCGCCCACGGTGAGATTGCCAATGCAGACAACTGGGACTGGCGCACGTCGGGTCGGCGTGGTGCGATAGCGATGCGCGGCAACCGCCGCGTACGCCCACGAGACCGGCGTGAGCACGGCGCGCAGCATGAGCGCCGCATCGCGCCCGGACGGGTCAGCCTTCCAGAACTCAGGCGGACGCATCGGCCGCCCTCGTCTGTGTCCGCGCCGGCAACAGCGCCTGCAGCGCCGCCAGTGTCTGTTGACCGGCTTCGGCGCCTTTTGCAGCGACAGCGCGTGCAGCGTCGAGCTGGCGGCGCCGTTCTGCGTCATTGCGCCAAAGGCGCGCGACGGCGTTTGCGATTTCTTCCGAAGTCCGCGCGGTGATCGCCCCCCCGGCGGCCGCGAGTGCGTCAAACAAATCCTGGAAACTCTCTACGTATGGGCCGGTAATTATGGCGGAACCGATTATCGCCGGTTCGACGGGATTGTGGCCCTTGAGGCGGGGCAACAGGCTGCCCGCGACGAGGCAGACCGGCGCGAGATCGTAGAACAGGCCGAGTTCGCCGAGCGTGTCGGCCACATAACAGGGGCCGTCGCCTGGCGCGTTGGCGAGTGTGCGGCGCAACGCCCCGCCCGCCAAGCGCGCGATATCCTCGCCTCTGTCAGGATGACGAGGCACGATGATGAGCAGAGCATCGGCGAATTGCCCACGGAGAATCTCGTGTGCGCGGAGCGCCACGATGTCTTCGCCTTCGTGCGTCGATGCGGCCAACCAGACCGGCCGCTCTCCAATCGCAGCGGCCAGTGCGGTGCGCGCCTGCACGTCGATGCGCGGCGCCGGCGCCGCCAGCTTTAAATTGCCAAGCGCTGGAACGGATTGTCCGCGTAGGTCGCTCATGGCCTCGGCCGTGCGCGCATCGGCTGCGGAGACGAACGCGAACGCGCGGAGCAAACGACGTGACGTTGCGCGCAGATTACGCCATTGGCGGAGGGACTTCGGGCTCATGCGCGCATTGACGAGCGCGAGGGGGATGTCCCTTGCGCGTGCTGCAAGGATCAGGTTCGGCCAGACCTCGCTTTCGACGAAAACACCGAGATTAGGCCGCCAGTGGTCGAAGAAGCGCCGCACCACGTCGGGGCGATCCAGTGGCGCGTAGACATGCCGGGTGCGGGGCGGGGCGCGCCGCGCCGCGAGTTCCGCAGAGGTGCGTGTGCCGGTGCTGAGCAGAAAGGACAGCGAAGGGTCGCGCTCAGCCAGTGCTTCGATCAGGGTTAGCGCTACGCCGCTTTCGCCAATGCTGGCGGCATGCAACCACACCAGCGCGCCGCTCGGCCGCGGCGTCGTATAGCGCGCAAAACGTTCCCCCAGACGCGCGGGGTCTTCTTTGCCGCGGCGCGCACGGCTTTCGAGCCACAAGCCAGCACCCGCGCCGGCGACCCAGCTCAGCGTGCGGTAGAGAGTAAGAGCGGGCGAAAAGCTCACTGCGCCGCCACGGCTTGCGTCTCGGGGGAGGACCCGCCCTCGATCGGCGCCGGTTCGATCGCCTCAACGCCGGCGATACGGTCTGCTTCCGCAGCGATCCGGTTCATCTCGGCTTCGAGTTTCAGGCGCACGGCTTCGAACTCTTCGTCGCTCGCATTCAGGGGCGGTGGATCGATCGGATCGCTCCAGATGAGGGCGCCGCGACCGAACGGGAGCGGCAGGATGAAGCGATCCCAGCTGTCGAACACGATGCGGTTCGATGTGGACCACGTCACCCCCATAAGCGGGGCGCCTGCAAGCTTGGCCAGCTGGACGGGGCCGCGCTTGACGCGCATGCGCGGCCCGCGCGGCCCGTCCGGCGTCATCGCCATCACGCCCCCGCCTTCGATGTGGCGCGCCATTGCGCGCATGGCTTCGACGCCGCCCTTTTGTTGGCCCCGCTTGGCGGCAGATCCCCGAATGACTTCCGCCCCGACGGTGCGCGACGTGTGCGCCACGATACCGCCCTCGCGGGACTGCGAAATCAGCATTTTGGCCTTTGCAGCGCCGGGTCCGAACGTCCACATCTTGTGGATTAATGCGAACCGACCATGCCAGACGCATCCGATCAGCTTGCCGCCATTTGCGCGCCAAAAGGGCTCCACCGCTGCGCGGTTGACCCGTGTCCAGCGCGTGGTGACGCCCACGAAGAGCATGTAAAGCCCGATGGTGCGCCCGATCAGGAACTGGACGAGAGGATTGCCGAGCAGGTTACGCATCATTTCGCTGGTGCGACGCCTTCCGGGGCGCCAATCGCGCCCTTATACGGGGCCGCGCCCGCTTCGCGCCAGCGCGCGCCGCTTGTGAAGGACATGACCCCGGCCAATCCAGCCTCCCGTTTTGACTTGACGACGCCGGAAGGGCGCCGGCGGGCGCGGCGCGATCTCATTTGGGCCGACCACGGATTTCTGCGCACGCGCTTCTCCAATTTCCACTGGATCGAGCCTGGCGTCATGGCTCGGGCGAACCAGCCTTCGCCCCAGGCCATTGAGCGCTATGCCCGTCAAGGCTTCAAGACGATCGTCAATCTTCGCGGGCCCTCCGAGACCGGCTATTACGCGCTTGAATGCGAGGCCTGCGCGGAGCATGGGGTAGCGCTCGTCGATGCACGCATGCACTCGCGCGAGCCGCCGAAGGTGGAGCAGATTCTGCGCGCCAAACAGATCTTCGAGACCATCGAATACCCGGCGCTGATGCATTGCAAGTCCGGCGCAGACCGCGCTGGCGTGATGGCTGTGCTCTACAAGCACTTCAAGATGGGTCTTCCCATAGAAGCGGCCGTCGAACAGCTCGATCTCAAGTACCTGCACGTGAAGCAGGGCAAGACCGGGATGCTGGACTTCTTTTTCGCGACCTACCTCGATCAGGCAAAGCAGAGCGGCAAGCCGTTCCTGCAATGGGTGCTGGAGGACTACGACCAGCAGCGCGTGAAGGCCGCCTTCATGGGCGAATGGTGGGCTAACATTCTGGTGGACAAGATTCTGCGGCGTGAATGAGCGGCGGAAAACGCCCTGCGCCCAAAACAAGAAACAACAATCGCCGCCGCTGGCGCGCTACTCCGCCTGAAACTGAAGGCGGCTGAGCCGCGTGTAGAGACCGTTCCGCGCCATCAGATCGCCATGCGTGCCGAACTCGACGATGCGACCGCCGTCGAGCACCAGGATGCGGTCGGCGTCGCGCACGGTGGCGAGGCGGTGGGCGATCGCCACCACCGTGCGGCCTTTCGAAAGACGCGCCAGCGCCTCCTGCACCTTCGCCTCGCTCTCGGCGTCGAGCGCGCTGGTGGCTTCATCCAGAAGCAGGATCGGCGCATCGCGCAAGAAGGCGCGCGCCAAGGCGATGCGCTGGCGCTCGCCGCCCGAAAGATTGCCGCCGCGCTCGCCGGCAAGCGTGTCGTAGCCTTCGGGCAGCGCAGCGATGAAGTCGTGCGCGGCGGCGGCGCGGGCGGCGTCCTCGATCTCTGCATCCGTCGCGCCAGCGCGTCCAAGCGCGATGTTGGCCTTGATCGTATCGTTGAATAGCGCTGCTTCCTGCGCCACGAGCGAAATCGAGGCCCGAACTGAGGCGAGCGTCACATCGCGCACGTCTTGCCCATCGATGCGCACTGCGCCGCCCGCGACGTCATAGAGCCGGGGCAGCAGGTTGAAGATGGTGGATTTTCCGGCGCCGGATGGGCCGACCAGCGCTACCGTCTCGCCGGGCTCTACCGTGAAGTTCACCCGATCGAGCGCGGACGCCTCGCCGTACGCGAACGAAACATCGACGAATTCGATGCGTCCGCGCCGCAGCTGAAGCTGCTTGGCGCCGGGTTTATCGGTCACGGCCGAAGGCTCATCGATCAGGCCGAAGATGCGCGTCAGGGCCGCCAAGCCCTCATTAAGCACGGTGTTAAAGTTGCCGATGGCGCGCGCGGCCGGAGTGGCGATGCCGATGGCGCCGATGATGGCGATGAGGTCGCCCAGGGTCATCGCGCCGCCGGCGATGCGCAGGCCCGCGATGTAAAGCACCGCCGCCAGCGCGGCGCCGCCGAGGACTTCCAGCACCGGTTCGCTGCGCGCGCGGTTGCGCGCCAGCTTCATGGCCAGCCGGCGCCGCTCTTCGAACGCGCCGCCCGCGCGCTCAATCTCTCGCTGCTGCAAACCGTAGGTGCGCACGGTTCGCGCGGCGCCGAAGCTTTCGGTCAGTAGCGCAGTAAGCGCGCCGATCTGCACTTGCGCCGCTTCGGTGGTGCGGCGCGCGCGTTGAGCGATCAGCTGCAGCGGTTTGCCGGCTACGGCAAATACCCCCAGCACCAGCAGCGTGAGCACCCAATCGTACCAGAACATCGAAGCGATGGCTCCAATGAGCGTCAGGCTGTCGCGTATCGCCACTTGCCCGCCGCGCACCAGGCCCTCGCCAATCACCGTGACGTCGTTGGTGAAGCGAGAGACAAGTTTGCCGGCGTCTTCGCGCGCGAAGCGGGCGAAGTCGGCGTTGGTGAGCTTGGCGAACATCGCATTCTGCAAATCCCGCAACACTTTGAGCGCGAGCGATTGCGACAGCACCGCCTGGACATAAATGGCGATGGCGCGCACCGCGGTGGCGACGATCACGGCCAACGGCACGAGCGCAATTCCGCCCAAGTCGCCGGCCTCGATCGAGTCGATGGTGAATTTCAGGATCGCGGCATAGGACACGGCCGCCAACGCCACGACGGCAAGAACGGGGATGAGCAGCGCAACGTCGCCCAAATAGCGGGAAACGTAGTCACGCCATAGGCGCGCGAGTAATCGGCCTGGTGTCATCCGCCCCGTTTACGCCGTCACTCACGCCGCTCGGCATCCGTCGTCGGATCGAGCAGACGATGCGCGTGGATGATGAAATAGCGCATGCGCGCGTTGTCCACCGTGCGCTGCGCGGCGGCTTTCCATGCGTCGTAGGCGCTTTTGTAGTTCGGAAAGGCGCCGATGAAATCCACTTGCGTCAGGTCCGCAAATTCCGGCCGGTCGAGCTGCTTCAGTTCGCCGCCGATGACGAGATGCAAAAGCTGGCGTTGTTCGCTCATCTGGTTTCTGCTTTGCGCGGGTCGGGAAAGGCTTGTGCGCGCTCGATTATCAGAGGGTGCAGCGCCGCGCCAGACGCCGCCACGCCCGGCGCCCGGGGATCGATCTGGTTAAATACGAGCGGCGCGCCCCAAAGATCGGTGACGCGACCGCCTGCGGCTTCGACAAGGGCGGCCCCCGCGGCGATATCCCATTCGTTTTTGTAGCCAAACAGGAGCGTGGCATCGCCCATGCCGGCCGCGACCAACGCCATGCGGTAGGCGATAGAATGCCGCTCGACGATGTCGAGTTTGGGCCAGGGCGTCGGCCACTTCTTCGGTGCGAAACGCCGCGCCTGGCCGATGACGCGCGCGCCCTCCAGCGTGTCGCGCAGGCTGGCGCGTACGGGCCGGCCGTTGAGGGTTGCGCCAGCGCCATCTGCGCCCAGGAACAGCTCATCCGTCATAGGATTGTAGATCGCCCCGGCAAAGGCGCGCTCGCCCTCGATGATGCCGATGCTGATGGTCCATTGCGGGATGCGTTCGACGAGGGCGGCGGTGCCGTCGACTGGATCGAGCATGAAGGTGCGCCCCTTGCCGACGCGGCGCGCCGGATCATCCGGCGTTTCTTCGGAGAGCCAGCCGTACTCGGGCCGCGCGTCGAGCAGACGTTGCGCCAATAGCGCATCGACGGCGTAGTCGATGTCGGTGACCGGGCCCAACGCGCCTTTCGAGTAAATCTTAAACGGCTTGGCGAGCATGTCTCGAGCGAGGGCGCCCGCCTCGCGCGCGGCGGCCTCGAGGAGCGCGAGGTCAGACGCCGCCGACTGCAAGATCGTCCACGATGAGGCTGGAGATTTCGAGTGAGCCGCGCGTGTCGAGATCGCTGCCGCAGCGCACGCGCCGATAGATATCGAGCAGGTTGCCGGCCACGGTCACTTCGCTGACGGGATGCTGAGTTTCGCCGTTCTCGAACCAATATCCGGCGACGCCAACGGACCAGTCGCCCGTGTTCATGTTGAGCGAGGGCGAGAACATGTCCGTAACCAAGAGGCCTTTGCCGGCGCTGCGCATCAGGCCGGCGAGATCTTCTTCGCCGGGTTTCACGAAGAGATTGGAGGTTGAGATGCCTGGCGGACCGCCATGCCCGGCCGAGGCATGCCCGTTGGGCTCGAGATTGAGCTGACGGGCGGCGGACGCGTTGAGCAGCCAGGTCGTCAGCACGCCATCCTGCACCAGCGTCGCCGGCTTCACTGCGCCGCCCTCGCCGTCGAACCAGCGGCTGCCCATCCCGCGTTTCACGAACGGATCTTCGTGAATGCGAAACGCCTCAGGGAAGACGCGCTGGCCAAGCTTGTCCTTCAGGAACGACACGCCGCGTGCGACTGCCGCGCCCGAGATGGCGCTGATGAACGGTGAGAGGATGCGGCCTGCCAGCCGGTTTTCAAATATGACCGGCGCTTTCTGACTGGCGACCTTGCGCGCCCCGAGCCGCCGGGCCGTGCGTTCGCCGGCGAGCCGGCCAATGTCTTCGGCCGCCGGCAAATCGGCGAAAAATCGCTTGGTGCGCCATTCATAATCGCGCTCCATCTCGTCGCCTTTTTCCGCGACGGGTTGGACGCCCAGGCTGTAGGACGTGCCGCTGTCGGCGCCCTCGAACCCGTTCGATGTCGCATAAACGAAGTGCGAGCTTTCGCTCGACGCGCCCGCGCCGCCGGAGTTGGCCACGCCGGGAATCGCGAGAGCGGCGGCTTCGCAACGCTGGGCCAGGGCAAGCAGTTGCTCGGGGGTGGGGCGGGCGGCGTCCGACTGATCCAGATCGGGTTTTTCGCCGCGGGCGTGGTAGCGCTCTTCCAGAAGGCCGCAGAAGCGATCCTCGGGGGCGGCCTTCGCCATGGCGACCGTGCGCTCGGCCAGATTTTGCAGCCCCGGGGCGGAGAGGTCCGTCGAGGAGGCCGCGGCCTGGCGTTTGCCGATAAAGGCGCGCAGGGCTACCGAGCGCGCCTCTTCCCGCTCCATGCCCTCCAGCTGGCCCAAACGGACTTCGGCCGAAATGGCCTCGCGCGCGGCGTAACTGGCCTCGCTGGCGTCTGCGCCGGCTTTTTTTGCGTAGTCGAGCAGGGCCGCGAGGGCGGCGTGGGAATCAGCGTCGAAGGCCATGGCCGGAACATGGGCGCTGAGGCATGCCCGGGCAATTGGCAGCCCGCCGCGGAACCGCTCAAAGTTGCTGGGTCAACCCCGCATGAAGGAGGCCCCCGCCAATCAGCAGGAAGGCCAGCCAGGTCAGCGCCGTGCCGATTGTCCTGCCGGCGTTGACGACCCCGATGTGCAGACCGATAGCGTGCGCGACGCGGCCGCCGGTCAGCAATAATCCACAGGCATGTAAAAACAGCGGCGATACGACCGGGTCGAACAAGGCGAGCGTCACCAGCCCGACAACGCCGGCCGGAACGTATTCGGCGGCGTTGGCGTGTGCGCGCTGCGCGCGAAGGAAATCTTCATTTCCGGCGTCGCCTAACCGTATCTTGTGCTTCTGCCGCCCGCCAACCACCAGCACTGACAAGGCCAGCAGGATGAGGATGTTTATGCCCGCATAAACGGCCGCGACCTCCAACAATTGCATGGACCACTCCCTCGCTTCAGCACTAGCCGTTCGCCACCGGCGCCCCAAGCTGCATTTCAACTTTTCGTTCTTCTTTCGGAAACCCAGCGTTCACCGCAGCGAGCCATAGTCGTCTTCAACAAGACGCCTCGAAGGCAGGGTTGGGTGGAATGAACGACGCTGAGTTTTGGGGCGTCGCTTGGGCGATGATCGCGGCGATCGCAGGCATGGGCCTTGCGGGCGCCGCGATAACGCTCGTCCGGCGCGCCATGCGCGTCGAGAAGCAGGAATTCGATGGCGGCTATAACGCTCTAGCCTCCACGGTCGACCGCTAACATCAACAAAAACTGGCGGCGGCGCGCTGCGCCGTTATGCTCGCGTCCAAATGGAGGCGGGAATGAAGCTGCGGGCTTTGCTGCTGACGTTGTGTTTGGCCGCGTGTGGACCGGCCGCAGAGAAGGGCGAACCGCAACCGCCCGATCCATTCGATCTCAACATCGCCATTGGCCGCTATAGCGTGATGTTGAACCAGGTTGCTGAGCATACGCGCGAACGGTCCGGCAGCGCGGAAGCTTCGGTCACCGATCCTCGCGAGCTGACGCGGCGCCTGCGCGAAACCGTATGGGAGTATAATCTTGAGCGCTCACAGCTCTGCGCAAAGGGGCTTTTTATCGAGCTGACCTGCGGGCCTGCTTACGATCCGGTGTGGATGTCCGAACCGGACACGGCGCCGACTTCGATCGATGATCTGCAGACGCGCGCCACCGCCGTCGGCGATGAGGTGATGCGGCTGTGGAACGCAGTCTGCGAAGACGCCGCCTCCCGCGTCGAGAACGAGCAGGAGCGCATGTACGTGTGCCCGATGGAATGATACGCTGAGGCCGACTTCGATGCTGCGCGCGACGGCTGCATGGCGTCACGCTGAGCGTGTCGAAGCGCGACGTCACCAGCCCTGATCTTCGACCAGCTCCGACTGACGCAAGGGGCAGTGCGCGTACGAGGCTGACGCTAGCGCAGCGTCCAGACCGCGGCGCGTTTCACTTCTGCGTCTTCAAGCGCACGCGTGACGGGAATGTCGTAGGCGGCGATCTGCTCGAGCTTGTCGCGCGGCAGATAGGTGCGGCCGGGGTCGCCGATGAGGACAGTTTTGCCGGCGCTGTGGAGCGCGATCAGCCATTCGAGCACGCGCGGGGCGAGGTCGCGGTCGTAGAAGAGATCGCCGACGAGGATGATGTCAGCGTCGGTCGGCTGGCCGACGGGATCGGCGTCGCTGGTTTCGATGGCGACGTCGTTGAGGGCGGCGTTGAGCGTGGCGGCGTGCGCGGCGAACGTGTCTATATCGATCGCGAGCGCGGCGTGCGCGCCGGCTTTCATCGCGGCGATCGCAACCAAGCCTGAGCCCGACGCGACATCAAGCACGTGCTTGCCGCGCACGATCTCGGGATGATCCAACACGTAGCGCGCCAGCGCTTGCCCGCCAGCCCAGGCGAAAGCCCAGAACGGCGGCGGCAGGCCAAGCTCGCCCAGCCGCTCTTCGGTCAGCTCCCACAGCGCAACGGCGTCGTCGGCAAGATGGAGCTTGAGTTCGGGCACATGGCTAGGCGCCACCACGCGCGTGTTCTCGCGGATGAAAGCGGGGACGTCGGAGATCATGGGGCCGGCAATCCATATTACGCCATCGCCTTGCTGCTCGCCTCGTCCAGCACGCTGACATAGCCGTCCGACAGCTTCATGCGCGACCAGTAGCCCTTGTCCATCAGCATGCGGTGCATGCGTTCGAGCCGATAGCAGGGCACATGCATGAAGACGTGATGCTCGCCGTGAAAGTGCACCCAGTAGGGCGCGATGAAGAGGCGCTCCAGCGGACCCGCAAGCGTGGTGCGCGCATGGGTGAAGGGATCGTCGCCCGCTTTGACGCACGCGTGCTCGGCGATGTTGCGGAGGCGCGTGACGAGCGGCAGCCACGTCGCCATCGGCACAAGCCATAGCGCGAAAAACGCCCACCAATAGCCCGCCAGCGTAAGCGCGCCGAGCAGCAGCGCGTTGAAGATCAGAAAGTGCGCGTTGCCGCCGCGCTTCAATTGCGCGAAGCGCTGTTTGAAGAAGGTCTGTCCGGTCAGATCGCGCATGATCTTGCGCCAAAGCGAAGCGCGCGTGATCGGGAACGGCGCCGAGAGTGGCAGATCCGGATCTTCAGGTTGTTCCGTATAGCGGTGGTGTTTCAGATGATAGTCGCGATAGGCGTGCAGCCGCGCGCCCGTGGGCGCCGCGCACACCCATTCGCCGACCCAGTCGTTGATCTGCCGATTGGGATGCAGCGCCCCGTGCGCGGCGTCGTGCATGAGGATGGCGAGGCCCAGCTGGCGCGCGCCGATCAGCATCACCGCGAGCACATAAGTGAGCGGGTTCGGCCAGAGCACGAACATCGCGCCCGCCGCAACGATCACGCCCCAGCACAGCGCCACGAGCACAAGCCCGATCCAGGAGGAACGCGGCGACAGCAGCGCCCATTCCTCGGGCGTGAATACGTCTTTCGGATCGATGCGGGCCACGGCGGGCATGAAGAGAAGTATAGCACACTAGCGCCGACGGGCCATCCGCCGCCGCTCAGTTCTCCGGCGCTTCGGGGATCATGAACACGCGCCGGAAGCTGGCCTCGCCGATGCGGTTGAATTCCAGAACGCGGCTATTGCGCTTTTGGGTCGCCCAGCCGCGTTCGAAAATCTCATCGAGGATCGCCGCGCCGAGCGCGCCGGCGAGGTGGTGTCGGCGCACGCTCCAATCGAGGCAGGCCCGACATAAAGGGCGCGCGCCAGCTTCAAGCTCGGCGATGCCGGTGACGAACGTCGACGCCTTGGCCCGTCCCAGCCGGGTCAGCGCAAAGGTTCTTTCGGGGCCGGGCGAAATCCACTTGTGCTTGATGAAGGCGTCGAACAGCGCAACGCCAAGCTCGCCGGCGAGATGGTCGTAGCACATCCGCGCGCGGCGCAACGAAGGATCCTTGGGGCCAGGCCTTGAGCGCAGCGCCTTGGCGCGCGCGGCCACGCCCATCAACGTTTCGAGCAGGCCGGCCACGTCGGCGTCGGCCAGCCGATAATAGCGATGCCGTCCCTGCGCCTCGACGGCGATCAGCCCCGCATCGACCAGCTTGGCCAGGTGCGAACTGGCGGTCTGTTTGGTCACGCCCGCTTCCAAGGTGAGTTCGCCAGCCGTCAGCGCCATGCCGTCCAGCAACGCGGTCAGCATGTTGGCGCGGGCGGGGTCGCCGACCATGGCGGCGACGCGAGCGATGTCCGGGCCTTCTTTCATGGTTCGATGCTAATCGAACCATCTGGGGAGGCCAAGCCGCTACATCAACCCCGGAAACGGAGGCATCATGCTCACTTGTTGTATTCGTTACGAAATCGATCCGTTCAAGCGCGACGCTTTCGAGCAGTACGCCCGGATCTGGGGACAGGCGATTCCCCGCTGCGGGGCCGATCTGATCGGTTATTTTGCACCGCACGAAGGCTCGCTTACCACCGCCTACGCTTTGTACAACATCGAGAATCTTGCCGCCTACGAAGCCTACCGCGTGCGGCTGGCGGCCGATCCTCTCGGCAAGGAGAATTTCGCATTCGCGCAGCGCGAACGCTTCATTCGGCGCGAAGAGCGCATCTTCCTGAAGCTCGCGTCGGCGCCGCACGCACCGAGGGCAGCGCCATGATCGCGGTGATCTTCGAAGTCGAACCGCACAGCGAACACCGCGACGATTATTTCCGCATCGCCGCAGAATTGCGGCCGCTGCTGGCGGAAATAGACGGCTTTATCTCGATTGAACGCTTCCAAAGCTTGAGCGACGAGACGCGCATTCTCTCGCTCTCATTCTGGCGCGATGAACAAGCTGTTGCGCAATGGCGCGCGTTGGAAGCGCATCGCACCGCGCAGGGCGAGGGGCGGGCGCGCATATTCCGCGACTATCGTTTGCGCGTGGCTCATGTGCTGCGCGATTACGGCATGCACGAGCGCGCTGAGGCGCCCACTCAATCCGGCACGACGAGATTGTCCATGTAGCGCCACAGATGCCATGCAGCGGCGCTGCGCCACGGCGCCCAGCGCGCGCCATACTTGTCCAGTTCTCTCGGCGTGAAGCTGCGCTTGTAGAGCCGCTCGGCGCCCTTGCGCACGCCGAGATCGTCAATCGGCAGCACGTCGGGCCGGCCCAGCGTGAAGATGAGATACATCTCCACGGTCCAACGCCCGACGCCGCGCGCGGCGGTGAGCCGCTCGATGATCTCCTCATTGCCCAGCCGCGAAAGCTGGCGCGCCGGCGGGATGATACCGTCGAGCCGTTTCTGCGAAACGTCCTGCAGCGCGGCGATCTTCTGGCGCGAAAGCCCCGCGCTGCGCAGCTTTTCAGGCGACGCCGCCAGGATGTCTTCCGGATCGGGATGGTCTTTGTCCGGAAACAGGGCCAGCAGGCGGCCGTGAATGGTGCCCGCCGCCTTGCCCGAGAGTTGCTGAAACACCACGGAGCGCACCAGGGCGCGATAGGGGTCTTTGCTCTTGGGGAATTTGGTCGGAAACGGTTCGTGGTGCGGCAACACGCGCGCAAAGCGCTTGCACACCGCCGACAAATGTTTCTCCGCTTCGCCCATCACATCCCCAACACAGGCCGCATGCTTCGCCAGATGGGTTCGAGCGCGAAGGCCAGCAAGACCGCCGCGCCGATAAGCGCGTTGCCCTTGAACGCGGCGAGCGCCGTTTCCGGACGTGCATCGTCGATGCTCTGCAACATTGGAAACATCAGGGCGACGCCGATGAGGCTGAGCGCAATAGCGACGATGACGCCGCTGCCGGCGATAGCCGCCGCCGCCGTCCAGAGCGCCAGCGCCGCGACGTAGAACACGGTCGTCCACATGCGCCAGCGCTCGGCGAACAGGCGCGCGGTGGAGCGTACGCCGACGAGCGCGTCGTCTTCGCGGTCCTGCAGCGCGTAGATGGTGTCGTAGCCGATGGTCCAGCAGATGCAGCCGGCATAAAGCACGATCGCTTCCAGCGGCACGCCGCGGTCAGGCGCAACCGCGGCGCCGCCGACCAGCGCGCCCCACGAAAACACCACGCCCAGCCATGCCTGCGGCCACCAGGTCACGCGTTTCATCAGCGGATAAAGCGCCACGAGCGGGATCGCCAGCAGCGCCACGATCTGCGCCAGCCGCGGCAGCGTCATGAGCACGATGAGCCCCACCAAGCACTGCGCGATCAGCCACGCCCACGCCGCCTTAAGCGAGACCGCGCCGGAGGGCAGGGGCCGCAGGCGTGTGCGCTCGACCTTCGCGTCGATGTCGCGGTCGAGGATGTCGTTATAGGTGCAGCCCGCGCCGCGCATGGCGATGGCGCCGGCAAGGAAGGCCAGCGCGAGCCCGAGGTCGCTCCAATAAAACCCATAGCCCGTGCGCGCGACGGCCATGCCCATCCAGCAGGGCAGCAGCAGCAATTGCCAGCCGATCGGGCGGTCCAGGCGCGAGAGCTGCGCATAGGGCTTCCAGGCGCCCGGCAGCGCGTCCGTCCAATGTTGCTTCAATGCGTCGGCGGGCTTCATCTTGGACCAGTTCGCCGTGATCGCTGTGTCGCCGCGGTGTCGCTGTGGTGGAAAAAAAGAACCACGGCGACACAGAGAGTGCACGGCGGACACCGTTGCACCGGCGCTTCATGAGGTTTCAATTTCGTCACGTCCCGGTGATGGGGCCAGCTTTTGCTTTACGCAAGATCGCCGAAACGGTATGTGGGCCGTCCTTTCGGAGAAGGCTGAATGATCACCCGCTTGAAATAAATACGGCGTCGCGAACGGCCGCCGTGGAGCTTTGAGGCCAGCGCCTCGGCCCTAAACCCGCATTCATTTGCGGAGACCGTTTCGCAGAGCCGTGTTGAGGGTGTTTCGCGCGTTCAGCGCTTCGCTTCCAGCACTTCGTTCCCAACTTCCTGTCGCAACGCCGCCCCAAGCGCGGCCGCGCTTTCATCCCTGGTGCTCTCATGAGCGACGCCTACATCGACGACGACACAGACCGGACTGGACGCAAGGCCAGCTTGCGCCAAGTGGCCGCGTTCATGTGGCGGCACTGGTCCAAGCAGCCCGGCAAGCTGGCGCTGTTCGGTCTCTTCTTCGGCGCGGCGGTTGCGGCGGACCTCGCCTTTCCGTTCGCTTCGGCGCGCCTTGTCGAGGCGCTCGCCGCCGGTCCGACCGCTGAAGGCCAGCGCGCCGCTGCATGGGGCTACGGCCTCGTCGCGTTCTTGGCGTTCGTCTTCTATGTCTCGCGCAATATCGGCGTCCGCTTCTGGATCCCGTTCGCCTCCAACAACATGGAGCGCATCGTCACGGACGGCTTCCGCGACGTGCAGCGTTTCTCCGCCGATTGGCACGCCGACAATTTCGCCGGCGCGACGGTGCGGCGCGTGTCGCGGGCGATGAACGCCTACGACATCATCTCCGATACGCTGGTCTGGTACATGCTGCCGGCCGGCGCGGTGCTGATCGGGGTCACCGTGCTGACGGCATTGCAATGGCCGCTGATCGGGCTCTTCACCGGCGCCGCCATCACGGCCTTCCTGCTGACGGCGTATTTGATGGGCCGTTTCTACATCGCCAAGGCGCTGCGACGCTACATCAAGGCCGACACAGAGATCGGCGCCGCGCTCGCGGATTCGGTGACATCCAACGCCACGGTCAAGGCGTTCGGCGCCGAAGCGCGCGAACAGAGACGGTTCAACGCGGTGGTTGGCGCTTGGCGCGTGGAAGCCAACCGCACCTGGTATCGCTCGACCGATTCCTGGGTGTTGCAGAACATGCTGCTGTTCGTGCTGCAGGCCGGGCTGCTCGGACTGGTGCTCCTGGAGTGGAGCAAGGGGCGTGCGACGGCGGGCGACGCGGTGTTCGCCATCACTGCATTCCTGCTGGTTTCCGGCTACCTGCGCACGCTCGGGGAGAATGTTCAGAACCTGCAAAAGGGCATCGCCGACATCGAGGACGTGGTCGCGTACGCGCTTGAGCGGGAGGATGTGGTTGACCATCCTGACGCAAAGCCATTCGCACCAGGACAGGGCCACATCGTCTTCGATCGCGTTTCCTTCGGCTACAAGAACGCGGCCGATCCGCTCTATACCGATTTCTCGCTGGAGATTTCACCGGGCGAGACCGTGGCGCTGGTCGGGCCAACGGGCTCGGGCAAGTCGACATTCGTGAAACTGGTGCAGCGGCTGTACGACATCGACGCCGGCAAGATCGCGATCGACGGCCAGGACGTACGACAGGTGACGCAAGCAAGCTTGCGCCGCGCGATCGCTCTCGTGCCGCAGGACCCCGCGCTGTTTCACCGCTCACTGCGCGAGAACATCGCTTACGCCAATCCCGACGCGTCGATGGAGGAGATCGTCGCCGCCGCCAGGCGCGCGCGTGCGCACGACTTCATCGAAAAGCTGCCGCTGGGCTACGAGACCGAAGTCGGCGAACGCGGCGTCAAGCTCTCGGGCGGCGAACGCCAGCGCGTGGCGCTCGCGCGCGCGTTCCTGGCCGATGCGCCGATCCTCATCCTCGATGAAGCCACTTCGTCGCTGGATGTGGAGACGGAGCGTGAGGTGCAAGCGGCCATGGCGGAGTTGAAGCAGGGGCGCACGACCATCGTCATCGCGCACCGGCTTTCGACCATCCGCGAGGCCGACCGCATCCTGGTGTTCAACCAGGGCCGCATCGTCGAGCAGGGCAAGCACGGCGAACTGATTGAAGCGCGCGGGCTCTATGCGCGCCTCAACGCCATGAGCCGCGGCGAC
>CAZIOD010000015.1:0-39972 GCA_964540785.1 uncultured Terricaulis sp.
CGGCGGCGCCCTATGCCGTCAACCAGATCGTGCACAAGACCAACGCCCGCCTGGAGGAAGACGTGGCGGCCTGCGTGAAGCATAAAGCGCCGATTGTGATTACTTCGCTCGGCGCGCGCCCCGAGGTGAACGAGGCGATCCATTCCTACGGCGGCATCGTCCTGCACGACGTCATCAACGTCAGATTTGCCGAGAAGGCGCTGGAGAAAGGCGCCGACGGGCTCATCGCCGTCTGCGCCGGCGCCGGCGGTCACGCCGGCGGGCATTCGCCGTTTGCGCTGATCCACGAGATCCGAGAATTCTTCGACGGCCCGCTCTTGCTCTCCGGCGCCATCGCCACCGGCAAGGGCATCCTCGCGGCCCAGGCGATGGGCGCGGACCTCGCCTACATGGGCTCGGTGTTCATCGCGACCGAAGAGGCCAACGCCCCCGACGCCTACAAACAGATGATCGTCGAGTCCGCCGCCGGCGATATCGTCTACACCAATCTCTTCACCGGCGTGCTGGGCAATTATCTCAAAGGCTCGATCGTCGCCGCGGGCATGGATCCGGACAATCTGCCGCAAAGCGATCCAAGCGCGATGAATTTCAGCTCCGGCTCTTCCAAGGCCAAGGCGTGGAAGGAGATCTGGGGCGCGGGCCAAGGCGTCGGCGCCGTGCATGAAATCGTCTCCACCGCCGATCTGGTCGCGCGCCTCAAGCGCGAGTATGACGACGCAAAGCGGGGATTGTGCGCGTAGCTATCCCTCAAGCATCCGCGCCGCCAGGCCGCATTTCACGTCCGAAAACAAGGCGTCGGCGCTCCCTTCTCGCCCTTCCATCCACACTCAATCCGACCGGCCCTGCGCGCGCCTAGGCTTCTCGTTCAAACGAGGAGCCCATGACCGAAGCACAAACACAAAGACCAGCCGCACAATCGCTGACCTTGCAGAGCGCCGCGGCCATCGCCATCGCCGTCGCCGCCGAGCGGCTCGGCGTCGCCTTGCCGGAAGGCGCAGCGCAGGACCTTGCCAACGCCATCGTCGATCTCGTCGTGACGCTTGCTCTCATTGGTGTCGCCATTGGCCGCGCACGTGCGCGCGCACCGATCGCTTGAGGCGCGCCATGTTGACGCCTGTTCGCATCATTGCGCTTGCGCTTGCCCTCGCCGCCACGCCCGCGTGTGCGTCGCTGCCGTTGGGGCAAACCCCGATCGAAAACCCCGTCGCGGCCGCGCGCACGCTCGATCAGCGCGCTTACGCCGTGCTGCACGCGTACGCCGCTATAGTCGAAGAAGCGGGCGACATCGTGCGCGATCCCGCAACGCCGCGCGCCTTCAAGCAAGCGCTCGGGCGCGCCGAGCGCGTCGCGACGCCGGCGGCGGAAACGCTTGCCCTCGCCGTGAGGGCCTATGTGCAGGCGCGCGCCGACTTTGAAGCGGCGTCCGAAGAAAGCCAGCCAGCGTTGCAGCGCGCAGCGACGGCGCTGACTGCCGCCGCACGACGCCTTGGCGAAGCCCTGGAAGCTGCGCAGGCGCCGATTACAGAATTTGAGGCGCTGCTTCGCGCACAGCGTTAGAGGAGGGAGAGGTGCTGAATCTCATTGCGCAGGTGCAGATGCTGCTGGCCGCGCTTGCCGCATTCCTGCCGCTCGTGCCCGACCGTCAGCGCGTGCGCGCCGCCGCGCTGCTCGACCTTGCCGCCAAAGCGCTGGCCGCCGGCGCCTCCACCGCGGCCAATTTGGATGACCTCGCGGCCAAACTCGCCATCGTGCGCGCCGACGTCGAAGTCATGGCCGCAAGCGGGCGCGCCGTCACCGAAGCCGAGATGGACGCCGCGCTTGCCCGCGTGCGCGCAGCGTCGGCCGGGTTTCGCGAGGCGCTGAGCGACGCCGCGCGCGAATAGCTTGCCGAAAGCGGGATGGGCGGTTCAGAGATAGGCGCATGAGCACGCATATTCTCGCCATCGATCAGGGCACCACCTCGACTCGCGCCATCGTCTTCGACCTGGAGTTCAATCCGCGCGCGAGCGCGCAGATCGAGTTGCAGCAGCATTATCCGCACCCCGGCTGGGTTGAACACGACGCCGAAGCGATCTGGGCGGCCACGCTCAAAGTATGCCGCGACGCGATTGAAAAAGTCGGCGGCGCGGCGAACGTCGCCGCTATCGGCATCACCAATCAGCGCGAAACCACGGTGCTGTGGGATCGAAAGACCGGGGCGCCCGTTCACAACGCGATCGTCTGGCAGGACCGGCGCACATCCGAGATCTGCGCGGGCCTGCGCGCCGCCGGCCACGAGCAGCGCGTGCAGGAGATCACCGGCCTGCTGCTCGACCCGTATTTTTCCGCTACCAAGATCGCCTGGTTGCTCGACCGCGATTCGGCGCTGCGCAGGCGCGCGGAACAAGGCGAACTGGCGTTCGGCACGATCGAAACGTTTCTGATCTGGCGCTTGTCGGGCGGGCGAGCGCACGTCTCCGACATCACCAACGCCTCGCGCACGCTGCTGTTCGACATCAATGCCCGCAGCTGGAGCGAGGACATGTGCGCGCTGTTCAATGTTCCTCGCGCGCTGCTGCCGGAAGTGAAGGCGTGCGACGCGCATTTCGCCGATGCGGATGCGGCGCTATTCGGCCGCGCCATCCCCATCCGCGGCAGCGCCGGCGATCAACAAGCCGCACTGATCGGGCATGGCTGCCTGAAACCGGGCATGGCCAAATCGACCTACGGCACCGGCGCGTTTCTGGTGATGAATATGGGCGAACAGGCGCCGCACTCCGCGAACCGTTTGCTCGCCACCATCGGCTACGCAACCAGGGATGCGTTTGCCTATGCGCTGGAAGGCTCGATCTTCTCGGCCGGCGCGACCATGCAATGGCTGCGCGACGGCCTTGCGTTGATCCGCACCTCGGCAGACTCAGAAGCGATCGCCGCAGCGTTGCCCGATAATGGCGGGGTCTATCTCGTGCCGGCCTTCGCGGGCCTCGGCGCGCCGCAATGGAACGCCGACGCGCGCGGAACGATCGTCGGCCTCACGCGCGACTCGCGTCTCGATCACATCGTGCGCGCCGGCCTCGAAGCGGTGGCCTACCAAACCGCGGATTTGCTCGATGCGCTGCGCGCCGACGGCGCGCCGAAGATCACATCGTTGCTCGTCGACGGCGGTCTGACCGCGAACGCGTGGGCCATGCAATTCCTGGCCGACATCTGCGAGGTCGAGGTGGCGCGGCCGAAATTCCAGGAGATGACGGCGCTCGGCGCGGCCAGGCTCGCGGCCTATGGGTGCGGGGCGATCTCGACGCTCGACGGCGCCGGCGCCGTGGCGCAAACCCGCTGGGCCCCCAAGATGCCGGCGCATGCGCGCGCCGGTTTGCGCCAGGGATGGCGCGCTGCGGTCGAGGCGGCCTTGGCCGCGGCCAAGTGAGTGCGTGGTGAGCCCGCCGGGATTCGAACCCGGGACCCTTTGATTAAAAGTCAAATGCTCTACCGGCTGAGCTACGGGCTCACGCGAGGGCGGTGAGTTAAGCTGATGCTCGCGCCGCTGCAACCTCGCCGGCGGCCGCAAAACGAAAGCGGCGGCCCTGAGGCCGCCGCTCAGCTCTTTGCCGACGGATAGCGTAAAGTTCAGCTCGGCGGCTCGGCCGGCGTTTCGGCTTGGGTCGTCTGGCCTTGATCCGGCGCGGCCGGCTGGACTGCGTCGTAACTCGAATCTGCGAGCGTCTGTTCTTGCGCGTCGGGAGGGGCGAGGGCGGTCTGCGGTTGATCCTTGTACGCCATATAGCCCCAGGCGGCCGCGCCGAGCAGGGCGGCGACAATAACGAAGCGCACCACGGCGCCGCTGCCGTCTCTATGGCGCGGCGGGGGTGTGTAGGGATCGCGGTCGTCTCGGCGCATGGATGCTCCTTATTTGTGGATATCGCGGGCAACGCCGGCCCGGGAGGCGGGGTTCCGGTTGTGACGCCATCGCAACAAGTGAGGAGAAATGGGGGCAAAAGGCGCCATTGGTGGGTCGTCTGCGGCCCCAGCCTGGGTAAGGTGCAGATACCGGTCTTGGTCGGGGGACGCGCCGCAGGGGCGATGAGGGGACTGGAGGGCCGCGCCGGGAGGGGCGCGGCCCTCTTCATTTCCAAAACGTTTCCAAAAAGGCGCCAAAAATCCAACGGTCCGGAAAAAAGTGGCCAAAAGCGGCGATGCTTCATGGACACCAGGGCCGGGCTAGGCGTAATTTCGCCCTGAACGGCCCATGCGGGGAACCTGAGTGGGGCGTACGCCGTTGAGACCAGCCTTAAGGTCTGGCGGCGAACGTTTCAGGGGATCTGCCAAGCCGTGCGCGTTTTGGCGCAATGAGGCTGCGTCGCGGCGACCTGAGGCGCAGGGGATATCGCTTAAGAGGGGTGAATATGACATCGCGCATCACCAAGACCGTTGCGTTGGCAGCGTTGATGGCCAGCACGGCCGGCGCCGCATACGCGACCGAAGGATGGTACGGCCGGGCCGACGTCGGCTATTCGGTCGGTGGCGACATCGATATCGAGGGAACGGGATTCGACCTCGAGAACGATTGGACCCAGCATCTGGGGCTCGGCTACGCCTTCCAGAACGGCTTCCGTGCGGAAGGTGAAATTTCCCACCGCTATAATGATTTCGAGCATCCGTTGATCGCCGACGGCAACGTCCACGCCTGGGCGGCGATGCTGAATGGCTATTATGACTTCAACCGCGGCGGCACGGTTCAGCCCTATCTCGGCCTGGGCGTCGGCGCTGCGCGTCTCAACGCGTCGATGGACGCCGTGCTCGCCGGCTTCCAAGATCAAGACACCGTGCTGGCCTATCAGGGCATGGCCGGCGTCGCCTTCGATCTGACCGAGCAATTGGCCCTCGATGTCGGGTATCGCTATTTCGCGGCCCCTGACGCTGATTTCGACGGCCACGTGCTTGGCGTGCCGGCCGAGTTCGGCGCCGATTACGAGCATCAGGCTGTCACGCTGGGCCTGCGCTATCAATTCGCAGCGCCGCCCCCGCCGCCGCCGCCCCCGGCCCCGCCGGTTGCGCCGCCTCCGCCGCCTCCGCCGCCGCCTGTGGCGTGCCCGACGTCGGAGTTCGTCGTGTATTTCGAGTGGGATCGCTCGAACCTCAACCAAGCTGCGCTCGAAACCATCGATGCGGCCGTGGCGCGTGCGCGTCAGTGCAACGTCGGCGGCGTCGTGGTGGTCGGCCACACCGACACCTCGGGCTCGGCCCAGTACAATATCGGCCTGTCGGAACGCCGGGCCTCGGTGGTGCGCGACGCGCTCGTGGCGCGTGGCATCGGCGCGGGCTCGATCCGCACCGAAGCGCGCGGCGAAACCGATCTCGCGCGCGAGACGCGGGACGGCGTGCGCGAGCCGCTGAACCGCCGCACCGCGGTGACCATCACGTTCAACTAAGAACGACAGCCCCACGGCTGAACTTGACGGGCCCGGCGCAAGCCGGGCCCGTTTGCTTTGGACGCGTCTGGACACCGGACTGCGCTCTGGGCATGGTCCGCGCCCATGTCGACCGCATCAGAAGCCGCCGCGCGCCCTGCCTGGAGCGTGGGCCTTGAGCCTGCGCTCGAACGTCTGGATGCCGACGCGGAGGCGTCGATCGCGCGCACAGAGGCTTGGTCGGCCGTGAATTCAGGGTCGTACGAATTGGCCGGCCTCGAGCGCATGCGCGCGTTGCTGGTCGAAGCTTATTCGGCGTTGCCTGGCGCGCTGGAACAGATCGAACTCAAGCCGTCGCAACGCGTCCGCGCCGATGGCGGGCTGAACGAGGTCGAACACGGGGCGTCCATCCGCGTTCGCGTGCGCCCGGAAGCGCCGGTCCAGGTCGCGCTGACCGGCCACTACGACACCGTCTTTCCTGCTGCACACAGCTTTCAATCGCCGTGGCGCGAGGGTGATGCGCTGCGTGGGCCGGGCGTCGCCGACATGAAAGGCGGGCTTTCCGTAATGCTGGCGGCGCTCGAGGCGTTCGAGCGGATGGGGGGCGAAAAACGCGTCGGCTACGAGGTGCTGCTCAGTCCCGACGAGGAGATCGGCTCGCCCGCCAGTGCGCCTCTGCTTGCCGACCTTGGCGCGCGTGCGCATCTGGGCATGACCTACGAGCCGTCCATGGCCGACGGCGCACTGGTCGACGCGCGCAAGGGATCGGCCAATTACAGTCTCGTCGTACAAGGCAAGGCAGCCCATGTCGGCCGCGCCTTCGCCGATGGCCGCAACGCCGTCATTGCCGCCGCCGACGCGGCGCTGCAACTCCACGCACTCAATGACGGCCGCGATGGCGTCACCTTCAATACCGGCGCCATCGACGGCGGCGGCGCGGTCAATGTTGTGCCAGAGCGCGCCGTGCTGCGGTTTAATGTGCGCGCCCCGGACGCCGAGAGCGCGAACTGGGCGGAAACACAGGTGAAGACCATCGTTCGCCAGCTCGCGCAGCGTGACGGGATCTCGGCGGTGTTGCACGGAGGCTTCACGCGCGCGCCGAAGCCGCTGACGCCTGCGCAGCGCGTGATGAAGCAGTGGACGCGCGAAGCGGGCGCCGCGCTCGGCCTCGACCTTCAATTCCGCGCCAGCGGCGGCGTCTGCGAAGGCAACAATCTCGCCGCGGCCGGCTGCCCCAACATCGACACGCTCGGCCCCTGCGGCGGTAATCTGCACAGCGATCAGGAGTTCGCGCTGATCCCAAGTTTCGCCGAGCGCGCCAAACTGTCCTTTCTGATGCTCGCCGGGCTGGATCTCGGCGCGTTTGACGTGGAGAGCCTGCGCTCGTGACGAACTCCGATTATGTCGTGCGCGCTGCGGGTCCGTCGGACTTCGAAGGTTTCCAGGAGCTGCGCGAGATCGCCGGGCCCGGCTTCACGAGCCTCATGCTCGACGATACCGCGCTCGCCGAAAAACTCGCGCTTTCGGAACAGAGCTTTGCTGCGGAGGTCGCCGCGCCCGGCCCGGAGCGCTATTTCCTGGCGCTGGAGCACGTGACGAGCGGCGCCCTGGTCGGTTGCGCCGGCGTCAAAGCGACGATCGGCAAATTGCCGCCCTTCTTCAATTTTCGCAAAATCACCGAGGCGCAGTTCTCCGCAGTGGTGGACCGGCGCTTCGATATGGACATCCTGATCGGCGTCAACGATTTCACCGGTTGCACGGAAGTCGGCTCGCTCTTCGTGCGTCCCGAGCATCGCGCGGGCGGGGTCGGGCGCGCACTGGCGCAAAGCCGCTACATGCTGATGGCCGGCGCGCCGCATCGCTTCAACAGCCGGGTCGTGTCGGAATTGCGCGGCGTCGTTTCTCCCGACGGCGTGTCGCCGTTCTGGGAGGCGGTCGGGCGTCATTTTTTCCGCATGGATTTCTCGGAAGCCGACAAGCTGTCCGCAACAACCGACAACCAATTCATCCTCGATCTCATGCCGCAGCATCCGATCTATATCGATTTGTTGCCTGCCGAAGCGCGCGCAGCGATCGGACGCTGCCACAAGGACGGCGAAGCGGCGCGACGGCTGCTGGAATGGGAAGGCTTCCGCTTCTCCAATGTCGTTGACATTTTCGACGGCGGCCCGCTGCTGACAGCGGAGCGCGATCATCTGCGCACTTTGCGCGAGTCGCGGCGGGTGCGCGTGCGGCCCGCCGCCGAGTCCGGCGCGCGTAGGCGCGCGCTGGTGGCTGCGCCCCAGACCCGGGCCTTCCGCTGCGCCCCGGCGCGGGTCGCAATCGCCGACGGCGTTGCGCAGATCGATCCTGCGGCAATGGCGGCGCTGCGCTTGAATGACGGCGATGAAGCGCTGATCTGGGTGAGCGATGCGGACTGAACTTTACATCAATGGCGTATGGGTCGCCGGCGGAGGCGATATGTTCTCCTCGCACGACCCCGCCAGCGGCGACAAAGTGTGGGAAGGGCGCGCCGCCACGGCCGACGATGTCGCTGAAGCGATGGCCGCAGCGCGGCTCGCGTTTCCAGCCTGGTCAAGGCTCCCGCTCGACCAACGCATTGCCGTCGTGCGCAAGTTCGGCGACGCGATCAAACGGCGCAGCGACGAGATTGCGAACACCATCAGCCGCGAGATGGGCAAGGCGCTCTGGGACGCGCGCGGCGAAGCCCAGGCCATGGTCGGCAAGATCGAAATCTCGATCCGCGCCCAGGCCGAACGCGCCGGCGCGAAGCAAGAAGAGACCGCGTTCGGCGCCACCGCGCTTTCGCATCACCCGCACGGCGTTCTGGCCGTGTTCGGACCGTTCAATTTTCCGGGCCATCTGCCCAATGGCCACATCGTGCCCGCGCTGCTCGCTGGCAACACCATCCTGTTCAAGCCCAGCGAACTCACTCCGGGCGTCGGCGCGGTGATGGTGGAGGCTTGGGAAGAGGCCGGTTTGCCGGCGGGCGTGCTGAATCTATTGCAGGGTGCGCGCGACACCGGCGCGGCGTTGCTCGACGCATCCGGCTTGAACGGCGTCTTGTTCACGGGCTCGGCGCAAACCGGCGCCTTGATTCACCGCAAATTCGCCGGGCGGCCCGACATGCTGCTCGCGCTCGAACTGGGCGGCAACAACGCGCTGATCGTTTGGCCCCCGGTTGACGTCGACGCGGCGGCAAACCTGATCGCGCACTCCGCCTTCGCGACCAGCGGCCAGCGCTGTTCCTGCGCGCGTCGGCTTATCGTGCCGGACAGCGCCGAGGGCGAAGCCATTCTGCAAGCGCTCGCCGAAGTGACGCAGAACATCCGGGTGGGGCCCGCTGACGCGACGCCGGAACCGTTCATGGGGCCCCTGGTCAGCGCGCATGCCGCCGACCGCGCGGTAAAGTTCGCGCAGGGGCTGACGGCGATGGGCGGCAAACCGATCGTGGCGGTCAAGCGCGACGGCGCTTTCGTGCATCCCGGCGTGATCGACGTCACCGGTCTGTCGCCGCCGGACGAAGAATTGTTCGGACCCGTGCTGCAGGTCTATCGCGCCAGCGACTTCGATCACGCGCTCGATATCGCCAACGCCACGCGCTTTGGCCTGGCCGGCGGGTTGATCAGCGATGATCCGGCGCTTTGGGCGCGCGTCAGGACCGAGCTGCGTGCGGGCGTGCTGAACTGGAATCGCCCCACTACCGGCGCATCCGGCGCGTTGCCCTTTGGCGGGCCGGGCCTCTCCGGTTCGCTGCGGCCAAGCGCCTATTACGCAGCGGACTACGTCGCTTATCCGGTGGCGACGCAGCTTGCCGAGAAAGCCGCACCGATACCCGCGCCCGGGCTGCCTTAATGAGCGCAGAGGAGATCAATTTCGACGGGCTCGTCGGCCTGACCCACAATTATGCGGGCCTGTCGGAAGGCAATCTCGCCTCGGACCGCAATCGCGACACCGTCGCACGCCCGCGCGATGCGGCGCTGCAGGGTCTCGCCAAGATGCAGCGCTTGCGCGCGCTAGGCCTCACGCAAGGCGTGCTGCCCCCGCACGAGCGGCCGAACATCGCCTGGCTGCGCACGCTGGGATTCACCGGCAGCGACGGCGATGTGTGGGAAAGCGCCTGGCGCAAAGAGCCCGCCATTGCGCGCGCCGCGCTCGCATCTTCCGCCATGTGGGCGGCGAACGCGGCGACCATCTCGCCGAGCGCCGATTGCGCCGATGGCCGCCTGCACGCCTCCGTCGCCAACCTGCAGACGATGCTGCATCGCATCCTCGAAGCCGAGCAGACCGAACGCACATTGCGAGCGCTGATGCCGGATGAAGCGCGCTTTGCAATCCACCCTGCGCTGATGGCGCACGCAGCGCTGTCGGACGAGGGCGCGGCCAACCATATGCGCATGTGCGCCAGTCAGGGCGCGCCGGGCCTGGAGATTTTCGTCTACGGGCGCGACGCCGCCGAGACGCGCGCGGGTTTTCCCGCCCGCCAGACGCTGGAAGCCTGCCGCGCGCTCGCGCGGCGTCACCAGCTGGCGCCAGCGCGCACCATCTTCGCGCGCCAAAGCAGCGCCGCCATCGATGCGGGCGCCTTTCACAATGACGTGGTGGCGGTGGCGCATGACAATGTGCTCTTTCATCATGAGCACGCTTTCGCCGACAAGGCGGCGCTCCATGCGGAAATCCGCGAGAAGGCGCAGGGTCTGTTCGAACCTGTCTTCCTTGAGGTCCCGGCCGAGCAGGTGTCGCTGCAAGACGCTGTGTCGTCCTATCTGTTCAATTCGCAGCTGCTGCGTCTGCCCGGCGATACCGGCCTCACCCTGATCGCGCCTACCGAAGTGCGCGAGAACAATAAGACCGCCGGCTACGTCGCTGAAAAGACCGCGCGTGCGGGCGCACTGATCGGGCGCGTGGAATATGTCGAAGTGCGCGAGAGCATGCGCAATGGCGGCGGCCCCGCCTGCCTCAGACTCCGCATCCCGATGACCGGCGCCGAGAAGCACGCCGCCGCCGCCGGCTTTTTCCTCAACGACGCTCTGGCTGCAAATCTAGAAGCGTGGATCGTGAAACACTACCGCGAACGACTCGCCCCCGCTGATCTCGCCGATCCCGCACTCGTGCGCGAAACGCAAACCGCGCTCGACGAACTGACCGCCATCCTCCCGCTGGGCGGCGCGTTCTATCCGTTCCAGCGCGTGTAAGCCAAGCTCAGTCTGACGCTGGTGGGCCAGTGCTGGCGCGGGGGCAAATGCGTCACGCGCCGCTAATTCAGGCTCTCCGGCCGCAGCTTGTAGCCGCCTTCATCGGTCTCGTCGAAGAAGAGATCGACTTGCGGGTGATCGATCGGCTCGCCGCTTTCGTCAGGCATCAGATTCTGCTCCGACACATAGGCGATGTAGTGCTGGTCCGAGTTCTCGGCGAAAACGTGATAGAAGGGTTGGTTGCGATCGGGACGCATGGGTTCGGGAATGGCTTCCAGCCATTCCTCCGTGTTCGAGAATTGCTCGTCCACGTCAAACACGACGCCCCGGAACGGGAACAGTCGGTGGCGGACCACTTGGCCGATGGAGAACTTCGCTTCGCGCATCTCCTCCTCCAACACCTCCTCGAAATCCTCTCGCCCATGTAAGGTAGGGAGTAGAACGCCCCCAGCAAGTTTCGGTCCCCAGCACACGGATTTGTGTGCGCCGGGTGTAACGCGAAAATCGCGCGCCGGCGGCTGAATCCGCCCTGAATAAGGGTGTCGCCGCGCCGTAAAATCGCTAGCATTACCGGCAACTAGGTATTCGCGGGCGTCGCCCGCAGGACGATTTTGACATGGCACGGGACACGCCCGGCGGCGCGCGGCGCCCCGGCGGCAAGGCGACGGCCAGGTCGCGCGCGCCCTTATTTGCGGCGCTCGACCTGGGCACCAACAATTGCCGTATGTTGATCGCCGCCCCGGACGGCGCGGGCGGGCTGCGCGTGGTCGACGGCTTCTCGCGCATTGTGCGCCTTGGCGAGGGACTCGCCCACACTGGCCGCTTGAGCGAAACCGCGATGGCGCGTGCCTATCAGGCGCTGCAAGCCTGCGCGCAGCGTTTGGAAGCGCGCGCGCCGGTGGCTGTGGGCTGCGTTGCGACGCAGGCCTGCCGCGCCGCGGCCAACGGCGAGACCTTCCTCAATCGCATCCGCACCGATCTCGGACTCGACTTCAAGATCATCACTTCTGAAGAGGAAGCGAGCCTTTCCGTGCTCGGCTGCGCCAGCCTGCTCGAACCGGAAGCGGAGGTTGCGCTGATCGTCGATATTGGCGGCGGCTCGACCGAGCTTTCCTGGGTGCGGCCCAAGGATGTGCTCGCCGGCGGCGTCCACCCGCCAATCCTGGCGTGGGGCACGTCGCCTCTTGGCGTCGTGACGCTGGCGGAAGAAGAAACCGAGCCCGAGCGCGATCGCGAGGCCTGGTTTGAGTCGCTCGTGACGCGGCTGGCCACAGCCATCGAAGGCGCGGGCGACGCCGGCCATTTGCGCGAGGCGTTCCGAGCCGGGCGCGCGCATGTGATCGGAACCTCCGGCACCGTGACGAGCCTCGCAGGCGTGCATCTCGATCTGCCGCGCTACCAGCGCGCGCGCGTGGACGGTTACTGGTTCGATGTCGGCGAATGCCGCGCGACGATCGCGCGCTTGCTGGCGCAGACTCTGGACGAGCGCGCCGCCAATGCCTGCATCGGCAAGGATCGCGCCGACCTGGTCGTGTTCGGCGGCGCCATTCTCGACGCCGTGCTGCGCGTGTGGCCGGCATCGCGCATCCGCGTCGCCGATCGCGGCCTGCGTGAGGGCGTGCTGATGCGTCTGATGGCCGAGCACGGGGCGCGCGCGTGAGCGACGACGAAAAACGGCGCTGGCGGAAGCCGCAACCGAGCGGCGCCGAAGGGCGCCAGCTCACCGAGCGCGTGAAGAAAAAGAAGCTGAAGGAAAGCTCGCGCCACTGGGTCGAGCGCCAGCTCAACGACCCCTACGTGGCGCGCGCCAAGGCCGAAGGCTACCGCGCGCGCGCCGCCTATAAGCTGATCGAGCTCGATGAGAAATTCGGCTTCCTCAAGAAGGGCGCGCGCGTGATCGATCTCGGCGCAGCGCCCGGCGGCTGGGCGCAAGTTGCGGTCAAGCGCGGCTGCAAGGTTGTCGGCATCGATCTGTTGCCAATCGATCCGCTTCCCGGCGCGACGTTTCTCGAGATGGATTTTCTCTCGCCAGAGGCGCCGGCGGCGTTGCTGGACGCGCTCGGCGGGCCGCCGGACATCGTTCTCTCCGACATGGCCGCCAACACGACGGGCCACGCCAAGACCGATCAGATCCGCACCGGCGCGCTCGCCGAAGCCGCCGCCGAGTTCGCGCTCGACCACTTGGCGCCGGGCGGCGCCTTCGTGACTAAGGCCTTTCAAGGCGGGCTCGACAGCGCGCTGCTCGCGCGCCTCAAGCAGAACTTCGCCACCGTCCGTCACGCCAAACCGCCGGCCAGCCGCGCGGAGAGCGCCGAGGTCTACGTCATGGCGATGGGGCGGCGGTGAAGTCGATCAAACCGGATTGGGCGCGTCGAAATAGGCCTCGATATCCATCGCCCCATGGGGCACGCCGATAATGGCCACGCCGTCCTCGTCAATCACATAGAAGATGACGTGGCCCCCCTGCGGAAAGCTTCGATAACCTTCGCCGACGTCATCGCGGAGTCGCCCAACCTTCGGATTCTGCGCAAGCCAGCGAAAACGCTGATCAAGATCGGCCAGATATTTCTCTGCCTGCCGTTCGCCCCAAGTTGCCAGCGTGTAGTCGGTAATTTGATCGAGATCGCGCAAGGCTCGCGGTGTGAGCCGGTAGCGGCTCATTTGCGCGCGCGCTTTTTGGCGCGCGCAACAATGTCGCTTGGATCGAAGTCGACAAACTCTCCACGTTTTGCCTGCTTGGCGCCTTCGTCGAGATGGGCGCGCAGAGCTTCAAGACGCTTGTTGCGTTCTTCCAGTTCGCGCAGCGCGGCGCGAACCACTTCGCTCGCTGACGCGTATCGGCCCGTGGCGATCTCGCGCTTCACAAACTTTTCCCAGTGCGGGCCCAACGTCAGTGAAGTAGTCGCCACACCTTCCTCCTATATTCAATATGAATATATCGCGCCAATGGGAAGTTCAAGCCTTCTGTGGGGTAACTGGACAACCGACACGAATATCTCTACCAGCCGTCCATGGAAATCCGTGAAGCTTTGACCTTTGACGACGTGCTCCTCGAACCGGGCGCGTCCGAAGTGCTGCCCGCCGATGTGAAACTGGTCACCCGGCTCACCCGCGGCATCAGCCTCAATATCCCGCTCGTCTCCGCCGCGATGGACACCGTCACCGAGGCGCGGCTCGCCATCGCCATGGCGCAGGCCGGAGGGCTTGGCGTCATCCACCGCAACATGACGCCGGCTGAGCAGGCCGATCAGGTGCGGATGGTGAAAAAGTTCGAGAGCGGCATGGTGATCGACCCAATCACCATCCATCCCGACCAGACCATCGGCGAAATCATCCTGATCAAGGAGACGCGCAAGATTTCCGGGTTTCCGGTGGTCGACCGCGAGAGCGGCAAGCTCGTCGGCATCCTCACCAATCGCGACATGCGCTTTGCAGAGCCAAGCGAGCGCGTGGCCGATCTCATGACCACCGACCTCATCACCGTGCGCGAAGGCGTCAACGAAGGCGAGGCCAAGAAGCTGCTGCACAAGCACCGTATCGAGCGCGTCATCGTGGTTGACGACGCTGGCCGGGTCGCCGGTCTCATCACCGTCAAAGACTTCGAGAAGGCGCAGGCTTTTCCCAATCGCGCCAAGGACGAACACGGCCGCCTCCTGGTCGGCGCTGCGTCCACGATCGGCGATGCGGGCTATGAGCGCTCGCTGGCGCTGATCGAGGCCGGCGTGGATGTGGTGGTCATCGACACGGCGCACGGCCATTCTAAAAGCGTTCTGCAAGCGGTTGAGCGCATCAAGCGCGCGTCGAACAAGACCCAGATCGTCGCCGGCAATGTCGCGACCGCCGACGGCGCCAAGGCTCTGATCGACGCCGGCGCGGACGGCGTGAAGGTCGGCATCGGCCCCGGCTCGATCTGCACCACACGGATTGTCGCCGGCGTTGGCGTGCCCCAGCTCACCGCTGTGATGGATGCGGCCGGCGCAGCGCGCAAAGCCGACGTGCCGGTGATCGCCGACGGCGGCATCAAATTCTCCGGCGATCTCGCCAAGGCGCTCGCCGGCGGCGCCGAAGCGGCGATGATCGGCTCGCTGCTCGCCGGCTCGGATGAAGCGCCGGGCGACATCGTGCTCTATCAAGGCCGCTCGTACAAAACCTATCGCGGCATGGGGTCCCTCGGCGCCATGGCGCGCGGATCGGCCGATCGCTACTTCCAGAAGGAAGTGACCGACCAGATGAAGTTTGTGCCGGAGGGCATTGAGGGCCGCGTCCCGTTCAAGGGCCCGGTTGGCAACATCATCCATCAGCTGATCGGCGGCCTGCGTGCGGCGATGGGCTATGTTGGGGCTAGCGATATGAAGCAGCTGCGCGAGAAGGCGCGCTTCGTGAAAATCTCCGCCGCGGGTTTGCGCGAGAGCCACGTGCACGACGTCGCCATCACGCGCGAGGCGCCCAATTATCCGCTGGGGAGTTAAGCCCGTGGCGGGCGCCGTTCAGCATGCTATATTGAGCGCATGACTGACGTCACCGTCGCACCCCGCCCGATCGCCCGCGAGGAGACGCGCCGGCCGATCACGATGGACGTGATGCTCGCCTTGCAGAAGGCGGGGCAGGTTCCCTACAAGCGCACGCAATTGCTGGACGGGGAGATCCATGAAATGCCGGCGGACGGGCTGCGGCATACGCATTACGCAATGGAGATAGCCGGTTGGATGGTGCAGACGCTTAAGCCCAAGGGCTTCTTCGTCGGCATCCAGACAACGCTGCATCTGTCGCCATACAATGGGCCCTCGCCGGACGTGTACGTGCTGTCGCCCGGGCCTTTGGTGAGAGCCACGCCGTCGGATCGCATCCTGCTCGTGGTGGAAGTGGCGAACACCAGTCTGAACGACGATCTGCGCGACAGCGCCTCGCGTTATGCGCGCCACGACGTAGGCGAGTTTTGGGTCGTCGACGTGCGCAACCGCATCACTTACGTGCATCGTCAGCCGCAGAACAGCGCATATGCGAGTATTGAACGGATTGAATTTGAGCAGCACGTAAGACCGCTGCACATCGCCGATTTTGCGCTGCGTATCGCCGATCTCGATCCCACGACGCCGCTGGATGACGACTGAGCCAATGAGCGGTGGGCGCAACTTCATTGCCTACGGTCGCGCTATCCAGACCTAGAAACATCCCGTTCCTTCCTTTGGGGTTCCTCCCATGCGTCCCGGCGCGCGCCAGCAGGCGGCCATCGAAATTCTGTCCACGCTTGAGAGCCAGCGCCGTCCCGCCGCCGATGCGGTGAAAGACTGGATGTTGTCGCATCGCTTCGCCGGCTCGAAAGACCGCGCGGAAATCGGCGACCTGGTATTCGGCGCGTTGCGCTGGAAGCAATCCAGCGCATGGCGCATGGGCGAAGACAGCCCGCGCGCCTGGGTCTGGGGCGCATTGCGCTGGGGCTTTGGCTGGAGCGCCGAGCAGATCGAGCAAAGCAGCTACAACGATCCGCACGCGCCATCTCCGCCGACCGAGGCCGAGCGCGACGCGCTTGCGAACGCAACGCTTGAGGGGGCGCCGCCGCACATCGCCGGGGACTATCCCGAGTGGCTCGACGCGAGTTTCGCGCGCGCGTTTGGCGACCAACGCGCCGAAGAGGGCGCAGCACTGGCCGCGCCGGCGCCGCTCGATCTCCGCACCAACACGTTGAAGGCGACGCGCGAAAAACTCATCGCCGCGCTCAGCGAAAGCCCGAAGCTCAGCGAAGCGCCGCAAGCATCGCCACACGCGCCCGAGGGCGTGCGCATCCCGTGGAAGCAAGGCCGCACGTTTCCGTGGGGCACGGAACAAAGCTTCCTCAAAGGCTGGTTCGAAGTGCAGGACGAAGGCAGCCAGCTGGCCGCGCTTCTGAGCGGCGTTGAACCCGGCATGCAGGTGGCCGATGTGTGTGCGGGCGGCGGCGGCAAGACGCTGGCGCTGGCCGCAGCGATGCAAGGCAAGGGACAGATCTACGCCTACGACATCGATGGCCGGCGTCTTGCGCCTTTGAAGGCGCGCGCCGATCGCGCCGGCGCGCACAACATCCAGATCAGACCACCATTACGCACCAAGGACGCGCTCGAAGATTTGCGCGATCGCATGGACGTCGTGTTCGTCGACGCGCCATGCACCGGCTCGGGCACGTGGCGGCGCAACCCTGACGCCAAGTGGCGGCTCCGGCCCAATGCGCTCGGCAAGCGCCTGGAAGAGCAGCGCGAAGCGCTGGCGATGGCGGCGCCGCTGGTGAAGCAGGGGGGGCGGTTGGTCTATGTCACGTGTTCGGTGCTGCCGGAGGAAAACGAAGATCAGGTCGCCGCTTTTCTCGCAACAGAACGCGAGTTCGCGCCTGAAGCCTTGAGCGCCAGTTTTCCTGCCTATGCGCGAACGCACGGGCTGCAGATGACCGCGCGCCTGACGGCCTGTGATGGCTTTTATGTCGCCGCGCTCCAGCGCACGGCGTCACGCCCGCCTAGACGCTGATGTCGAGGCGGCTGCCCGGCTCCTCATAGTCCGCTTCGCGCCGCGGCGGAGGCGCATCGCGTTTGCGGACGGGATCGGCCTGGCGCTTCTTCTCCGCCAGCGCGACCGGATCGACACGCAATTTGGCTTCGACCATTTCGCGGTAGGTGACCGCGCCGCCAAACTCCATGGCCGCCCGTTCGCCTCCTTTCTGGTGGCGCGCCGGCGCGTCTGGAAGCGCGGCGTGTGCGACGGTTGGTATCGCGGCCATGACGTCCACCATGCCGCATCGCGGTTAGCGATTTGGTCATCTCTAGTGCTGAATTGCGGCTAAGCATGAGGGCGCAGTGAAGCCACTGGACATCGCCATCGCCGGTTGCGGCGTCGCCGGGTTGGCGTGTGCGTCCTTGCTGCGGCGGCGCGGCGCCCGCGTTGTGGTTTACGACCGGTTGCGCACGCCCCAGCCGATCGGCTCGGGCCTCATCCTGCAGCCGGTGGGGCTGCACGTGCTCGACGAGATCGGCGCCGGCGCGCGCATGCGCGAACTCGGCGCGCCGATCACGCGCCTCTACGGCAAAAGCGGCGAGCGCATCGTGCTCGACATTCGTTACAATGCGCTCGGACAAGAAGCGCCTTGTGGAATTGGCGCGCACCGCGGCGCGCTGTTTCAGCTCCTTTACGATGCGGCGCGCGACGCCGGAGCCGAGCTCGAAGCAGAACGCGAGATCGTCGCCGCGCACGACGGGCGCCTGTTTTTTTCGGACGGCGCGCAAAGCGCGCGCTTCGATCTCGTCATCGACGCCTTGGGCATGCGCTCGCCGCTCTCGGCGCAGCCGCGCCAGAACCTGCCTTTCGGCGCCTTGTGGGCGAGCCTCGATTGGGCCGGGGCGTTCGACCCCCAGGCGCTGGAGCAGCGTTATGAAGCCGCGCGCAAGATGGTGGGCGTGTTGCCGATCGGGCGTCTGCCGCAAGGCCACACGCAGAAAGCGGCGTTCTTCTGGAGCCTGAAGCATGAAGACCGCGACGTGTGGCTGCGGCGCAATCTCGACGATTGGAAAGCCGAAGTGCGCGCGCTTTGGCCGCAAACAGCGCCGCTGTTGGCGCAACTGAAACGGCATGAGGATCTCGTGTTTGCAGCCTACGCGCACCGCACGCTGCGCGCGCCGGTGTCGCGCGACTGCGTCCACGTCGGCGATTCCTGGCACTGCACCAGCCCGCAACTGGGGCAGGGCGCCAACATGGCGCTGCTGGACGCGCTCGCCTTGGCGCGCGCGCTGGAGATGCAAACCAATTTGTCGGCCGCGCTCGACGAATATGCGCGCCTGCGGCTCTGGCACATCAGGCTCTATCAAGCCGCCTCATGGCTGTTCACGCCCGCTTATCAATCCGACAGCGAGGCGATCGCATGGGCGCGCGATTGGTTCATGTCGCCGCTCTCGCGCATTCCGCCGGCGCCGCAACTTCTGGCCGCGCTGGTCGCCGGCCAATGGGGCGCCCCGCTGGGCGCCATGGCGTCACGCACCCGAACGCGGGCGCGGATCAGGTCGGGTTAGGCAGCCCGGCGGGCGCCGGTTCGGGGACCCGGCGGCGTTCGATCCGCGCCCAGACGCGGTCGTGGAAGAAATAGGCGAAGGTCTGCACGACAGGCTCGATCAGGCCCACGGCCAGGGCCGCGCGCCAATCCTGGGTAATGGCGTACGCGACGCCGATCGCCACCAGGAGGTGCATGACAGAGTAGGAGCCGGTTTTCAGAGCGAGAAACATGATTGCTGCTATTGCGAATGAGTAGCAATTATGTGGGCCCGAGGCCGCGCGAATGCAAGGCGTGAGGCTGCATTCCTCGCCCGGCGGCCTAGCTTGGCCGTGGCCTATGACCGTAAATACCGGGTTTTATTCAGGTTATATTGCTGTTGGCGGCCAGGAGCGTGAGCAGGCCAAGCAGCAGGCAGCCGCCCGCAATCCAGCCCAGCATCAGGGCGTCCAGCAGGTGGAAGCCCCGGCGCGGGGCCACGCGCGCATCGGCGCGCTCGTCGGCGGTGTGCGATCCCATCGTCACGTGTACGATAACTGACGCTACACTTTGAGAAGGCGTTAATTTGACTGCAGCGCGCGCGGCAGGGCGGTTGCCGCCGCGGCGCCGTCGGCAAACCTGCGTTGACGCACTTTGCGGCGCATTCCAGATACGGCCATGGCGCAGAACACCAGGCCCGCTTCGGAAGCAAGTCCGTCAGCGCACCACGAGCGCGTGCTCATCATCGATTTCGGCTCGCAAGTGACCCAGCTGATCGCCCGGCGCGTGCGCGAGAACGGCGTCTATTGCGAAATCCACCCCTACAACAAGGTGGATGCCGCGTTCCTGAAGCGCTTCCAGCCGAAAGCGATCATTTTCTCCGGCGGGCCGTCTAGCGTGCTCGACGATCCCAGCCCGCGCGCGCCGGACGAAGCGTTCAAGCTCGGCGTGCCGATCCTGGCCATCTGCTACGGCCAGCAGACCATGACAGTGCAGCTGGGCGGCGTCGTCGAAGGCGGGCACGCGCGCGAGTTCGGCCGCGCCGATATCGAGATCAAGAAAGCCTCGCCGCTGTTCGAGGGCGTATGGGATGTCGGCGGCAAGTATCCGGTGTGGATGAGCCACGGCGATCGGGTGACGCGGTTGGCGGACGGCTTCGAGGTGATCGCCACCAGCGCGAACGCGCCGTTCGCCATCGCTGTCGACGAGAAGCGGCGTTTCTACACGACGATGTTTCACCCGGAAGTCGTGCACACGCCGGATGGCGGAAAGCTGTTGCGCAACTTCACCCACACAATCGCCGGTCTCAGGGGCGACTGGACCATGGCCGCGTTCAAGGATGAAGCCATCGCGCGCATCCGCGCGCAGGTGGGCGACGGCACTGTGATCTGCGGGCTTTCGGGCGGCGTCGATTCATCGGTGGCGGCGGTGCTGATTCACGAAGCGATCGGCGAGCGGCTGCATTGCGTGTTCGTCGACCACGGGCTGATGCGGCTGAACGAAGCCGAACAAGTCGTCTCGCTGTTCCGCGATCACTACAACATTCCACTGATCCACGCCGATGAAAGCGAGCGTTTCTTGAGCGCGCTCGAAGGCGTTGAAGATCCGGAAGTGAAGCGCAAGACCATCGGCAAGCTCTTCATCGATGTGTTCGAGGAGAAGGCGCGCTCGGTGGGCGGGGCGGATTTTCTGGCGCAAGGCACGCTTTATCCCGACGTTATCGAAAGCGTTTCGGCCATGGGCGGGCCATCGGTGACGATCAAGTCGCACCATAATGTGGGCGGGCTGCCCGAGCGCATGAACATGAAGCTGGTCGAGCCGCTGCGCGATCTCTTCAAGGATGAAGTGCGCGCGCTGGGGCGCGAGCTCGGGTTGCCGGAGAGTTTTGTCGGGCGCCATCCGTTCCCCGGGCCGGGGTTGGCGATCCGCGTGCCGGGCGCGATCACGCGTGAGAAGCTCGACATCCTGCGCCAGGCCGATGCGATCTATCTCGACGAAATTCGCCGCGCCGGCTTGTACGATACGATCTGGCAGGCGTTCGCGGTGTTGCTGCCGGTGCGCACGGTGGGCGTCATGGGCGACGGGCGCACCTACGAATATGTCTGCGCGTTGCGTGCGGTGACCTCGACCGACGGCATGACGGCGGATTTTTATCCGTTCTCGATGGATTTCCTCGGCCGGGCCGCCACGCGCATCATCAACGAAGTGCGCGGGGTCAACCGCGTCGTCTATGATGTGACGTCCAAGCCGCCCGGCACCATCGAGTGGGAATGAGCGATCGCGCGAAGCAACATCCATCGGACTGGCGCGCACGCGCCGAACGCGCGGCCCGTTTGCTCACGCGCCTTTCGGCCGGCGGGATGCTTATCGGCGCCGCGCTTTTTTGTCTCTCGCTGACGCCGTCGCTGCTGCCGCGCAATTATCTCGTGCAGGGATTGCTTAGCGGATGCGGCTTCGCCCTCGGTTACGCGATCGGCTGGCTGCTGGACTGGCTTTGGACCTATCTCGGCTTCCGCTTGCCGAGCGAGCGCTTCGCGCGGCGGGCCAAACTTGTCGCTGGCGGCGTCAGTCTGGTTGCGGCGATCTATTTTCTCTGGCGCGTGCCGGATTGGCAAAACTCCATCCGCGTCTTGATGGACATGCCCCCGCTCGTCGAAGGACACGGTTTTCGAGTGGTTTTGATCGCGACGGCGCTGGCGGGCGTGCTCATCGCTCTTGGTCACGTTCTGGCGCGCGGGGTGCGCTTTGTGTCGGTCCGGCTCGACGGCTTATTGCCGCGGCGCGCAGCGTTCGTGCTCAGCCTCCTCGTGGTCGCGCTCGGCACATGGCTCGCCGTCGAGGGTTTGCTGGCGCGATGGGCGTTGCGCTCGGCCGATCAGTTCTTCGCCCAGCTCGATCGATTGGCCGGGCAATACGAGTCCGCGCCAGCCGATCCGCTGCGCTCGGGCAGCGCCGCATCGCTCATCGCCTGGGACACGATCGGGCGCCAAGCGCGCATCTATGTGCAGTCGGGCCCGACGCGCGAAGAGATTGAAGCCATTGCCGGCGGTCCTGCGATGACGCCGTTGCGTGTCATGGTTGGCCTGCGTTCGGCGCCGAGCGCACAGGCGCGCGCGGACTTGGCGCTTGCCGAGATGGTGCGCATCGGCGCGTTCGATCGCTCGGTGCTGGTGCTGGCGATGCCGGTGGGGACGGGCTGGGTCGATCCGGCCGGCATCGATACGCTCGAATTCCTCCATCGCGGCGACGTTGCAAGCGTGGCGATGCAGTATTCCTATCTCACCAGCTGGGTGTCGCTGGTGGCCGAGCCGGAGGTCGGCACATCCGCCGCCGCGGCGCTTTTCTCCACGGTGCATGAGTATTGGAAGCGCTTGCCGCGCGAGACGAGGCCGCGCCTTTATCTCTACGGTCTCAGTCTCGGCGCCTACGCGTCGCAATCCTCAGTGCGTCTCTACGATGTGCTCGATGAGCCGTTGCATGGCGCGCTCTGGGTGGGGCCGCCGTTCGGCAGCCGGCTTTGGCTCAACGTCACCGAAGATCGCGCAGACGGTTCGCCCGCATGGCTGCCGATCGTGGGCAATTCCTCGGCCATCCGCTTCGCCAATCAGCACGGGGTGGCGCAGCCCCCGGGCGCCGAGTGGGGGCCCGTGCGCGTCGTCTATCTGCAGTATGCGAGCGATCCGATTGTGTTCTTCGACCCCGAGGCGTGGCGCAGGCGTCCCGCATGGCTGATTGGCGAGCGCGGCCCGGATGTCTCGCCCGCTTTGCGCTGGTATCCGTTTGTGACGTTCTTGCAGCTGTCGTTCGACATGACCCAGGCGCAGACGACGCCTGTGGGCTATGGCCACGTCTATGCGCCCCAACATTATTTCGACGCCTGGGTGGCGGTGACCGAGCCGCAAGGCTGGGATCCGGCGGACCTCGCTGTGCTGCGTGCGCGGCTCTCGCGCACCGGCGGTCTCGAAGACATCCAAGCCGGCTGGTTCCGAAACGCGCCGAACGGGCCCTCCTGACGCGAAAACCGGACAAGCATCGCGTTCCTGCGCGTCGATTATTCCGTGGTCGTTGTATCGACCGTGTCGTAGCTGGACGAAGTGTCGATGCTCGCCGTGTCGTCGAAGCTTGAGGACGTGTCGACGCTCTGCTCGGCATAGGTCCCGCCCTGATCGGCCGCCGCCCCATAATCGGCGGCGGTGTCAGCATGCTCTGCGGCCGTCTCGGCATAAATCGAAGCGGTGTCGAGATCGCCTTCGGCGGCGTACGCCTCGGCGGAATCGGCGGCGGCGTCGGCGATCTCCTGGTTGTACTCGGCGTTCTCCAGGTTCATCTGATCATGTTGGGCTTCGAGAATCTCCGCCTCGGCGACGTCGCCGCCATGTTCCTTGACCTCTTCCATGGCGTATTCGGCTTGTTCGGCGAGATCTTGCGCCTTCTCCCAATCGCCGGCTTCGACCGCCTTGGCTTGCTCGGCCTGAAAGTCTTCGGCTTCCTCGCGTTTCTCTTCTGCGAGGATCGACTCCTGAAACATGCTGTCCGGATTGAAGTCCGAACTCAGCTCGCCCTCATCAGCGGCCTTCTGCAATTGATCGAGCATGGTCGCTTGCTCGGCCTGCGACATGCCCGCCATGTCGATCTGCAATTGTTGACCGGTTTCGGTTTGCCAGAAATCGTCGAGCGTCATTGGATCGGCCATTTTCTCTCTCCTGCTATTCGTCGGCGCCGTCGAAGGCCTCTGCGGCGTCTGTTTCGGGATCGATCGTGTCGTCCTCTCGCGCCTGGATCGCCGCCGCGGCGACGCCGATCACGATGGCGGCGTCGACCAGCGCGCGCCCGTCCGCATCGCGTTCGGCGACCAGGTCTTCATCGCTCTTGCCGAAATGCGCGCGCTCCGGGTCGAAGGTGGAGGCGAGGGCCGCCTCGCGCTTGCGGGCGGCTTCTTCATCTTCTTCGGCGTCGATCACGGCGGCCTTTGGCGCAGGCTCAAGATCCATGTCGAACGCCTCTGCGTCGGCGCCGGAGGTTTTCTTATCGCTCATTCCGACACCTGGTCAGGCTTGGGCGGTTTGGGCTGTTTCGGCGTAATCTTGAGGACCTTCCCGCACGCGCGGTTGGGACAGCGCACGTTCACCGGCTTGTCGCCCGCCAGTTGGGCTTTCGGCACGCGCATCGCCGTCTTGCAGACCATGCAGATGAGCCGCGCCATGTCCGGCCCGGGAGGAGTTGAGCGCGGCCCCGCCGGCGCCGGCTTGATCGCTTGCGGTTTAGGCGGGGGCGGCGCCCAGTGTTCAATCACACGTCTGAACGCGGCGAATTCGGGCGCAGCGTGGAATTCGCGCGCCAGCTTCAGCCGGCGTGCAGCGTATGGCGTTGATGTCATCGCGAACTCGGACGCCTGCATGGCGCCATCGTCCGACGCATCCTCTTGGGCGCGCCAGGCTTCCGCGTTGATCCGCGAGGCGAGCGGAAACGAGTGCAGCGTCCATTGCAGCGTCACGCGCCGGGCCACTTCGATATCGCCGACAACCAGCAGCCCCGCGCGATCAGCGGTGATTGCCGAGTGACGTTGCCATGCCATCAGCGGCGCGTTGATGCCGCTCTCGATCAGTTTGGAGGGCGACAGAAAACTGAGCATGCCGCTCGACATCAGGGAACGGTTGCCCGGCTGCCGGCCGGCGAGAAGATTGACCACAGTATTCCAGAGCGCATGTCCGGCCTTGGCGTGCCCCATTTCGCGCCCGAGCAGGTAAAGCAGATCGTCGCCGCGAAAATTGGTCAGTACGCTGCCGAGCGCGATGAACGAGGAGGTGCGCGAACCCATCGTCACTGCGTCCCACATCTGCTGGCCCGAAATGTAGATTTCCGGCAGATGTTCGAGGCCGACGATGCGCGCAGCCTTGATCGCCAGCGCAAAAATGTCCGGCATTTGCTGCTCGGAAAGGCGCACGCCATTGACCGCAGCTTCGAACCAGGGCCGGCCGACCGATTCAGAAATGGAATGGGCCGCCGCGTTCAGGGGGCCGATCCCGGACAGCGTATTCATGGCGTCGGCGTCGAGCCGCCACAAAAAGGCTTCGAGCGGCAGATTGTAGCCTGGCCCTAACGGACGCAGCCAACGGCATGTCGGACAATACACACGCTCCGCCGGCAAACGCGCCCCGTCGCCGCCGCAGCTGGCGCAGCCGCAGCCGTGGAACCCAGCCGCCGCGGCCATCGGCGCCGCAGCGTACAGCGCCGCTCCGCACGAGGTGCAAAAGCGCGCCGATCCATCGGCTGGCGCTTGGCACTGTGGGCAGGGGATTGCGGCGGCGAGCATGAGGTCAGATGCGCGAAAGCAATTCTTTCTTCTTGGCTTCGAACTCGTCGCCCGTGATCGCGCCGGCGTCGCGCAAAGCGGCGAGTTGTTTGATCTGCTCGGCGATGGCGGCCGATGGCGACGGCGCCGCCGGCGGCGCTGCAGCTTGCGCAGGCGGTGCGTGTTGGGGAGAGGGTGCGCGCATTGGCGCGACAGGCGGCGCATGAGCAGGCTGCGCGCCTGTTTGCAGCGAACGCACAATGTCGTCGATCAGCTTTCCGGGAAGGTTGCTGGAGGCGTTCCAGGCGGTGAAGGCAAGAAGGCCGATGATCAGCAAGAAGGCGAACGCGGCGACATAATAACTGAACATCGCCGCCACGATGACCGATCCGCCTTGCAGCAAGAGCAGCGGCACGGCGCTTCCCCATTGCAGCTTGAGGGCGATGCGCGCGCTGGATTGATCTGGTCCGGCCGGCGCAATTTGCAGATCGCCGTCGTATTTGAGGCTGACGTTCGCGGTGTTCCAAAGGTTCTTGTATGTCAGCAGGAATTTCGCGCCCTGCGGCGGCTGTTGCCAGGAAAATTCCCCGCCCTTGGAGGCGATGATGCGGCTTGCATTGGCAAAGACGTCCTGAGCCGAGCCCGCCAATGTGGCTTGCCTTGATTGACCCCCGCCGCCGGCGCCGGAAAAGCCGCGCGTCATCTGCGGCATCATGGGCATAGGCGGGGGTGCAGACGGCGCCGGCGCCGCACCGGCCATCGCGGTTTGGGCTTTGCCGCATACGCCGCAGAATTTGGCATCGGGCGGCAAGGCTGCGCCGCAGCCGGTACAAGTGCTCATTGCGCGGTGCTCCTTGTGCTGACCGAGGACTGCGCCTTGCGGTGCGCCGAGCGATCTTGTGCGGGCCCCATCATGTCGCGTCCTAGTTTGTCGGCGCCGGTAGCGCTTGAAAGGGCAGCCCCGCGGCGTGCCAGGAGGCAAGACCGCCGCGATACCAGTACAGTCGCGTGTATCCGGCCGCGCGTGCGCGCAGCACGGCGTTGTAGGATTCCCAACATGACGAGCCCGCGCAGAAGAAGACGAGGGGGCGGTCGGTGCGCCCTTGCGTCAGCGTCTGCAGGGCGCGGACAGTCTGTTGCTGCGCATTATCGTTGAAGCTGCCCGGCATGCCGGCGGCTGGAATATAATGTGCGCCCTGGATCGTGGCCTGGTGCGCATCGGCCAAGACGTCGACCAGCAACACATTGCGGTCGGCCGCGACGAGCGAACGCACTTCATCCGTCGTTATTCGCTGCGCGCCTGGCGCGCTGAGCGGGGTAGGCGAGCCAACATTGCTTTCCAGCGTATCCTTCGGTTGCACGCCCATGTCGGCAAGCTCGCCCGCATAGCCCGCCGTCTGCACCTGGCCCTGATCTGCAGGCGGCGCCGCCCTGTTAGAGCCCGTCACCATTGGCGCCAGCAAAGCGACGGCCGCCGCCGCGCCCGCGGCAATCAGCGCGTGGGAGCGGGTTACGGCCCGTCCCTGCACTGTGAAGAGAATGTTGTCGCCTGGCGCAGTAACTGCCGGCGCCGCGCTGTGCGCGGTTAAGCCAGCTGGCGATTGCGCGAGTGGTTGCGCCGCGGGTTGTGACAGTCCCGCCCACCCTTCTGTTTGCGGCGGCGAATTGCGTGCAGCCGGGGCTGCTTCGTACACGGACGGCGGCGGGCCGAGATCCAGCGCATAGGCGAGCGCACGGATCACTTGCTTTGCCAGGTCCGAGCGCAGGCCCACCTGCTGCTCGAGGCGATCGGCCTGACGATCCATCTCCATGCCGAGCAAACTGCGTTCAACGCTGCAGAGGGCTTCCACCGCGCCTTCATCCAGCGCCGCGGCGACGGCGCGAATTTCACGGCGCGCGTCCGGCATCGCATCGGCGAGCAATGAGATCACGCGTCGCCGGTTGACGAATGTGTCTGCGCCGAAACGCTCGCGTTGCGCCTTCAACGCTTCGCCCAGCCGATCGTAAAGCTGCGCCATCGCCTCGATCCGCTATTGCAGCCGGCCGCAACCGAGCGGGCGAGAGCACGGGCCGTCCATGATGCAGAAATCGGCGCCGGAAAGCTGCACGTCCTGTTGGCCCTGCTGGCCTCTGAACATCACGCAGACGTTGCCGACGCCCAGCGCATCCTGCGACATCTGGATCTGCGCCAGACGCACCGGATGACCGTTCGACTGAACGAGCTGGAATTGACCTTGGCCGGCCGATGCAAATTGGCCGGAGGTGTCGCCCGGCGATGCAAGGCCGAGTCCAACCGGTCCGGCTTGCCATCCTCCCGCCGGCAGCATCACGATGCCGGGCGCCGCCCCGCGCGGTGTGGTCAAGGCGAAGCCGACCGCCGGCCCGCCCGATTGATGCTGCTGCACCTGCAGCGTCGGTCCGGCGCCCGGCTGACCTAGCACCGGCATTTGTCCCGGAGCGGCGCCGCCTGGCTGACTGGTGATCGGTGTTTGTCCCCCAGGAACGCCGCCTGGACCCGGCTGATTGCCGACGCCGCCCGGCCCCGGCGCGCCCGGCGCGCCCGGCGGCTGCTGCGGGTCCGCGCCTTGCCCGATGGGCATGGTCTGGATTTCTTCCGAGGGCGCCATGAAGTTCTGATAAACCAGAAAGCCGAGGACGAGCGCCGCAGCGCCCATCACCCACGGATTCTTGGTCATCGCCTTGAACTTGTCGGCCTGTGTCGCGCCCGCTTGTGCAGGCGCGTGCGGGTAGGGCGCTTGCGTATAGGGCGCTTGTGGCGCTGCGTAAGCTGGCTGTTGATAGGCAGGCGGTGGGGCGGGCGGCGCATGAGCCGGCGCCGCCGCGCCGACGGCGACGGAATCGCCCGCCCACCCGCCGGCCGATGGAGCCGCAGGCGCGGCGTTGAGCGGACCCAGGCGGCGCGCAACCGCCAGCGCCGGAGCGATCGCCGCCATCGAGAGACGTTCGCGCACTGCGATTTCCGACGCGATCGCACTCACGGCGCCGGCTTGATCGGGCGCGGCGGCGATGCGCGCGGCGGCGCCCATTTCAAATGCCGCGGCCAGCGCACGAATCTCCGCGTGCAGATCCGGCGCCTGGCTATTGAGACGCGGCGCGAACTGGCTCGTATTGACCAGAAAGGCGTCGCCATTCTGTTGGCGGCATTGTTGCGCAAGCGCGAACAGGCGTTCTTCGACGGACATGAATTATCCTTTCACCAGACGATGTCGCTGACCTGGGTGGCGAGCGCGGCTTCTTGGGCGGTGCGGTTTGCGAGCGGAGCGAGCGGATCGGGCGCACTGGTTGGCGAGGAGGCGGTCTTCACCGGCGCCGTCGCCGCCCATTTAATGTGACGCACGAGATCCGAGGCGTTGTTGGCGCGCAGCGGCTTGATGGCGGGGTGACGAATGAAGCGATCAAGCACCTCAAGGTCGGCCTCGCTGCCGATGGCGATGCCCAGCCGGATTGACGCTTTCGCATGTTGCGCCGCAAAGAGCGTTTCAAGACCGGCCTCGAAATCGTCGGTGGGATAACCGTCGGAGGCGAGCACGATAACCGGAGGCAATTGCCGGCCAGGCATGGCGTCGGCGCCAAGCGCCTCAGCGATCATTGCGAACGCAGCGCCCATGCTGGTCTCGCCGCCGGCGGAAAGGTCGCTCCAGCGGGCGTCCGCCACACCGATCGGTTCGGCGACATGCCACTGCGCTTCGGTCGAAAACCGCAGCACGCGCAGACGAACGTCGATTTCAGGATTTTCCTCAGCAACCTTGCGTAGCTCGGGCAGCGTCGTACGCATCGCATAATTGAGCGAAGCGATGCGGTCGCCTTGCATCGATCCCGAACAATCGAGCGCGAGGATCACGTGCAGTTGGCGACGGGAAAGTCCCTGTACGTCTGGGGCCGCCTTGGTGTCGGAAGCGCTGCTCATCGAAATTGGCCTCAACCCAGTTTGCGTACGGCGGCGACGACGGCGTGATCGAAGGCGAGAACGACGCCGACGGCCAGGCGCACATTTTGGTTGTGCTCGATTGTTTGCACGCCCCCGTCCCGGAGCCGCGCGGTCCACGCGCCGGCGCCGGCGTTGCGCAGGCCAAGCACGCCGGGACGTGTGGGATGGGTGACAATTTCCCCGATCACGCCGGCGCCGCGTCCGCCCAAGGCCGGCTCGTTCGCCAGATCGATGCGGCCGCCTTCGCGCAACGGAATGATGAAGCCGTCAATGTCGAGCGCGAGCGCCTCCGCTGCGGCCGGCGCCGGCGAGGGCGCCGCTGTTGGCGCAGGCGCATAAGCGGCTTGCGGCGTGGCTGGAGGGGTGTGTTGCGGCGCCGGATGGGCGGCGCGGTCGACAACGATCGAGCCCGACGTTTCGATCGGCGCAGTTGCGCCTCTGGCGGATTCCAGTTGGCGCGCTTTCAGAATGGCGCCGACAACGGCCACGGCGCACGCGCCGGCGACGACGTAGTTCAGCAGCGGCGAGATTGTATCGACGCTGTTCCAGAGCGCGTGGATGACCGAAGATGCGGCCCAGCCGATCGCCAGCAGCTTCCACTTCTGTTGCGGGCGGATAACGGCAAGCCCGATGAAATAGCCGAACAGGCCGGAATAGGCCATGTGCCCCACAATGCCGCCGAACACGCGCGGCAGGAGCAGCATCATCCCCATGGAGATCGCCGTGCCGGGGTCGTTGGTTTGCTGCAGCACCTCGTTGGAAAGGCGCGGGATGTAGTCGAAGGCGGTCTCAAGGAAGATGAAGCCGCCGCCGGCGAAGACGCCCATGACCACGCCGTCGACCGGTCCGCGCACGTGCAGCAGCTTGTAGGCGGGGTTGTTGGCGACGGCCGGAGCTTTGATCGCGTAATGCGTCAGCCAGGCGCCGATCAGGATGGGCGTGGCTTTCAGCAGCTCTTCCATCAAGCCCGCCGCGAAAAGCATCTTTATGAACTTGATCGGGAAGGGATATTGCTGCGTCAGGTCGATTTGACCCGGCAGGATCTCGCGGAAAATAATGAAATACGGGGCGGCAAGCGGCGTGCCTAGGATGGCCGTCACCAGCGCGAAAGTGATCATGTAAATCCAGAGCGAGCGCCCCGGTTTTACGTAGAGATAGACGACGAGCTGAATCACCATCAGCAGGAAGAACACCGCAACGACGCCGATGAGCATCATCGACGCCATCCGCGTGCGCACATCCGGGCCGTCGAGTGCGCCGCCCATCAGGCTGAAGAGAAAGGGCGTCACCAGTGCCGCCAGCAGAGCGAGCAGGAAAAGCGGGCTCTTCCAGATTTTGATGCGCGAAGAGCGGAACGGCATCAGCTCGGAAGCGCTCGCGACATTATAATCGCGCGGGGTGGGGGTCTGCATCGGATCCGGATGTTGACCGTTCATCGTCGAACTCCATTCAGCTCTGCAGGCGCGCGGCGACACAAAGTGTTGCGTCATCGCCGCTGCCGTTGCTCGATACGGTGGTGAGCCAGCCTGGCGCATCGGCCACCAGCCCCTGCCAATCGGCGTGGGCGCGCTCGTGCAGGCGTGTCACTGCACTCAAAAAGCTGGCTTCGTCGCGAAACGATTTCGACACGCCGTCTGTCGACATGAAAACGAAATCCGGCCAGGCGCGATCTTCGTTGCGCCACAACACCGCTGACTGAAACCAGGCCAGGGCGTCCTCTTGGCAAAGCGAGAACGTTCGTTCGCCCTCGAGCGCGGGACCGACGGGAAGCGGCCGTTCCAAGCGGCCGTCGGGGTAGCCCAACAGAAGATCGCCGTCGCCGATCTGCACCACCGCCACGATGCTATCGCTCAGCCCTGCTGCGATCAGCGTCGCGCCGTATGGCGACAGCGGCGGGTGATCGGCGAGCCGTCGCTCGGCGTCGGTGTAGGGATGGACGCCCATGTGCGCGCGGACATCGGCGCGCCAGCGCGCAAGGATGGCGCCTGCAAGTTCGCCGCCGTCCGCGTCTTCGATCTGCGCGTCCAGCACGGCGGCGGCCGCCTGCACGGCCAGCGCCGCGCCCTTGTCAGAGCGGAAATGCGCACGCGCGCCGTGTCCGTCGGCCACGGCCAAAATGCTTGCACGCATGGCCCGGTCTGCGCGGGACAGCCAACAATCCTGATTCGGCGTTTCGCTGCGGACATGCGCGCTGCCGCGGATAGAAGCGCCGCCGACGCGCCAGGGTTTGTTTGGCTGGCGTGTCATGTGAGCGCCCCTTCACGAGCGGCGCAGAGAATGCCGACTTCGCCGCCGAAATCGATGCGCAGGCCGGCGATGAGACGCACCGTTTGTTGCGGTGCGATCGCCAGGCTTTGGCCGTTAGCCAATCTCGCTTGCCATGCTGTCTCGCCGAGATTGCGCAAGCCATACGTATTGGGGCGCGTGGGGTGCGCTTCTACACGTGCGCTGCTGGCGGCCATGCCGAGCGCGTCCGCCAGGATGGATCTGCCGGGCGACAAGCCGATCATGCGTCGGCCGATGCGGAGTGCGTCCGGTGCGGCGCACGATTGGCCGCACGCAGCACACGCATAAGGACCGGCGAGCACTTCGCCGCGCCAATCGGCGGCGTGTTCGTAGCCGCAGGCGACGCAGCGAAAGTCCGCATCGACGATGGCCTGCAGCGCCGCGCGCCATTCGGTTTCCAGCACACGCGCCGATGGATCGTTCAGCCCTTCGCCGAAGCTGCGCACGAACAGCGCGCGCGTGAGGCTGGTAAGGCTCTTCCAGCGCGCGACGATCGGGTCATGGAAGCCGGCGACAGGGCCGTTAGAGGAATCCTTCGGATCGAACAGGAACAGCGGCTCGCTGCCATAGAGACGATGTTCGGTTTCTGCATCGAGCAGCGCTGCGCGATACTCTCGTTCGCCGTCCAGCGGATGCCAGCCGAGCAGGGTGTAGAAGAAGAGCACTGCCATCGAGAACAGGTCGGTGCGGCTGTCGGGCAGACGCTCGCGGCGCACCACTTCCGGCGCCATGAACTTGCGCGCCCCGTAAATGCTGGCGTCTGCGCCGTCGATATTGACGTTGTCATTGTCGCAGATGAGAATCTTCGCCGTCGCCGGGTCGACGAAGACATTGCCGAAATTGATGTCCTGATAGCAAAAGCCGCTCGCATGCAGCTCCAGGAAGGCGTTTGCGAGCTGCAGGCAGACATGCGCGCGCTGCGCCAGTGAAAGCTCGAGACGCTGGGGCGGCGGGGCGATGATGTCGCGGATGCTGCGATAGCTTTCGCTGCGCAGCGGCATGACATAACCAAAACTCTCGGCGCCCGGAATATCGACGAGATCGAGCGGCCAGAGAAAGTCGCTCGTCGGGGCGCCGCGACGAATAGTGCGTTCAAGCCGTGTGCGCAGGCCGACATCGATGGCGATGTAGTGGCGATGGTACCATTTCAGCGCAAACGGCTGGCCTTCGACGGTGACGTGATAGACCTCGCCCTGGCCGCCGGCGCCCAGCAACTGGCCGATACGTCCGCTGCGGCCCTTGACCGTCCGCAGCGCGAGCCCGGGCGCCAGCACGCCGGTTTCGCTCGTGCTCATTGCGCCGGCTCGGTGCGGTGCGTGTCTCTGAACGGCCGACGCAGCATCGATTGCTCCCTCACCCTGTTCAGCGGCGTCCGCGCGGCTTTCGGTTCAGCGGCGGAGAAAAATCTTTCGCGCCGCCGATCGCCCGGTTCAGCAGCCGACATGGATCGAGACTTCGTAGGTGCGGCCGGTTTCGGGGTCGTAGCACCGCTCCACCTCGCGGATGGTGTCGATACGCCGGCGCTGCTCCACGTCATCGCGACGTTGCTCTTCCCGCCAGCGGTCCATGTCGAACCCTCCACCGCCGCCGCCGCCGCCGCCTCGGCCCGCCACGACCGGACCGCGGCTTGGCTGGGCCGGTGTGGTGAGCACGCGTTGGGTCTCTTCGACGCTGTTGCGCCACTCGGGATTAAATTGGGCGTTGGCGACGATGCCGCGCGCTGTCTGCATCAGCGCTTGAACGCGATCGGGCGAACTGCGAGCGCTAATGATCGAGGTGTTATAGTTGGAGACGAGGGGCGGCACGCCCGCCATGAGTTGTTGGCCGGCGAGAATATAGCCGGCAGCGGCGAGGGCTTCGGCCGAGCCGTCGGGATGGGTCAGCCAAGCCTCCACCGAATAGACGCTGGCGTGCATCTGCCCGCCTGAGGTCTGGGCGAGTTGCTCCAGACGCGCCTGCAATTGCTGCTGCTCTGCGGTCAACGGCACGGCGTTCATGCGTTGAAGCTGCGCGCCGGCGCGCAAGCGCGGCAGGACGACCGATTGGATCAGCGCTTCACCGGAATCGGCCATGGCGATGAGGCAGAAATCGCCCGGCTGCGAGCCGCGGCCTCTGATCGCTTGAGCGTCGGTGGAGACCAGGAAGCCGGGTAGGACCTCAATCTGCTCCCGCCCGTCGCCGCTACGCATCACGATATGAGGGCTGGCGATATTGGTGCTGCATTGGCCGTTGACGTTGTCCCAGCGCACTTCCGATTGCGCTTGCCAGCCTTGTGGGACCTGAAGGGTAAGCGCGCGAACCGGGCGGTCGAAGCCCTGCCGATCGATCACCTCGTGGCCGCCGGCCCCGCCATGCGTCGGCCCGCCTGGCCCGGCGGCCGGTCCGCCGCGATCGCCTCCAACGCCGCCGCCGCCGCCGTCATAGGCCGCGTACAGCAGAACAGCGCCCAGAGCGGCGGCGACGGCCGTCGTCACCTGGTTCTTGCTGACAAACGCACGGATCTGATCCAACACCGCTTCGCTCCCCCGTTTGGCCGCGTACGCGGCCTTTCAACAGGGTTCGCGTTGGAACGGCGGAAATCGGCTCAGGGGCGGGTGACCAAACGGGCGGCGACGTAGCAGGGGCCTATCGAGCAGGTCCGCAGCTGCATGCGCAGCGTGTAAACGCCGTCCGCGGGCGGGGTGACTTCCACCAGCGGGTAGTCGTCCGGCAGCTGATCGGCGCCGACTTGGGCGCCGGCTCCGTCCTCGAGAACGAAATCGAGGTTCGAACATTCGTTGTCGCAAGCGCCGATAAAGGCGTAGCTGCGCCCGCCGAGGAGGCGCACTTGCCAGCGGTGTTCGCCATTGGGCTCCAGACCGACGACCGCGTCGGGCACGTTTTGCACGCGTGGCCAGCCCTGCGCCATCTGTTCGGTGTAGCCGTCCAGATAACCAATGACGAGCTGCTGGAATTGCGGGGGGACGTTGCCGCCGGCGCCCGAAACCACGCCCTCGCCGCCAGATCCTTGGGGCGGCGCATTCGACGGCGTGGCGGCGGGCGCCCCGTAGGGGCCATAGCCGCCGCCTTGTTGTGACGCATCCATCGGTTGATCTGCCTGCTGGCCGCAGCCGCCGAGAGCCGCCCCCAAGAGCAGCGCTATTGTGGCATGAACCTTGATGCGCATCATTCCCCGCCTCCTTTAGCGCGCCCCTCTGATCCTTTCCGGGGCGCCTATAGCCATAGGCGGCAGATTCGATGAATTCGGCTCGCGCGAACCGTGCTTGTCGTGCCTCGGAGCTTCATTAAGGTCTGCCGGTCGGGGGCGGCGATGAACGAAGGCGGTACAACGGGCGTATTGCTGGTGCGATGGGGGGACGGGGACGTCTCTGCGCGCAACCGGCTCATAGCGCGCCTGCATCCTGAATTGGCGCAGATCGCCGCCGCACGCCTGCGGCGCGAGCGCAACGCCTCGCTCTCCACGGGCGACCTCATCAACGATGCGGTCCTGCGCATGATGAAGATGGAGCGCGTCGACGTCGGCGATCGGGCCCATTTCATCGCCCTCGCCTCGCGCATGATGCGCCACATTCTCGTCGATCACGCCCGCGCCAAGCAATCGGCGCGGCGCGACCACATCAAGGTCGAGCTGTGTACCCGGGTGGAGGGGGAACAGCGGTTTGACCTCATTTCCCTGAATTCCGCGCTGATTAGGTTGGGCGCCATTGATCCCGCCCTGATGGAGCTGGTCGAGATGCGTTATTTCGGGGGCATGACGGTCGCCGATATCAGCGAGGCGACGGGCTTGTCGGAGGCCACGGTCAAGCGCCGTTGGCAGACCGCGCGGGCGTGGCTGGTCGAGGCGCTCGAAGGGCTCGATCCCGGTCATGGATGAACTGGCGCTCGAGCGCGCGGCCATCACGCTCTTCGAAGCGATGCTGGCGCAGCCGCAAGAGACGCGCGCGGCCTGGATCGCGACGCAAGCGGGCGATAATGAGCCGCTGCGCAAACGCCTTGAAGCGCTCTTTGAAGCGGACCGTCGCGCCACGTTCCGTACTGGCGCAGCCATCGAAACACTGGACGAAGAAGATCCGCCCGAGCGCATTGGCGCCTATCGCATTATCTCGCGGATCGGCCGGGGCGGCATGGGGGCGGTCTATCGCGGCGAGCGTGACACCGGCGATTTCACTCACGTCGCGGCAATCAAGATCGTCAAGCCAGGGTTGCTGTCCGAAAGCCTGATCGAACGCTTTCGCCGCGAGCGGCAGACGCTGGCCTCGCTCCGCCATCCGAACATCGCCCAGCTCTACGATGGCGGCGAAACCGCCGACGGCTCGCCCTATATCGTGATGGAGTTCATCGATGGACTGCCCTTGCTGCAATGGGTCGATGAGCATCGTGCTGACCGCAATCTGCGGCGGCGATTGTTTCTCGATATCTGCGCCGCGGCGGCGTTTGCGCACCGCAACCTCATCGTTCACCGCGACTTGACCCCGTCCAACGTTCTCGTCACCGCCGAGGGTGTCGTCAAACTGATCGATTTCGGCATTGCCCGCGCGCCGGAAGCCTCGGCCGAAGCGCGTGAGCCGGGATCGCCGTCGCCCCACGGCCCGTCGATCCGCGAACTCAGCCTGACGCCGGGATTCGCAGCGCCTGAGCGCATGGTGAGCGCCGACGTGACCACGCTGGGCGACATTTATTCGCTCGGCCGTCTGCTGACTGCGCTCATACCGCCCGAGCCGGGCGACCGCGAACTCCAGGCCATTGTCGCGCGCGCGTGTGCGGCAAAGCCCCAGGACCGCTATCCGACGGTCGATGCGCTCGCCGGCGACGTCGAAGCATGGGGCGATAGCCGGCCGGTGGCGGCGATGAGCGGGGGGCCGGCCTACATCGCGAGCAAGTTCGTGCGCCGTCATCGCCTAGGCGTCTCAGCGGCCGCGGCCACTTTGGTCGCGCTTATTTCGGCGCTCGGCGTCACGCTGGCGGCGAATGCGCGCGCCGAACGCGCAAGCGCCGAAACCGAAGCGCGCTTTCAAGAAACTCGAGCGATCGCCAAGGCGATGCTGTTCGACGCTTATGATGAGGTGAGCCGCGTCGCGGGCTCGACCCGGGCCCGCGTGATCCTGGCCGAAACCGGGCTCAATTATCTCAACGCCTTGGCCGCTGACGAAGACGCTCCGCTCGACGTGCGCTTGGAGGCGGCGCTGGGTTTCGTGCGTTTGTCCAGGGTCATTGGCGGGGGAGAAGCCTCGGAGCTTGGCCGCATCGCCGACGCCGCCGCGCTGACTGCGCGCGGGGAAGCGATTCTGAACGATCTCTACCAGCGCCATCCCCAGCACCCCGAGGTGAAAATGGCGGTCGCCGACCTTTGGGTGACGCAAAGCGGAGACGCGCTTTATAACGATAACGATCCGGCGGCGGGCCGCGAACTCGCACGTCGCGTCATTGCGCTGTTGGGCGATGCGCCCGAGCGCGACGGCGAAACGGCGTATCTCTATGCGCGAGCGCTGCAAGCTGTCGGCGATTCCTATGGCTGGGAGGATGACTACGTCGCCGCTCGCGATGCGCATTTGCGAGCTGAAAATTTTATCGGCGAATTGCCGGAGCAGATGCGCGACAGCGATCGGATTCGCAACGTGCGCTCGGCGAATCTCAGGCTGTTGGCCGAGGCGCATCATAAGATCGGCGAAGCCGTCGCCGCGCGCCAGGCCCTCGATCGCGCGGTCGAGATCAATCGCGCTCTGGTCAACGAGGACCCTGCATCGCCGGCGCTGATACGAAAGCTGGCGGTCTCGCTCTGGTATAGCGCCGTCGTGCATCGGACGAATGGCCGCGACCGCGAGGCGCGTGCGGCGATTGAAGAGGCGGTGGCGCTGGCGCGGCAGCTGCGTGACCGCGATCCTGCCGACGCCGGAGCAGTGCGCCTTTATGGCGTCGTCGGCGAAGTCTACGCCCAAACTTTGGCCGATGCGCGCGCCTATCGCGCAAGTTTCGCGATGAATGAAGAGGTCGCAAACGCGTATCGGCAATTGATCGTCCTGGCCGATGGCGCGCCCGGCGCGCGGCGCGGTCTCGCCATGGTGCTGCGTACGGGCGGCGGCAATTATTATACCGGCGGCGCCTATGAGCGCGCCTGCAACGCGTGGCGCGAGGCAAAAACCATTCTCGAGACGCTCGAACGCGAAGGCTCGCTCAGTCCGACCGACCGCAACAACAGCCTTGCTGAGATGCGCGATTATGTGAGGCGCAGCTGCGAGGGCGGCCCGCCGCGCGCAGGGCTGGGCCCCCTCCCATAAGCGCGCGCCCGGGGACGGATGCTCCCGCGCCTTGATGTGTTCCAGCAGAGCTATGGCCGGATAAGTGCGCAGCCGTACGATCGAAGGAGCGCAGGCTCGGCTTACGCTTGCGGACGGCAAATCCGGTCTTACCAAAGGGAACGAATGCGGAGTCGGGCGATGACGGAGCAGAGCGAGATCGAACGCGTCGGGCCCCATTACGATCGTCAGATGATGGGTGAAACGCGCCGCCGCACGCGAGCAGCGATCAACGCCATCGCCGCCATGGTGCGCCCCGGCATGGTCGAAGAGGACGCCGTGGCGATGGCGCGCGAATTCCTCAAGCGTGAGGGCCTTCTGCGCGGTTGGCACGGCACTTACGTCAGGTTTGGCCGCAACACCGTCAAAATTTTTGGCGCGCCGTCCGAGCCGGGCGTTGTGCTCGGCCAAGACGATATTTTCCTTATCGATATTGGGCCGGTGTTCGATCGCTGGGAAGGCGATGGGGGCGACACCTTCGTCACCGGCGGCGATCCCGAGAAGCGCCGATGTGCGGACGACTGCAAGCGCCTGTTCAACATCGTGCGGACGAAATGGCGCGAAGAACACGCCACGGGACGAGCTCTTTACGAGTTCGCCGTGAGCGAAGCGGAAAAGATGGGCTGGGTGCTCAATCTCGACCTGGGCGGCCACCGGCTTTCGGACTTTCCGCACGCGGCCATTTTCAAAGGCGCCCTGAAGGACGTCGAGTTCACCCCGGCGGCCCGCCTTTGGGTGCTCGAGATTCACATCCGGCACCCCGAGGGCCATTACGGCGCCTTCTATGAGGACATGCTCCTGGAGGAAGCGGAGACCGGGCTTGCGCCGGTCGCCCCGGTGTCGGGCGAGTTGCGCTCGGGTCTTTGATCTGGCGCGCGACGAAGCGGCCGCGGGCGCGCGGTCTCGCCAACAGCGTTTGACGGTTTCAGTTTTCAGAATGTCGCCTACGCCGCAAGGCTGAAAAGTTCTCGGTTTGTGCGCCAGGCCGACCTGAAACGCGGCAAGGCTCATGGCTGGCGCAGAATGTCAGGACTTCCCCAGGGCCCTCGGAGCCGTCAAAATGCCTTAAGCGCGCCGGTAGATGCGCGGTCAGCCGGGCCATCGGCCCCGCCCCGACGCCTCATGTGGAGCGATCGCGTGCTTATCCGCGGTGTGATCTCTGTGCTCATCCTGGCGCTCGCGATGCTGAGCGGCGGTGAGGCCTGGGCCGACGAACGGCGCATCGCGCTGGTGATCGGCAACAGCGGCTACGCGCACGCGCGGCCCTTGCGCAATCCGGTCAATGACGCGCGCCTCATCCGCGACACGCTGGAAGGCCTCGGGTTTGAGGTGATCTATCGCGAGGACGCGGACCGTCGCGCCATGGAGCGCGCGATCGGCGTATTCAGCGCACGCCTTTTCGAGGCCGGACCCGAGGGCGTCGGCGTCTTCTATTATGCAGGCCATGGCGTTGCATCGGGCGGCGAAAATTTTCTGTTGCCGGTCGATGTTTCGATTCAACGCGAGGCCGATCTGCGCATCGCAGCGCTCCGCACCGGGGATGTGCTCGCGCAAATGGACGGCGCCGGGTCTGCGGTGAAGCTGGTGATCCTCGACGCCTGCCGGGACAATCCGTTCGCCGCGGAGTTTCGCGCCGCGCGCGCGCCGCGCGGGCTGGCGCAGATCGGGCTCGGCAACACAGAATTCTTCGTGGCCTATGCGGCGACCGCCGGCAATGTCGCCGAGGATGGCGGCGGCGCCAATAGTCCCTACGCAACGGCGCTGGCGCGGCGCCTGCCGACGATCGATTCCGATCTGGAAGCCACCTTCCGGCTCATCCGCGTCGATGTGTCGAACGCCACCGGCAATCGCCAATTTCCCGAGACCACCTCGACCATGCGCCGTCAGTTTTTCATGCGCCCATCGTCGGGCCCGAGCATTGTCGCCGCGCATACGCCGATCGATCCCACGCCTATGCGTCCGCCGCCGGAGAACTTCTCCATCCTGGGTCAATGGTGCGAAGCCGGACGCGGCCGCAACATGAGCCTGTCGATCGGTGAAGGCGCGCTCGTCTATGGCATCGACCAGATGCGCGCGTCCTATCCGGTGCGCTCGATTGCGCTGCAGGATAACGGCGTCATCGAATTGCGCTGGCTCAACGAGAACGCGGAAGTGGTTTTCCAGTTCGGAGATTTCAGCCCTGACGGCGCGGAGATGACGCAAATCCGCGGCCGCGGCGAGGGCGAGAGCGCCTGGCGCGACTATGGGATCCGCCTGCGCCGCTGCGGCTAGAACGTCATCTCAACGCCGATCGAGAAGATGTAGTCGGGTCGCAGGCCTTCGTCGCGGTTGAGCGGCAACAACAGGCTCACATTGACCGGCACCGTCCCGCCCGGCGCCCATTTCGCGCCAAGCGCCAAGTTGTAGAAGCGATCGCCGTCCTCTTCCCAGCGGCCGAGGAATTCGGTCGAGAAAGACAGGTTGTCGCCGGCGCGGAAGTCGACGCCCGCCACGGCGCGCAGGTTCGACCGATCCACATCGATACCAGCAACGTGACCGCCGCCGCCGCCGCCGCCGCCGCCACCGCCGCCGCCGCCGCCACCGCCGCCG
>CAZIOD010000016.1:0-39679 GCA_964540785.1 uncultured Terricaulis sp.
GCACGCCCGGCCGGCCGCCATTGATCGCCGCGCTATGCTCGAAGCGGTCGTCGATGCCGCGCCCAGCGGCCTCCACGCCGATCAGCTTAACGTCCTCGTCGGCTATGAACGGATGGAAGAGGCCGATCGCGTTCGAGCCGCCGCCGATGCACGCCATCACCGCATCCGGCAGCCGCCCCTCGCGCTCCAAGATCTGCGCCCGCGCTTCGCGGCCGATCACGCTTTGAAAGTCGCGCACCATTTCCGGATAGGGGTGCGGTCCGGCCGCGGTGCCGATGCAATAGAACGTGTCGGCGACATTGGTGACCCAATCGCGCAACGCTTCGTTCATCGCGTCTTTCAACGTTGCCGCCCCGCTCGTCACCGGCCGCACTTCCGCGCCCAGCAGCTTCATGCGGAACACATTCGGCTTTTGCCGCTCGATATCGGTCGCGCCCATGAACACGACGCAGGGCAGACCTAAGCGTGCGCAAACAGTCGCCGTCGCCACGCCGTGCTGGCCCGCGCCCGTCTCGGCGATGATGCGCGTCTTGCCCATGCGCTGCGCCAGCAGCACCTGACCGAGACAGTTGTTGATCTTGTGCGCGCCGGTGTGATTGAGCTCGTCGCGTTTGAAATAGATTTTCGCCCCGCCGTGATGCTCGGTCAGCCGTTCGGCAAAGTAGAGGGGCGAGGGCCGGCCCACATAGTCGCGCCAGAACGCGTCCATCAGCGCGTGAAAGGCTGGATCGTGCTGTGCGGCGCGGTACGCCCGCTCCAGCTCCAGAATGAGTGGCATCAGCGTCTCGGCCACATACCGTCCGCCATACGGGCCAAAGCGGCCGTCGGCGTCGGGGAGGTCTTGCCAGTTGCGGCGCGCGTCCATGGGGGTGGGTCTAAACTTCCGCAGCGGCCAAGAATTGGGCGATCAGGCGGGGGTCCTTTAAGCCCGGCTCAGTCTCTACACCAGAGGAGACGTCCACCAGGTCCGCGCCGGATACAGCTATCGCGTCTCGGACGTTGTCGGGCGACAGACCACCCGCCAGGAACCAGGGACGCCCGATTTTAGCCCCGGCCATCACCGTCCAGTCGAAGGCCAGCGCATTGCCGCCCGGTGAGCCGCCGGGCGCCTGGGCGTCGAACAGGTACATGTCCACCACGGGGTCGAAGGGCGCCGTCGTGGCCAGGTCCTCACGGCGGCGCACGCCGACGGCCTTGATGAGACCGCGGCGCGCGAAGGGCCTTACCTCGGCGGCGCGCTGTACGCTCTCGGTCCCGTGCAGCTGAATCCAGTCGGGCTGCGCGTGCACCATGGCTTGGCTCAGATGCGCGTCGTCGGCGTTCACTGTGACCAGAACCGTTTCCACGCGCCCGCGCGCCCGCGCTGCGAGCGCCGCCAGCTTGTCAACGCTCAGAAAGCGGGGGCTCTTCGGATAGGTGACGAAGCCGACGAACCGCGCGCCGTGCTCGATGGCGGCGTCCAGCGCGTCGACCGAAGTGATGCCGCAGATCTTTGCGTCGGGCATGAGCGCAGGCAGTAGGGCAATCGGGCGATAACGCAATATGGCCCGCGCCGGCCTGCTCGATCGCCGCCGCGTGGTTAGTGTTATTGCCTTGCTTTCAGCAAGTCGCGGATTTCGCCAAGCAGCTTCACGTCTTCGGGCTTTTCCGGCGCTGAGGCCGGCTTGGCTTCTTCTTTTCGCTTCATCGCGTTCATGCCCTTGATGACGAGGAAGAGCACCCACGCGACGATCAGGAAGCTGATCATGGCGTTGATGAACTTGCCGTAGCCTATGGTGACGGCGGGGATTTCGGCGCCGTTCTCCACGCGCGCCGGCTGCAGCACCCATTCCAGGTCGGAGAAGTCCATGCCGCCGGTGACGAAACCGATCGGCGGCATGACGATATCGTTCACGAGGGATTGCACGATGCCATTGAACGCCGCACCGATGATGACGCCAATGGCGAGATCGACAACGTTGCCTTTGAGCGCAAATTCCCGAAATTCGCTGATGATGGACATGAACGCAGCCTCATTGAATTGAAGCTGCGGCGGTACGCGAAGCCGCGGCGCGCGGCAAGTGGATGTTAGCTGCGTGGCTGACGTGAAGTGCGCAGCGACGCGACATTGTCGCCCGGCGCCAGCAGCCGTTCGAGCGCGCTTGTGACCTGGTCCTGCGTGAATGGCTTCTCGACGATGATCGCTTCCTGGAACCCCACCGGCAGGGCTTCGCGGCCATATCCGGTGACAAAGGCAAACGGCGTGCGGCGCTGGGTGAGCGCGACAGCGATCTCGTCGACCGAACGACCCGCCAGATTGCCGTCAACCAGGGCGGCGTCGAACGTCTCTTCGCGGATCAATTGCCGTGCACGATCGAGATTTTGAGCAGGGCCCAAAGGAATGCAGCCTGCGTCGCTCAGATAATCGGTGAGCACCATGGCGATGAGCGGCTCGTCTTCGACAATCAGGATGCGCTTGCCGGTCAGGTTCTGGCGTTGCGCGGCCGGTGCGACCGTTATGTGCGCGGTCTCCCGCGCCAGTTGGCCCAGCGGCTGCTCGGCCCCGGGCAGAGGCAAATCCATCGTGCAAATGAGGCCGCTCTCGGCGTAGCTGATCGAAACGATGCCGCCGTGGGTCTGGAGGCTCTGTTCGATCAGGATGGAGCCAAAACCGCGGGTCGTCGGCGGTTTCACTTTCGGGCCGCCGCTCTCGCGCCAGTCGAATACGAGGCGCGGACCGCCATTGGAGCGCACCTCCCAGCGCGCCGTGACCTGTCCGTGCGGCGAAGAGAGCGCCCCATGCTTGCGCGCATTGGTGCCCAGCTCATGCAGGACCAAGGCCAGGTGCAACGCCACCTGCCCGCTGAGCATGATCGGCGGGCCCGCCCACATGATTCGCCTGTCCGGCTCGCCCCCGAAGAGCAGCTGATCGCGGACCAATTGTTCGATGTCGGCGGTCTGGAACGAGCTTCCCGTCAGCAGAGCATGCGCGCGCGCGAGCGCCTGGATGCGGCCGTTGAAGGAGCTGACGAACTCCGCGGGTTCCTTGGATCGTCTCAAGGTCTGCGAGGCAATGGCTTGCACAGTGGCCAGCGTGTTCTTGATGCGGTGATTGAGTTCGTCGACCAGAAGCTGCTGTGTTTCTTCAGCGCGCTTCCGCTCCGTGACATCGCGCGCAACTTTGGACGCGCCAATGACGCGGCCTGCTGAATCACGGATCGGCGACACCGTGAGCGAGATGTCCAGGCGCCGACCGTCCTTGGCGAGCCGCACCGTTTCGTAGTGTTCGATCCGTTCGCCTTTGGCGAGCTGGCCGATAATCCGCTCTTCTTCCTCGTGCAGTTCGGGCGGAATGATCGTGGTGATGTGTCGGCCGAGCATCTCCTCGGCCGTGTATCCAAACGTGCGCTCTGCGCCGAAATTCCAGGATGTGATGAATCCCTGCAGCGTCTTGGAAATGATTGCATCGTCGGATGAAGACACGATTGCCGCCATGCGCGCGAGTTCAATCTCGTGTCTGCGGCGCTCGGTAATGTCGCGCGCGATCTTCGACGCGCCGACAATCTTCCCGGATGCATCGCGCATGGGCGAGATCGTCAATGAGACATTAATGCGACGTCCGTCCTTGGCGATGCGCACCGTCTCGAAGTGCTCGATTCGTTCGCCGCGTGAGAGCCGGGCGATAATCTCGCGCTCTTCGTCATATAATTCCGGCGGGATGATCGTCGTAATGTGTCGGCCAATCATCTCGTCCGCGGTGTAGCCGAAGATGCGTTCAGCGCCGCCATTCCAGGTCGTGACAAAGCCGTCCAGCTTTTTCGAAACAATTGCGTCATCCGACGAGCAGACGATTGCCGCCAAGCGCGCCAGATCGAGTTCGTGGCGCTTCCTTTCGCTGATGTCGCGCGCGATTCGGGATACGCCGGCGACGCGTCCTTGTCCGTCGAGGATGGGCGAGACCGTGAGCGAAATATCGACGCGCCGGCCTTCCTTGGCGAGGCGCACTGTCTCGTAATTGGTGGTTGGTTCGCCTCGGGAAATGCGGCCGATGATTTCTTCTTCTTCCTGGCGCAGCTCCAACGGGATGAGCGCCGTTGAGGGGCGGCCGACCATCTCATCGGCGGTGTAGCCGAAGATGCGCTCGGCTCCCGCGTTCCAGGAGGTGATGACGCCGTCCAGGGTATTCGAGATGATGGCGTCATCCGAGGACGACACGGCCGCGGCCAGACGCACAGCGTCCTGCTCGTGGCGATGTATCTCGCGTAGGTCGATAAGCATATTGACCGCGCCGCGCAGCTTGCCGTCGGCGTCGAAAAGCGGGGTCGGATATGGTTTGAAGGGAATGCGCACGCCATCGGGCCGCTCGAGCACCGCTTCGACGCCGCGGACTGCGCGTCCCTCCTTCAGGGTGGTCGCCAGCGGACACTCGTCGTGCGGCAGGGGCGTTCCATCCGGCCGATAAAGTTTCCAGGAGCCGCACCACCGTGACCCCGGAGGCGGCGCCTGGCCCCAAAGCTCGACAGCGGCGCGATTGTAGAACGTGATGCGACCGTCGGCGTCGGTCGTGTAGACGGCGACCGCGAGCGCCTCGAGCAAAGACTGGTCTGTGGTCATCAGAGCCGCATGCACCCCCCAAAACGCTCGACAACGTCTCGGCAGGCGGTTTTGTTCCCAATCTTACGGCTCTTCGCCGTCATTGACCTTCAGCCGCAGTTCTTTGCCTGGTTTGAAGAAAGGCACCCGCTTGGCGTCGACTTTGACCGTCGCGCCGGTGCGAGGATTGCGACCGGTGCGCGCGTCGCGCTTGCGGACGGAAAAGGCGCCGAAACCTCGCAACTCCACCCGCCCATCTTCGGCCAGCGCCACGGCGATTTCGTCGAGAACGACATCGACAGCGCGTTCGATGTCGGCCGCCTTCAGAGGCTGCATTTCTTCCTGGAGGCGGCTGACCAGTTCCGACCGCAGCATTGTAGGGCTCCCCGACTTCCCCAGCAGCAGATAAGGCCGCCGCGGGGCGTCGCGTCAACCACGCAGAGACTTGAAAAGCCAAAAAGAAAAAGACCGGGCGCACGGCCCTGCCTGCTGTTGCGTTCATTCCTCAAGCGGGCGGTGGCGCGTTGGGATCGAACCTCGTCCAGCCGCTGCTGCGGTATTCCTGGCCGCGCGTCGCAATATCGGCGGGGCGATAGCGACCCAGCGCGTCGGCGATTTCTCCGGCGCGGCCGTCGTCTGCGCGGACGGTGAGCAGCGTGCCGCCCCGGCGCACCCCCTCGGAATACACATGCGCTTCTTCTTCGGGCACGCCCGCATCGACCAGAGCGGCGACGAGGCCGCCGATCGCACCGCCGCCCACGGCGCCGACAGCCGCCCCTGTGGCCGTGGCGGCAAGCCATCCGGCGGCGACAACCGGGCCGAGCCCCGGAATCGCCAGCAGGCCGAGTCCGGCCAACAACCCTGCACCGGCCCCGACGATGCCGCCTGTAGCAGCGCCCTTCACTGCGCCTTCAGCGCGGTCGTCCCGTCCGTTGCCGTCGCGGTCATGCTTGCGGGCGTTTTCTTGCTTGCCGTCGTACCACCGGTCGCGGTTGCTCGCGATGATGCTGATATCGCCCACGGGCAATCCCATTCGTTCCAGCTCATGCGCTGCTTCGAGCGCATCCGCGCGATTGTCATAGAGCCGGGTGATGGTGCGCGTCATAGGGGTCTCCGATTTGTCGCTGCTCCGTGTCCGCAGCCCGGCGCCCATGCGCCCTTGCGGCACAACGCCGCCTCGGTCGCGCCGTTCCGTGCCTGTCGGAAAGACAAAGCCCGGCGCATGAGCGCCGGGCTTTGCGAAGTGCGGTAGTAGGACCCGTTATTGCTTCGTGCGGTCCTTGAGCGCCGCGCCCAGGATGTCGCCGAGCGAGGCGCCGCTGTCCGACGATCCGAACTGCGCGATCGCTTCCTTCTCGTCCTTAAGCTCCATCGCTTTGATCGAAAGCGAGACACGCCGGCTGGCCTTGTCGAAGCCCGTGACCATAGCGTCGACCCGATCGCCCACGGCAAAACGGTCGGCGCGCTGTTCACTGCGATCGCGCGAGAGGTCGGACTTGCGCAAGAAGCTGCGTAGTGCGTTGCCTTCTCCGAACGCGACCTCAATGCCGCCGGAGGCCACATCGACCACTTCCGTCGTGATGATCTGGCCCTTTTTGAACTCGGCGTCCGCCATCGGGTCGGAGGCGACCTGTTTGATGCCAAGCGAGATACGCTCCTTCTCAACATCGACATCGAGCACTTTCGCTTTCACGGTGTCGCCCTTGTTGTGGCGGGCCAGGGCTTCTTCACCCTGTGCGTCCCAGGCGATGTCGGAAAGATGCACCATGCCGTCGAGTTCGGGCGTCAAGCCCACGAACAGGCCAAACTCGGTGATGTTCTTGACCTCGCCTTCGACGATCGAGCCGATGGGATTTTCGGCGATGAACGCTTCCCACGGATTGGCCTGGACCTGCTTGATGCCGAGCGAAATTCGGCGCTTCTCGCCGTCCACGTCCAGCACTTGCACATCCACCTCCTGGCTTGTGCTGAGGATTTTCGATGGATGCAGGTTTTTCTTGGTCCAGCTCATTTCCGAGACGTGGACAAGGCCTTCGACGCCTGGCTCCAGTTCGACGAACGCGCCGTAATCGGTGATGTTGGTGACGCGGCCGGAGAACTTGCCGTTCACCGGGTACTTGGCGTCGACGCCGTCCCACGGATCGCTCATCAGCTGCTTCATGCCGAGGCTGATGCGCTGGGTGTCCGGGTTGATCTTGACGATCTGGACTTTGACGGTGTCGCCTACGTTCAGGACCTGGCTGGGGTGCGAAACGCGTTTCCAGCTCATGTCGGTAACGTGCAGCAGGCCGTCGATACCGCCGAGATCCACGAATGCGCCGTAATCGGTGATATTCTTCACCACGCCTTCGCGCACTTCGCCTTCCTGCAATTGGCCGACGATTTCCGCGCGCTCGGAAGCGCGGCTCTCTTCAAGCACGGCGCGGCGCGAGACGACGATGTTGCCGCGCTGACGGTCCATTTTCAGGATCGCGAACGGCTGCACGATGTTCATCAGCGGCCCGACGTCACGCACCGGCCGGATGTCCACCTGGCTGCCGGGCAGGAATGCATTGGCGCCGCCCAGATCGACGGTGAAGCCGCCCTTTACGCGCCCGACCAGCGCGCCGTTCACCGCCTCTTGCGCGGCGAAGGATTTCTCTAGACGCGTCCAGGCTTCCTCGCGACGCGCTTTTTCGCGGCTGACAACGGCGTCGCCGAGCGCATTCTCGATGCGGTCGAGATAGACCTCGACGATGTCCCCGGGCTTGGGCTGGCCCGCGCCGTCGTCGACCAAAAACTCACGGACTGGAATGCGGCCTTCGGTCTTGAGGCCAATGTCGACAACGACGAAGTCGTGTTCGACGGCGACGACCGTGGCCGGGATGACGCGGCCTTCGACCATGCCGCGCTTGCCGAGACTTTCATCGAGCAGGGCGGCGAAATCGTCGCGGGAAGGGGTGAGAGAAGCGTTCTGGGCTGGTGCAGCCATGCGTGTTCAAACTCCAACTGATACGGGCCGACCGGTTGGCTCCGGCGGTCTCGACCGCCCCATGCGGCCGTCCGATTTGGCTTTGGCGAAGACCCGGATGCGAGAAACGTCCCGCAGGCGTCAGGCCCCGGGGCGCGCAAGCGCCGCGTCGACAATGCGACAAGCGGCCTCCACCGCCCTCTCTATAGAAAGGGAGGTCGTATCCAGCAAGTGCGCGTCCGCTGCCTGATAGAGCGGCGAATCCGCCCGTTCCATGTCGCGACGGTCGCGTTCGGCAATCTGCGCCTGCAAATCCTCAAGGCTGATGGTCTCGCCGCGCTTGGTCAGTTCGGCATGGCGGCGCCTGGCGCGGACGGCGAGGTCGGCGGTCACGAACAGCTTCACCGTGGCGTTGGGGCAAATCACCGTCCCGATATCGCGGCCGTCCAGCACCGCGCCGTCCGGATGAGCGGCAAACGCGCGCTGCGTTTTACGGAGCACGGCCCGCACGGCCGGAATCGAGGCTACCTTAGAGGCGGCCAGGCCCGCCGCGCTCGAACGAATGCGGTTTTCATCGATCGAGCCAAGATCCAAGGCCTCGGCGGCGCGGACAGCCGTCGACACGTCTGCCGGTTCGCCGCCAGCGTCCAACACCGCCAGCCCAACGGCGCGGTAGAGCGAGCCGGTGTCGAGCCGCCTCAGCCCGTAATGTTTGGCAAGGCCGGCGGCGATCGTGCCCTTGCCTGAGGCGGTCGGCCCATCGACGGCGATAATCATAACGGGGGTTCTAGGGGCCGCTGGCCCGCGGGGAAAGCGCGTTCCCTGCTCGCCTTGGCTCGCGCCTGGAACCGGTCGTCCATTACGTCCGTTTGTCGCGATGCACGGCTGGCGCTGGCGCGGCCGGCAACCTCATTCACGGCGTAGGGCGAATATGTCGAGCATCCCAATGTCCGTCGATGCGGTGCTCGCGCGATGAAGGTGCTTATCGCCAACCATAGATATGTCGTGGCGAGCGGCGCTGAGCGCTATCTCTTCAACATCAAGGCAGAACTCGAAACGCGTGGGCATACGGTCATGCCCTTCGCCATGCGAAACAGGAATAACGCTCCCACGCCGTACCGGAATTATTTCGTGTCGCCGATTGACGCCGAGGATCGCCTCTATTTCAGCGAGTATCGCGGTTCTCCGAAGGCGCTGACCACCAGCTTTGCGCGACTCTTCTATTCGAAAGAAGTCGAGCGCGCGGCGGAGCGAATGGCGCGGGAAACGCAACCTGATGTCGGCTACGTGCTCCTGTACCTGCGCAAGCTTTCGCCGGCGCTGCTTGTCGGTCTGAAGCGGGCGGGCGTGCCGGTCGTGGTGCGACTCTCCGACTACGGCATGTTCTGTTCGCAGACTTATTGTCTACGCGGGGGCAAGCCGTGCACCGCGTGTCAATCGGGCTCGCTTTGGCCCAGCGTCGTGCATGGGTGCGTTGAAAACAGCCGCGCTGTGTCCGCGGTGCATGCGCTGGCGATGAGCTATCAGCGCGCGCGCGGCTATTTCGATCTTGTCGACCGCTTTGTGGTGACCAACCCGTTCATGCTGGAGACCATGCAACGGGCGGGTTTCTCAGCAGAGCGCTTGGCTTGCATTCCGACCTTCGTAGACACGCACCGTTTCGCGCCGTCGCCGAAAGCCGAGGCAACGGATCGCTACGTGCTCTTCTGCGGCCGGTTGCACCAGGTCAAAGGCGCCCATCTTCTGATCGATGCGATGCGCGTGCTCAAAGCGCGCGGGCGGTCCGTGCGCCTGAGGATTGCCGGGGTCGGGCAGGATGAAGACTACGTCGCCAGATTGCGGCGACAGGCGGCCGACGCGCAGCTCAGCGATGAGATCGAATTCGTTGGTCAGATCGATCCCTATGAGGTGCCAGAGCTTTATCACGGCGCGCTGTGCTCTGTCGCGCCGGCTCTATGGTTCGAAAACCTCCCCAATTCTGTGCTGGAAAGCCTGGCGTGCGGGACGCCCGTCATTGCTTCCAATGTGGGTTCGCTGGCGTGCACGCTGCGCGAGGGTGTCGACAGCCTGCTTTTCCCCGTCGGCGACGCCAACGCGCTTGCCGACAGGATTCTGAGGTTGGTGGACGACGGTGCGCTGCGCGCTCGCCTGTCGCGCGGCGCCCGATCGACGGCGGTTAATCTCCACGCCGCGGAGCGGCATGTGTCTGACTTGCTGAACCTCTTTGAGTGCGTTGCGCATCGTCCGGCGGACAACGGCGCGCCCGCGCCTTTAGAACGGTTGGCGCGGAATTAGCTGGCGAACTGCCCGCTGCAGCGGCAAGGGGGTGGCCGAACTCGCAGCGAGCGCCAGATACGTTATCGGATTCTCCAGCACGTAGAAGCCGCGATAAACAGACGGCGACAGCTGCTCGGCGCCGAACAACCACTTCGCATAAGAACTCGCCTCTAGATTATAGAGCCGCTTCAGGAGCGTGCGTTCTCCTGGCGGCGCGGTGTCCATCCAGCTTGCGATGGTCCGGCAGATAAAGGGCTGAGTATTAAGCGAAGTCCGGCGCGTGACCTGGTTGGCCGAGTCGTTGTGGTAGGTCGCGCCGACGACCGCGGCGCCGACCACAGGCGCGAGACGCGCCAAGCGCAGCCACAGGTCCTTGTCGCCGCCGCGCGCGCACTGTCCGGCGGGGAATTGGCCGGCGGCAAGCAATACGTCGCGGCGCGCGACCACCGCGGACGTCCACATCGGCGACCGGCGCAGCCGCAGCCACAACCGCACAAACGCCTCGTACTCGAGCTTGCACGCCTGCGCATCCGAATCGAGCGCGGTCTGCACAAACGACGTGCCGTCGCGGCGGACAATTGTTCGGGCCGTAAAGACGGCGCCGGCGTCTGTGGAGGCGACGATTAAATCGCGGATCGTGCGCAGATAGCCCGGCCGCCAAGCGTCGTCGGCGTCCAGAAAGGCGATCCAATCGCTGCTCGAAGCCTCGATCGCCAAATTGCGGGCCGCATAACCGCCAGCGCCCGGCTCGGCCCTGTGCAGCAGCCTGACGCGCTCACCGAACTCGCGCACGCGCGCGGGACCCTCGTCCGTCGAGGCGTCGTCGACGACGAGCACTTCGTCGGCAGGGTCGGTCTGGGAGAGCGCCGATTGCAGCGCCCGGCCGATATGGGGCCCTTTGTTGTGGAGCGGGACGACGGCGGCGATGGTCGGACGCACAGCTGACGAGCAACGCCGAATCGCCCGCTTAGGTTCGTCGGCAGCGCCAATTCACGGTCTCAAAGCTGGTTAGGCGTTCATCTCCGCGTCAGGGCCTTGCTCCGTCCGCTGCGCAGGTCACAATGGCCCTATGGCGAAAGATGGCGAGCTGGAGGCGGAACACTTTGACGTGCTGGTCGTCGGCGCGGGCCTTTCGGGCGTGGGCGCCGGGGTGCACCTGAGCGACCATTGCCCGGACAAAAGCTACGTCATTCTGGAGGGCCGCGAGGCCATAGGCGGGACCTGGGACCTGTTTCGCTATCCCGGCATCCGCTCCGACAGCGACATGTACACGCTCGGCTACAGCTTCAAACCGTGGACCGAGCAGAAATCCATCGCTGACGGGCCGGCCATCTGGAAGTACGTGAACGAAACCGCCGACGAGTACGGCATCCGCCAGCACATTCGTTTCAAGCACCGCGTGAGACGATGCGCCTGGTCGAGTGAAGACGCACGCTGGACCGTCGAGGCTGAGCACGAGGGCGCCCAGAAACGCTTCACGGCCAATTTCGTCCTCATGTGTGCCGGCTACTACAAATACGAGCATGGCTACATGCCCGAGTTCAAAGGCATGGACCGCTTCAACGGCCCCATCATCCAACCCCAGCTCTGGCCTGAAGATCTCGACTATGGCGGCAAGCGCGTCGTCATCATCGGCTCTGGCGCCACCGCTGTAACGCTGGTGCCGGCAATGACCGACAAGGCTGCTCATGTCACCATGTTGCAGCGTACGCCGACCTACATGATCTCCATGCCGGCGGTGGACAAGCTGGGCCAGTTTCTACGCCGCACCTTCCCGGCGCAATTGGCCTATGACATCAATCGCGGCATCCGCACGTTCTTCCAGCAATTCTTCTTTCGTTTTGCGCGCAACCGGCCCGAAGCATTCAAGAAGCGCATCATGAAGCCGATCGAAGCGCAGCTCGACCGTGAGACGATCGAGAAGCACTTCACGCCGCCTTATAAGCCATGGGAGCAGCGGCTTTGCCTGGTGCCGGACAACGATCTGTTCGACGCGATCAAAGCAGGCAAGGCTTCTGTCGTCACCGATCACATCGAGGAGTTCACCGAGACCGGCGTTAAGCTCAAATCCGGACAATTGCTTGAAGCCGACATCATCGTCGCCGCCACCGGGCTGGTGCTGCAGACCTTCGGCGGCGCCGAAGTGTGCGTCGATGGCCGCAAGATCGATACCGGCAAGAGCTATACCTATAAGGGCGCGATGTTCTCGGACGTGCCCAATCTCATCTCGGTGTTCGGCTACACCAACGCATCCTGGACGCTACGGGCCGATCTCATCCTCGAATACGCCTGCCGGCTCATCAATTATCTCGACTCGTATGGCCTTGCCTCGGCGACCCCTCGACTCAAAGGGCCAATCGAGGACCGCCCGTTCGTCGATTTTTCGTCGGGCTACTTCCAGCGCGCGGCCCACATCCTGCCAAAGCAAACGACGCGCGCCCCTTGGAAGCAGCGTCAGAGCTATTTCCATGACATCATGGATCTGCGTTACGGGGGCATCGAGGACGGCGAACTGGAATTTCGGGCGAAGCCAAAGCGTGCGCCGGCTCCCGCTCAAGGGGCGGCCGTCGCGCTTGCCAAATAGAACACAGGCTGCCGCCATCGGGCGGCGGAGGGGCGGGCGTGCGGCTAGCGTTACGCCGCGGCGAGCGCTACCAAGCGCCATCGGGGGCCATGCGTGAAGTGGATCAGCATCATTGTCCTGGTCGCACTGATCGCCGGCCTTGCCGCCGGCGCGCTCGTGCGCGGATACGCCCCTCAACTCACCGGCGCTGCGGAAGTCATCGAGGCGTTTGGCGGGCTTTGGCTTAACACCTTGCGGATGACCGTGGTGCCGCTGGTGGTCTCACTCCTCATCACAGGCATTGGTTCGGTCGCGGACGCCGCCAAGACCGGCGGCCTGGTCGGCCGGTCGGTCGTCCTGTTTACGGGGCTCATCTTCTTCGCGGCTCTCTATGGCATCGCCGCGACACAAGGCCTCCTCGCGCTCTGGCCGGTCGATCGTGCGGCCGCTGAAGCTTTGGTGGGCAGCGTCGGCGCCGGCGCTGTGGAGATTCGCGAGCCGCCGACATTCGTTTCATGGCTGCGCGGCCTGGCGCCCGCCAACCCGGTCGCCGCGGCGGCGGAGGACAACATCCTTCAGCTTGTCGTGTTTTCCATCTTCTTCGGCTTTGCAGCTACGCAACTGCCGCCGCACCAGCGGGGGCGGGTCGTCGAGTTCTTTCGCGCCGTGTCAGAAGCGATGGTCGTCATCGTGCGCTGGATTCTTTTGGCAGGGCCGCTCGGCGTGCTGGGCCTATCCATCGGGGTCGGGCTTCGCGCCGGGCTCGGTGCGGCTGGCACGCTCGCGCACTACGTGGCGGTGGTCACCATAGCCACCGCCGGCGCCACCGTAATCGCCTGGCTCATTGCGATAACCTGGGGCCGTCAGCCCATTGGCCGCTTTACGGCTGCGGCCGCGCCCGTTTGGGCGATTGCCGCCTCGACCCAAAGTTCGCTGGCTTCGCTTCCGGCCATGCTGCAGGCCGCGCTCGGCGGCATGCGCATCCCGTCCAATGTCGCCGACGTTGTCCTTCCTCTGGCCGTCGCGGTATTTCGCTTTACCAGTCCGGTCGCCAATCTCGCGGTCTGCTTTGTCATCGCTCATCTTTACGGGCTTGAACCCACCCTGTTGCAGATCGCGGGCGCGGTGGTCGTCGCTTATGCCGTTTCAATCGCGTCTGTCGGCTTGCCCGGGCAAGTGTCTTTTGTTGCGTCGATTGCCCCGATTTGCCTGGCGCTCGGGGTGCCGATCGACCTGCTCGGCATCCTCATCGCCGTGGAAGTGATTCCCGACATCTTTCGGACCCTGGGCAACACCACGGCTGACATGGCGGCGACGTCGATCCTGGCGCAAGGCGCTCCGCGCGAGGATGTGACGCGCGCAGCAGGTCATGCCGGCAACGCGGATCCGGTCTAGCGACGTCGCGCGTTGGGGCGCGATCGCCCCACGACTCAAATGGCGTCGATATCCGCGCCCAGGCCGCGCATACATTCCGCAAAGCCAGGAAACGACGTCGCGATCATGCCAGCGTCATCGACGATCACGGGCTCCTTCGAGGCCATACCGAGCACGAGAAACGACATCGCTACGCGATGATCGCCCAGCGTGCGGATTTCGGCGCCGCCCCGTACGCCCTTGGGACCATTTCCGCGCACGACGAGCCCGTCCTCCAGTTCGTCTGCCTCTACGCCGCAGGCGCGAAGGCCCTCCACCATCGTCGAGATGCGGTCGCTCTCTTTCACGCGCAACTCGGCGGCGCCGACAATGCGTGTCTCGCCCTGCGCGAAAGCGGCTACAACCGCGAGAATGGGGAATTCATCGATCATTGCCGGCGCGCGCCGCGCGGGCGGCGCGGCGCCGTTCAGCGGGCTTGCGCTCACCACAAGATCGGCGATCGGTTCGCCGATCGGATCGCGTCGCTCCTCGTAGGCAATCTTGCCGCCCATTTCGAGCATGGTCTCGAAAAATCCGAGCCGCAGCGGATTTACTAAAACGTCTTCGATCCGCACCTGGGACTTGCCGAGAATGAGCGCGGCCGCCACGGGAAAGGCGGCGGAGGAGGGATCGCCCGGCACGTATATATGCGCGCCGGTCAGCGGGCCGCGGCGCACCCGAGGGCGACGTGCGCCCTCGATCTCGATCTCGTCGTAGTTTGCGCCGAATACCTGGAGCATGCGTTCGGTGTGATCGCGCGAGCGTTCGGGTTCGATGAACACGGTCTCGCCCTCGGCCTGTAGGCCGGCGAGCAACACCGCCGATTTCACCTGCGCCGAGGAGACCGGCGCGCGATAGGTCAGCCCTTTGAGCGCGCCTCCGTGCATGATCAGCGGCAACCGGCCGTTCGGACTATCGAAGCGGGCGCCCATTTGCGTCAGCGGCGCGATAACGCGATTCATCGGCCGCTTACGCAAGGACTGGTCGCCGTCGAAGCGTGCGCTCAATCGGTAAGACGCGGCTGCGCCCATCAGCAGGCGCGCGGCGGTGCCGGAATTGCCGCAGTCGATTGTCTCCGGCGGTTGGCGAAGCCCGCCGGCGCCCGTCACGATCCAGCGGCCCGCCCCCGCTTCGGCAATGTCCGCGCCGAACAGGCGCACCGCGGCGGCGGTGGCATTCACGTCTTCGGAGTCGAGTAAACCTTCAATCTCGGTGCGGCCGCTGGCCAGCGCGCCCATGACCAACGCGCGATGGGAAATCGATTTGTCCCCCGGGGGCCGTGCGCGGCCGCTCAACGGCCCAGCAAATCGCGCTTTCAGACGCATGACGTCATTCAGTCCGACCGACGCTTAGAGGAAACCACAAAGCTTTTGACAGGGCCGTCCGTTGGTGGCAAGCGAGCGCCCCGCGCGAGAAGAGCGCGGAGCCAAAGGAGAGGCCGCTTGGCGAAAACGGACTTGGGCGAGAAGCAAGTCTGCCCGAATTGCGGTGCGAAGTTCTACGACCTACGCCGGCGTCCGGCGGTGTGCCCCAAGTGCACCACCAGCTTCGATCCGAGCGAGGAAGGGGCACGCGCCCGTCGCGGCCGCTCTCGTGTCGCCGCGCACGATCCCGATTACGACCAGGACGAGGAACTCGAAGAGGCCAAAAGCAAAGGGGCGAGTGACGACGATGAGGACGAGGAGTCCGAGGTCGAGGAAACCGCCGAGGTTGATGCCGAGGCGGAAGCCGAGCCCTTGGTGACGGAAGATGACGACGAGGACGCCGTCGTTCCCAAATCGGCGGACGAGCTGCCGGAAGGCTTCTCTGAAGATGACGAGGCCGACCTCGGCGAAGACGGGGACGACGATTCCGTGCCCTTGCTAGAGGACGAGGAAGAGTTTCCCCAAGACGAACTCGGCGAAATCTCCAGTGACAAAGAGGACGACGACGGCAGCCGCTAAGGCTGCTTGAACCGGCGCGGACGAGAGCTTAGGTTCCGCCCTCCCAAAACCGCGCGCCGCTCCCCAACGCGGCGACGTCATCGGGGCCATAGCTCAGTTGGGAGAGCGCTTGAATGGCATTCAAGAGGTCAGGGGTTCGACTCCCCTTGGCTCCACCAGTTTTCGGCGCGCCGCGCCTAGGTCTAGCCTTCTCTCAAGGTCGTTGTGGCGGGCGCTTGTGAGCGGACCGCGCTTGTCTGCGCCGTCTTCGCTGGCGCCCGTTCTGTCTCGCCAAGACGGATTCGACGAAATACGGACAGCGCCTGGCCGACCACCTGGTCCATATTGTAGTAGCGGTAACTCGCAAGACGTCCCACGAACAGCGTGCGCGGCTCGGACTCGGCAAGCGCGGCGTATCTCTTATAGAGCGCCTGGTTCTCGGGTCGCGGGATCGGGTAATAGGGAGCGCCGTCGGCGCACGGGTACTCGTACGTTATTGTCGTCTGGTCATGCGACTGACCCGTCAAATGCTTGTACTCGGTGATGCGGGTATATGGCACGTCCTCTGCCGGATAATTCACGGTGCCCACGTCCTGGAATTGAGTTTGGCGCAGCGTTTCGTGTCGGAAGTTTATGCTGCGGTACGGCAGTTTGCCGTACACATGACCAAAGTAGGCGTCGATCGGGCCAGTGTAGATCACCCGGTCGTAACGCACTCTGTCTCTGATGGCCTGGAAATCAACGCCGAGTTCAACATCGATCCTGCGATGATCGAGCATGTTGCGAAACATCGCCGTGAATCCTTCGCGCGGCATGAACTGGAACTTGTCGCCAAAATAACGGTCGTCGGTATTCGTGCGTGTGGGAATCCGCGCAGTCACCGATTTGTCGAGCTCGCTCGGATCCAATGACCATTGCTTGCGAGTGTAGCCGCGAAAGAACTTTTCATAGAGATCCCTTCCCACGGCGGCCAGCACTACGTCCTCGGAGGTCCTGATCTCCGCCGGCGTCTCGGCGCGCGACGCCAGAAACATCGCCGCATCCTGATCGGTCTTCAAATTGAGATCGTAGAGCGCGTTGAGCGTGGTTCGATTGATGGGGATTGGCACCTGCTTGTCGCCGATCACGGCGCGGACACGATGTTCGTAAGGCCGCCAAGCGGTAAATTCGCTGAGATAGGCGAAGATGTCCTCGCTGTTGGTGTGAAAGATGTGGGGCCCATACTCGTGCATAAGCACGCCGGCCTCATTGAGGCGGTCGTACGCGTTGCCGCCGATGTGCTCGCGCTGATCGATGACGAGCACACGTTTGCCGAGCTGCGAGGTGAGGCGTTCGGCCAATACTGATCCCGCGAAGCCTGCGCCGACGATGAGATAATCGTAACGGGCGGCGGCCCGTCCTGCCGGGGCGCGGAAGGGCACCACCTTATCGCGCTCGACCAATTCGGCGACATGGCGCTCCATCGCCTCAGCCGTCGATCTCCACGATTGCGCCGAAAGGAGCGCCTCGACATCGGCCCGCCAATGCTTGCACCGCGCCAGCGCCAGCGCGTCCTCACAAGCTGCGACAAACTCTTCGCACGTGGCCGCGATCTTCACTGCTTCTAACTCGCCATAATGGCGGATGACGTCTTTAATCGGCGTCGAGACAACCGGCCTGCCGGCTGCGAGATACTCCGGGGTCTTGGTCGGGCTGATGAAGCGCGTCGAGTCGTTGATCGCGAACGGCATCAACGCCACGTCCCAGCCCGAGAGATAGGCTGGCAACTGGTCGTAACTCTTTTGGCCAAGATAATGGATATTGGGGAGCCGGGGCAGATCTTCCGGCGAAATCTTGACGACAGGCCCCACCATAACGAAAGACCAGGACGGTCGGGCCTCAGCGACTTGGCGCAACAAGTCGACGTCCATGCGCTCATCGATCACGCCGTAAAATCCGAGGCGCGGATGCGGCAACCCCGCTTGGTCCGCGGGATCGCTCGCGGTCGCGGCGTTCGCGAAGTGCGCGCGGTCAATGCTGGAGGGGAAGGGGTGGATATTGCCGTGGCGGCGCCGCTTGGCTTCAAATAGCGAATAGCCTCCGGTGAAGACCACATCGGCGACTTCGAACAGTTCGCTTTCCAGCGTCGTCAGTTCTGGAGGCGCAAATCGGAAATTCGCCAGTTCGTCCATGCAATCGTAGACCGTGCACGCTGCTGGCAGGTCTCGCGAGAACGGCAGCATCATCGGCGTGTAGTACCAGCGGATCCAGCGCCGATCCCTGCCGGCATAGGCCGTCAGCAGATTGCGCAAGGCGTTCTCGGCGTCGTCTTCCGAGAGTCCGCCGGGCAGCACCGGCGTCACAATCATGACGCCGGTGTGTTTGCACCGTTCCACGTCAAGCCCCGGCGATGCCGGTCCGCTTTCGAACCGAGGCTCTTCCCAAAAAGTAACGTCACGCCTGCGCGCAAACGCCCCCATCAGGTGTTGAGGACGTTGCAAAACGAAGCGCCAGCGCAGGTGGGAGAAACAAATGAGAGGATGAGTTGACGACATGGCTCCAAGAGCCCGGCCGGATGTCTTCCGCGGTTGCTGGCGCAATGGAATTCTCTCTGCTTGAGGCCAAAGCGAAAGCCGCGATGCAAGCTTTTTGTTCCGCGCATGACGGCCACGCGCGCACAGTCTGGACGGCCGCGGAACGCCGCCTATTTCGTTCGTCGTGAATAAACTTGAACTTTGGGGCGGTCACGAATGCACGGTTGCCCGTGTAGGGGATGAATTTGCCGATCAAACGCTGCTGACCGGCCATCACGTCCGCGAGTCGGACATAGATCTTTTCGTTTCGCTCGGGCTGAATGCGATCCGCTATCCGGTGTTGTGGGAGCGCGTTGCGCCGACCGCGCCGGATGCGTGCGATTGGAGCTGGAGCGACCGTCGCCTCGCGCGTCTTCGTAAAGCCGAGCTCCGTGTTATCGCCGGGCTCGTGCACCATGGGTCTGGGCCGCGCTACGTCGACCTGCTGTCCCCGAATTTTGCCCCAGGCGTCGCGCAACATGCCCGCCGCGCATCGCAGCGCTACCCTTGGGTTGCGGACTGGACGCCTATCAACGAGCCCCTGACGACGGCGCGCTTTTCGGCTCTATACGGACATTGGCTGCCGCACGCGCGTGACGAGCGCTTGTTCTGGCTCGCGCTGCTAAATCAGATCGACGCAACGCGGCTGGCCATGCGCGAAGTACGGCGCGTCAATCCCGAGGCCCGCCTGGTGCAGACCGAGGACCTCGGTTGCACCTATGCGCAAGCGGACCTCGCGGACCAGGCCCGCTTCGACAACACGCGCCGATGGATGACATGGGATCTGCTGTTCGGCCGGGTGACCGCTGAGCACGTGCTTTGGCGCCGCCTTGCCCGTTTCGGCCTGGGAGACCGACTGCGCGCCATCGCCGACGATCCGTGCCCTCCAGACATCGTGGGCATCAACCACTATCTCACCAGCGATCGTTTTCTGGACGCGCGCTGCGAGGGATATCCAGGCATATGCGTGGGGGGCAATGGCCATCAGCGCTATGTCGATGTCGAAGCAGTGCGCGTGCTTAGCGCGGCGCCGGCCGGTCTTGAGAATGCGTGCCGTGAAGCTTGGCGGCGCTACGGCGCGCCCATTGCCATCACGGAGGCGCACAACGGCTGTACGCGCGAAGAGCAGATACGCTGGTTCGCCGACGCTTGGCGGTGCGCACAGCGATTGCGGAAAGAGGGAATCGACTTTCGCGCCGTCACAGCGTGGTCGCTCTTGGGCGCCTTCGATTGGGACAGTCTGATGACGCGCCGGCTCGGCCATTATGAGCCCGGCGCGTTTGACGTTTCTTCTGGCGCACCGCGAATGACGGCGCTTGGCCGCTACATCCAAAATCTCGGCGCGGACCAGAACGCACAACCGGAGATCGGCGGCGACGGCTGGTGGAGACGGGCAGTTCGTCTTGCCCATCCCGTCGTGAACATTCCCCCGCGCGGCGCCGCTTATGGCCCGGAGCGCGGGCGTGGGCCGCCGCTGCTTATCCTCGGCGCGAGCGGCACGTTGGGTCAGGCGCTGGGCCGGGCATGCGAGCATCGCGATCTTTCTTGCGTTCTGACGCGTCGCCATGAATTGCCTCTGTGTGACGAAGCAAAGCTGCTGGACGCATTGCGCACGCTGAAGCCGTGCGCGGTGATCAACGCGACGGGCTGGGTGCGGGTAGACGACGCCGAGCGCGAAGCCGAGGCGTGCCGTACTGCGAACACGGACGGTGCGGTCATGCTGGCGCGGCTCTGCGCCGAGTTTGGCGTGCACAGCGTGACCTTTTCCAGCGACCTTGTGTTCGATGGTGCAGCTGCGCGTCCTTACGTCGAGTCGGATGCGCCGAACCCGCTCAACGTCTATGGGGCGAGCAAGGCCGACGCTGAGCGCGCGATCCTCGATCTCGGCGGCCATGCGCTGATCGTGCGCACGGCGGCCTTCTTCTCACCGCACGATCCATTCAACTTCGCGGCATGGATTGTTCGCGAGCTGGGCGAGGGGCGGCTGGCTGATTGCGCCGCCGATCTCGTGGTCTCGCCGACTTACACGCCCGCCCTCGCCAACGCCGTGCTCGACCTAGTGATCGACCGGGAATCTGGGCTCTGGCATCTCAGTAACGGCGCCGGGATCACGTGGGCCGAGTTCGGGCGATCCATCGCGCGCGCGGTGAAGCTGGATTGCGCGCGCGTTCGACCCCGCCCTGCGCGAGAGCTTGGTTGGCCTGCGCCGCGTCCGGCTTATTCCGCGCTGGGATCGGTGCGCGGAAAGCTGCTGCCTGAGCTGGATGAATCCGTCGCCGCGTTCGCCGGCGCGCTCGCCCAATCTTCTTTGGTCGTCGCGGCTTAATCAGCGCGACAGGCGCGGACCGCATGAACCGCTCGCGCGTACACGTCCTCACCCTGCATTCCCGGCGTGTAAAGTTCCGACCCGAGCCCCAGTCCAGCCGCGCCCGCCTCGCGCCAGGCGTAAGAGTCCTGCGGTTTCACTGAGCCTACAGCGTAGACCCGGGCTTCGACCGGCAACACGGCGCGAAGCGCTTTCATGTGGGCAAAGCCGCCGGTCACGGCGGGAAAGAGCTTCAGGTGAGTAGCCCCCGCGCCAAGCGCTGTGAACGCCTCACTGGGCGTGAAGAAGCCGGGCAGCGGGGTCAAGCCCCTCTCAAGGGCGCGCGCAATCACATCGCGCGCCGTGTTCGGCGCCACCACTATCCGGGCGCCCGCGTCGGCAAGTCGATCGACATCCGCACCTGTGAGCACAGTACCGCCGCCAATGATGGCGCGATCCGAGAACGCGCGCGCGAGCGCTGTGATCGAACTAAAGGGATCCGGCGAGTTGAGGGGCGTTTCGATGGCGCGGATGCCGGCGCGCACTATCGCATCGCCAATGGCGACGGCCTCCTCGGGCCTGACGCCGCGGAGAATCGCGATCAGCGGCGTCTCGCGTAGCGCCTCGTCGAGCGTCATGTTCTGCCGCCGTCGATCACGAAGTTCTGGCCCGTGATCGCCGCTGCATTCTCAGATGCGAGAAACAGCGCCAAGTTCGCGATATCGCGTGGTTGGATGCGCCGCTGCAGCGCCACCTGCTTCATCCAGGCCGCTTCAGCTTCGGGCGTAAGCCAAAGCGCCAGCTGTCGCTCTGTCACCACCCAGCCCGGCGATATGGCATTGACCCGAATGTTCGCGGCGCCCCACTCGCGCGCAAGCGCTTTGGTCAAGCCGAGCAGCGCGGCTTTTGCGGCGACGTAGGCCGCCATGCCGGCGGGCGCCAGCAGCGCGTTGATTGAGCTGAGATTGAGGATCACGCCGCTGCGAACCGGGTGCATGATCTCGTATGCCGCGCGCGCCGCGTACATGGACGCATCGAGGTTAAGGGCGAGGTTGGAGCGCCATGCGGCCTCATCCAGGTCTTCCGCCTTGTGCCGCTGATCGTTGGCCGCGTTGTTTATGAGAACATCGAGGGCGCCGAAATGGGCGGCGGCGTCGCGTATGGCGCCGATCAGCTCATCGGTTTGGGTAATGTCGCAGTGTCGAAACCAGGCGCTACCGCGTGTCGCCAAATCTTGTCCCGCGCGTGCATCCACATCGACGAAGGCGACGCGTGCGCCTTGCGCGGCAAAGGCCTCGACGAAGGCGGCGCCGATGCCCGTGGCCCCGCCTGTTATGAAGACAACGCGCTTGGCGAGATCGGGATAGAGCGCGCTCAATGCGATTCCCTGTTCACGTCACTGCCGCTGGCGCCGACTAGAAAATCGAGATCGCAGCCTTTGTCGGCTTGTTGCACATGCTCCTGATAGAGTCTTACCCAGCCGCGGTCGGCGCGCTTTTGCGTCGGCTGCCAAGCTTGGCGCCGTTTCGCCAATTCCTGCTGCGCCACCAGTAAATTCAACTGGCGCTCAGGCCCGTCGAAGCGAATGCGGTCGCCGGTACGCGCAAGTGCGAGCGGGCCTCCTGCTTCGGCCTCGGGCGAGACGTGCAAAATGACGGTGCCGTATGCGGTGCCGCTCATCCGCGCGTCGGAGATGCGCACCACGTCACGCACGCCGCGAGACAGGAGCTTTCCGGGCAGCGCCATGTTGCCGACTTCGGGCATGCCTGGGTAGCCGATCGGGCCGCAGGCCTTCAGCACCATGATTGAATTTTCGTCGACTTGCAGATCGGGGTGGTCGAGGCGCGCCTTGTAATCTTCGATGTCTTCGAACACGACCGCCGGCCCCTCATGGCGCAGCAGGGCGGGAGTTGCAGCGCTCGGCTTGATGATCGCGCCTTGCGGGCAAAGGTTGCCGCGCAGCACCCACACGCCGGAAGAGGGGCCGAACGGACGATCCATGCTGGCGATAACCTGCGGATCATAACATTCGGCAGTATCGGCAATCTGGATGAGCGGCGTTCCCGCCGCCGTCATGGCCTCGCGCAACAGCGGACGCAGCGCGCGAAGCACCGCCGGCACGCCGCCCGCGTAGCAGAACGCCTCCATCAGAAACGCGCCGGACGGCATGACATTAACGAGCAAGGGCGCATCTCGGCCGATGCGGTCAAAGTCGTCGAGGCTCAACGGCACGCCGAGCCGCCCCGCGATCGCCAAGAGGTGCACGACGGCGTTGGTGGATCCGCCGATGGCGGCGTGGGTCAGGATCGCATTCTCGAACGCTTCGCGCGTTGCGATCCGCGAAAGGCGGATGTCCTGGCGCACCATCTCGACGATCCGTCGTCCAGACAGGTGCGCAAGCGTACGCCGCCGCGCGTCGACTGCCGGCAATGCCGCATTGGTCGGCAGGCTGAGTCCCATCGCCTCAACCAGGCTCGCCAGCGTCGAAGCCGTTCCCATCGTCATGCAGGTGCCGGCAGAACGCGACATGCCGGCCTCCGCTGACAGAAATTCTTGCATGCTCATCGTTCCGGCGCGCGCTTCCTCGGAGAAGCGCCAAACGTCGGTACCGGAGCCGATGCTCTGGCCGCGGAACTTCCCGTCCAGCATCGGGCCCGCCGAGACCACGATGGTGGGCAGATCGACGCTGGCGGCGCCCATCAGCTGGCCTGGCGTGGTCTTGTCGCATCCCCCGAGCAGCACGACGCCGTCGATTGGGTTTGCGCGAATGCTCTCCTCGACTTCCATTGCAAGAAGGTTCCGGAACAGCATCGCTGTGGGCCGCATCTGGGTCTCGCCCAGCGACATGGCCGGAAACTCGAGCGGCAGCCCGCCGGCCTCCCAGACGCCGCGCTTCACGTGCTCGGCAAGATCTCGCAAATGCGAGTGACACGGCGTGAGTTCGGACCACGTGTTGCAGATGCCAATGACCGGGCGCCCATCGAAGACGTCGTCTGGCAGACCCTGGTTTTTCATCCAGGATCGGTGGATGAAGCCGTCGCGATCCGGCTTTCCGTAGGCCTTCGCGCTTCGCCGCTTAGACGCCTTATCCGCCACGGGGTACCGCCGCTGTGGCACGGGTGCTGCGCAGGCCGAAGAGTAACAATTCTTCTGCGCTCCACCGGTTCCGTTTTGAGTGACTCAGCATATCTTAATGATCGCGTTGGGCGGAGGAAGTGCGCATGAGCGCTATCAGCTATTTAGATGTGTTCGAGATTCAGCACGACCAGGGCGACGGCGAGGAGATCGCCGTAGGCGACGTGGTGCGGATGGGGGCCAATCTCACGCCACACTACATCGTCGTCGCCCTGGCGCACGGCAAAGCCTGGGTGCGCAATGTCCAGTCCGGACAGGACGCCCTGGCTGCTTTGAGCCGATGCCGCAAGGTCGCCTGAGACGTTGATCGCGGCGGGGGGCGAACCAAATCGCTGAGGGCTGGTTTAGCCCCTCGGAGGTGCTCCATTACGGCGTTCATGTTCGCGACGGGTATCGAAAACTCGATCCCGAAGATCGACGGCGGCAGGGTCCGAGTCGATCAAATGGAGTCGTGCGGGCATTACCGCGACTTCCAGAAAGACTTCGACTGTGTGCAGGATCTGGGTATCCGGTTCTTGCGCTACGGCCCCCCGCTGCACACGACCCTCATAGGACCCGGCCGTTACAATTGGGAATTTGCGGATCGGACATTCGCGGAGCTGAAGCGACGCGACATCGTTCCTATCGTCGATCTCTGCCATTTCGGCGTGCCCGACTGGATCGGCGATTTTCAGAATCCGGACTTTCCGGATCACTTCGCGGCCTATGCGCGCGCGTTCGCCGACCGGTTTCCGTGGGTGCAGCTCTACACGCCGGTGAACGAGATGTTCATCTGCGCGATGTTCTCCGGACTCTTTGGCTGGTGGAACGAGCAGGGCACTACGGACCGCACCTTCGTCACCGCCTTGAAGCACATCGTCAAGGCCAACGTGTCGGCGATGCGCGCGATTCTGGAGGCGCGCAGGGACGCCATCTTCATTCAAAGCGAATCTTCAGAATACTTTCATGCCGAGTGCCCCGCTGCGATCGGTCCGGCGGAATTCGAGAACTCGCGCCGTTTCTTGTCGCTCGACTTGAATTACGGACACCGTGTCGATTCGACGATGTACGAATATCTGCTCGACAACGGCATGACGCGCGAAGAGTATCATTTCTTTATCGACAAATCGCCCCGCCATCACTGCATTCTGGGCAACGATTATTACTGGACCAACGAACATCGCGTCTCTGCTAATGGCGAGCACCGCGCGTCTGGAGAGATTTTTGGCTATAGCGAGATCACGCGCCAGTATCACGCGCGCTACAGGCTTCCGGTGATGCACACCGAGACGAACATTATTGAAGGGCCGAACGGGGACGAGGCCGTGAACTGGCTCTGGAAGCAATGGGCGAACGTCTTGCGCGTACGCAACGACGGCGTGCCGACGGTGGGCTTCACTTGGTACTCGCTCACCGATCAAGTGGATTGGGACACCGCTCTCAGAGAGAAGAATGAGCGCATCCATCCGGTCGGACTCTACGATCTCAACCGTGAGATCCGTCCAGTTGGGCGTTCCTACAAGCGGCTTATTGCCGATTGGCGCGAGGTGCTGCCGACGCAAAGCGTGGTGCTCACGGTCCCATTGGAGCGGGAGTGTGAACAGGTCGAAGATGACAAGGACTCACTCATGTCGGCGCGGATGAGTTAGCGCATGCAGGTTGAGCTGGCCGCGCGGCGGGAAAACACCCTGGGCGAGGGCCCCCTCTGGGACGCCGAGCTGGGCCGGCTCTACTGGGTCGACATCCGCGGAAAACGCATCGAATGGCTCCAGCCGGACACCGGCGCCGCCGGTCAGTATCCGTTGCCGCTCCGCCCCAGCGCGCTTGCATTGCGCGACGCGGGCGGCCTCGTCGCCGCCGCGGATCGTTGTGTCGGCGTGCTGGATATCAACACGGGCGCCTTCGAGGCGCGCATCGAATTCGATCAGGATCGGCCGCGGAATCGCGCCAACGATGGGGGAATGGCGGCCGACGGCCGCTTTTGGTTCGGGACGATGGACGATGACGCTCAACCTGGCTGCGGTGCGCTCTATGTCTTGTCGCCCGATTGGCGCTTGCGCGCGATGCGCCAGGGCCTCGGCATACCCAATGGCATTGTGAGCACCGCCGATGCGAGCAGACTCTACGTGGCCGATTCCTTGGAGCGCAAGATTTATGCGCATGAGGTTGGGGCCAAGAACACGCTTTCCGATCCGGAGGTGTTCTTCTCTTCAACCGATGTTAAGGCGACCCCGGACGGCGCCGCGCTCGACGAAGAAGGCTGCTTGTGGAGTGCGCAATGGGGCGGCGCCTGCATCTTGCGACTCTCCCCCGATGGCGCGGTGGATCGAAAAATTGAAATGCCGGTCAGCCAGCCGACTGCCTGCGCCTTCGGCGGGCGCGACATGACAATTCTCTACGTCACCAGCGCACGCGACGGTCTCAGCAGGGAGCAATTGGTGCGCGAGCCGCTGGCTGGAAGCGTTTTCAGCATACCAACCAAGACGGCAGGCTTGCGTTTACCGGCATTCGCCGGATGACGCCAAGCGTCGCCACCGCGGGGATTGACGCCCAACCGGCGATCGTGGCGCGCATATGAAGGTGCTCGTGACCGGCGCATTGGGTTTTATCGGCGCGGCCGCCGCAGCGGCGCTGCGCAGACATGGCGACGATGTGATTGCACTCGGAAGGCGCGCGGCGGATGGCGAACACGCCGACATTACGCGTATGAGTGAAGCCGCCTGGCGCGCGCGATTGGCCGGCGTTGACGCCGTCGTCAATTGCGCCGGAGTATTCGCCGATACGGCTGGCGTTCGGGTCGAGGACGTGAACCACGCCGCAGCTGCGCGCCTGTTCCGGGCGTGCGCCGAGGTCGGGGTGGGGCGCATCGTCCACCTTTCCGCGATCGGCGTGCAGGATCGCTTGTCGCCTTTCGCGCGCAGCAAGCAGGCTGCCGACAATGCCCTGATGGCGCTTGATCTTGACTGGGTGATCCTGCGGCCGGCAATCGTCTTCGGTGAAGACGCCAAAGGCGGCAGCGCCTTATTGAGGGGGCTTGCCGCGCTTCCTGTGGCGCCGATCGACCCCAAAGCGGGCGATCTGCAAATCGTGCAGCTTGACGATGTTGTGCAGACCATCGTTCGCATGACGCGCCACGATGCGCCATCGCGCGTGGTGTTGGAGCTGGTAGGGCCAGAGCGGCTAAGCTTTGCCGAAAGCGTGCGGGCGATCCGCGCCTGGCTCGGCCGCAAGCCCGCCAGGGAAATCGAAGTGCCCGCGCCATTGATGGGGTTAGGCTACGCGCTCGGCGATGTTGCCGGCAGGTTAGGCTGGAGCACGCCCATCCGCATCGGCGCCCGGCGCGAACTGGAGCGCGGCGCAGTTGGCGATCCTGGATCATGGATTGAAGCGACCGGACTTGATCCGCGGGGACTAACCGAGGCGCTCGCAACCAATCCCGCCACTGCACAAGAGCGCACCTATGCGGCGCTTTATTTTCTCCAGCCGCTGGTTATCGGCATCACGTCGCTCTTCTTCATCGGCACCGGAATTGTCTCGCTGACGATCGGCTACGACATTGGCGTTTCCCTGCTAGAGCAGGGCGGCCTGGGGGCGCTGAGCGGGCCCTCCGTGGTCGCGGGCGCACTCGCCGACCTTCTTGCCGGGGCGATGATCGCCTGGCGGCCGACTGTGCGCTGGGGGCTGTACTTAGCTATCGCGCTTTCAGTGTTCTATTTCGTCTTCGGCACGTTTCTGCTGCCGGGTCTATGGCGCGATCCGATCGGGCCGATGCTAAAAATATTCCCGCTGATCGTACTGAACCTGGTGGCGCTCGCAATGGTGCGCGACAGATGACGCTCTATTTCTTCTTGAAGTTCGTGCATGTGGTCGGAGCGGCCGTCCTGCTTGGCACGGGCGCCGGGATCGCCTTCTTCATGCTGATGGCGCACCTGTCGAAGAATGTCGCCGTGATCGCCGGCGTCGCCCGCGTCGTCGTCATCGCGGATTTTCTGTTCACAGCGACCGCGGTGGTGCTGCAGCCGATAACGGGCGTCGCGTTGGCGCATGTGGCGGGTTATCCGCTGACCGAGGCGTGGATCGTGCTGTCGATCATTCTCTATTTCGTCACTGGCGCGTTCTGGTTGCCGGTTGTGTGGATGCAGATGCGCATGCGGGCCTTGGCAGAGCAAGCGGTGCAGGCCGGCAGCGCTTTGCCGGCCGCCTATCACCGTCTGTTCCGGCTCTGGTTTGCCTTCGGATTTCCGGCCTTTGCAGCCGTGGTCGCCATCTATTGGCTCATGATCGCGCGACCTGTCTTCTCGTTTTGATGGGGATCGGCGAGCGCTAGGCATCGCAAGCAGGCTTGCATTGTGGCGCGGGCGTCGCTTCCATGCCGGCGAACGAAGGGGGTCGCATGCAACTCAGCCGTCGCCGGTTCGCCCAGTCCGTATGCGCCGCGGCGCTTGCAGGATGCGCTGCGCGCGAGAGTCAGGACATGATCCTCCATGGCGGCCCGATCTATACGGGCGTCGCCGCCCAGCCTCGCGTTGAGGCGCTCCGCATCAGCGACGGAATCATCGCCTTTGCAGGTCCGCTTGACGAGGCGCGCTCGGGCGCGCGAGGCGTGCGCGAAATCGATCTGGGCGGCGCGGCGGCCTTCCCAGGGTTCACCGATGCGCACGTTCACCTCACGGGCGTGGGCATGATTTCGATGCGGCTCGATCTCACCGGGGTCGCATCCATTGCTGAGCTGCAGGATTCCGTGCGCAGGTACGCCGCCGCGAATCCCGAGGGGGCCATTGTGGGCCGCGGCTGGATCGAGACGCATTGGCCCGAAGGCCGTTTCCCGACGCGTACAGACATCGATGCGGTGGTCGGCGATCGCCCCGTCTTCCTCGCGCGCGTCGACGGGCACGCGGCCGTTGTAAACTCCGCCGCGCTAGAAAGCGCCGGCATCGATGCGAACACCGGCGATCCGGCAGGCGGGCGCATCGAGCGCGACGCGCGCGGGGCCGCCACCGGCATGCTCATCGACAATGCGATGAGATTGGTCGAAGCTGCACTGCCCGCGCCTACGCCGGGGATGGTCCGCGACGCGCTACGTCAGGCGGCGCACCTCTACGCGGCGCGGGGCTGGGTTGGCGTCTGTAATATGAGCACCAGCGCGTCTGAAGCTGAGCTCTTTCAAGCCCTGGACGCCGCCGGCGAATTGCCCTTGCGCACCGATCTTTATCTTCAGCCAGAAGACGCGGAGCTCGCGCGCCAATACCGGCCGGACGCCGCATCACGAGCGCGCATCCGCGGCGTGAAGCTCTACATGGACGGGGCCTTGGGCTCACGCGGCGCGGCGCTCCTTGCGCCATACAACGATGCGCCAGGCAGCAGCGGTCTTCTCGTGACGCCGCTCGAAGGATTGCGCGAACATCTTCGGCGCGCGCGCGAAGCACGTTACCAGGTCGCCACGCACGCGATCGGCGATCGCGGCAACCGGCTCGTGCTTGATGCTTATCGCGATGCGTTCGCTGGCCAGCCGGAGGAGCTCGCCGCCGCGCGGTGGCGCATCGAACACGCCCAGGTGATTGCGCGCCAAGACATCCCGCGTTTCAGCGCCATGGGTGTAATCGCATCGATGCAACCGTCGCACGCGATTAGTGATCTGCACTTTGCGCCGGCGCGCTTGGGGCCTAGTCGCCTCGGCGGCGCCTATGCCTGGCGCGCCTTGCTGGAATCGGGCGCCGTAATCGCGGCGGGGAGCGACGCGCCGGTGGAGAAAGGCGATCCGCTTATTGAGTTCTACGCGGCCGCTCATCGGCACGATCTTTCCGGCTTCGCCGGACCGGACTGGGGCGTCGATCAGGCCGTGCCTCGAGAGGACGCTCTGCGAATGCTCACCTGGGGCCCTGCGTTCGCGGTTTTCGAGGAGGGTGTGCGCGGCACGATCGAAGCCGGCAAACGCGCCGATATCAGCGCTTTTTCGGTCGACCTGATCGAGGCGGATGCGGCGACTATCCCTGCGGCCCAGCCGGTGTTGACCGTCTCGGACGGGGTTGTCACCCACCAGGCCCTGTAGCTGCGGCCCGCGCGACACACTTGCCTGGCGCTCAATTCACCCAGGGCAACGAGGGGCCTTGCCAAGAGAGGCAATCTTGACCTATTTCTAGAAAAGACACCGGTAGCAATTCCAATGAAAGCGGTGTCATAGGGACGAAACGCGGCCTTAAGCGGCTGGGGCTGAAGTCCACCCCGTCGTCCGGGCTCGCCGGGGAGGGACGTTATGGCGGCAAAGCACACCGGTTCACTCGCGGGCAAGGCGCGCTGGGGAAGCGCCTCATTGAGCGCGCTGGCATTAGCTTTTGGGCTGGGGGCCGGCGGCGTCGCTCTCGCTCAGGAGGAGCCCGCTGAAGAAGACATTATTGTCACCGGCTTTCGCGCCAGTCTGGAGCAGGCGATCGACATCAAGCGCAGCGAAACCGGCATGGTCGACGCCATCGTGGCCGAGGACATCGCCGACTTCCCCGACTCCAATCTTTCGGAATCGATCCAGCGTGTGCCGGGCGTGGCCATCACGCGGGACGCCGGCGAAGGCCGTCAAATCACCGTGCGCGGCCTGGGCGCTCAGTTCACGCGGGTGCGCATTAATGGCATGGAGACGCTGACCACCACGGGCAGCACCGACGCCACCGGCGGCAACAACCGCGACCGCTCGTTCGACTTCAATATTTTTGCCTCCGAGCTGTTCAACAGCATCACTGTGCGCAAGAGCGCATCGGCGGGGCTCGAAGAAGGCTCGCTCGGCGCCACCGTGGATCTGCGCACGGCTCTGCCGTTCGATTATGAGGGTTTCACGTTGGCGGCCTCCGGGCAGGGCCAATACAACGACCTCTCGGAGACTACCGACCCACGCGGCGCATTCTTGATCAGCAATCGCTGGGATTTGAACGGCGGCGGCCGGCTCGGCGCGCTGTTCTCGGTCGCTTACTCGGATCGCGAAGCGCGGGAGGAGGGCGCCAGCACCGTGCGATGGGCCGCATTCGGCGGCATCACAGCGCCCAACAATCTCTCGAGCGTCCCTCTTGCCGACCTGAATGCGGCGTTTCGTCCGCGCCTGCCTCGTTTCGACATCTACGAGCATGAACAGGAGCGACTGGGCGCGACGGCAGCGCTGCAATGGGCGCCCTCGCCGTCGACGGTGTTCACACTGAGCGGTCTGCACTCCAATTTCGAAGGCTCCCGCGAAGAAACCTTTCTGCAATCGAACCTGACGATCGGCGTCGGCGCCATCGACGTGATCGATGCGGAGATCGAAGGAAATTCTCTCGTCTATGCAGAGCTCGACAATGTCGTCATCCGCAGCGAGCTGCGGCGCGACGAATTGCAGACCGAGTTCAATCAGGTCACGCTCGACGCGGAACACGACTTCTCGGATCGCTTTCGCTTCACCGGACGCGTCGGCTGGGCGGAGTCTGACCACACCAACCCCGTGCAGACCACGCTCCTGTTCCGCGCCGGCGGGCCCGGCGCTGTCACGCAGGACTACATCTATGACTTCCGCGACAGCAGCACGATGCCGAGCTTCAGCTTCGGCTTCGATCTCACCGATCCGCTCAGCTGGGGTCTTGAAGAAATTCGCCTGCGTCCACAGACCACCTACAACGCATATGAAACGGCGCAGGGCGAACTGACCTTCGATATTAACGACGTCTTCACCCTCATTGGCGGCGTGAACTTCCGCTCCTATGAGTTCGCAACCACAGAGCGTCGACGCTGGAATGGCGTTCCCAACAGCACGGCGAACCAGGAAGCCGTGCTGCCTGGTTTTGCAGCTGGCACGCCGATCGCCGACTACAGCGATCTCATCACCTTCAACGGCGTCACCTGGCTCATTCCCAACATTGGCGCCGCGGCGGCTGCTTGGGATCTCTACGACGAGACGGTGTTCCTCATGTCGCCGCTTCCGGCGTTGGCCAACAACCGTTCGGTAGAGGAGGAGACGCTCGGCGCATTTGCTCAGTTGGATTGGGATGCAATGCTGGGCCATGTCGGCTTCCGCGGCAATGTCGGCGCGCGCTGGGTTCAGACCGACCAGACCTCGACCGGCCGTTCGATTATTGGCGGCGTCGACACCACAACGACCGTAAGTCGCGAATACGACGACTTCCTGCCGTCGATGAATGTCGTGTTCGAACCGGCCGACGACATCCTGCTGCGCTTTGCCGCCTCACGCGTCATGTCGCGGCCGCCGCTCGGCTCGCTCAACCCAAACCCCTCCGTCTCGGTATCCGGATCGAACCGCACCATCACTGCGGGCAACCCTCAACTCGATCCGATCCGGGCCGATGCCTACGATCTCGCATTCGAATGGTACTTTACCGAGGGCGGCCTGTTCTCGGCGGCGCTGTTTCATCGCGACCTCGAAAGCTTCGTGCAGACGGTGCGCGAGACCGGTCCGTTCACCGGCAATCCCTTTGGACTTCCCGACAGCGTCGGGATCACGGCGTGCGGCGGCCAATTTCCAGGAAGTTGCCACGTGATCGACGATCCCAATTTCTACTGGGGTTACAACGTGCCGCGAAACACGCCCGGCGGGCCAGTTTACGGCTACGAGCTTTCGCTGCAGCTGCCCTTCTTCTTCGCGCCGGGTGTTCTGGAGAATATGGGGCTCTTGGCCAATTACACGCGGGTGTTTTCCGATGTCGATTACGTGAACTCCTCCGGCGCGGTGACCTATAGCGGCCAGCTCACCAACCAATCCGAGGAATCGTACAATCTGACGCTCTATTACGAGGACGATCGCTTCAGCGCGCGTGTGTCCAGCGCCTATCGCAGCAGCTTCCCGACTAATCTGCCGGGACGCGACGGGAACGCCACCGAAGAGACCGCGGAATCGTTCAATGTGGACGCCGCCGCCCGTCTGAATCTCACAGACCGTCTTGCGGTCACGTTCGAAGGCATCAACCTGACCGATGAGGCGCGTTACGATTATCTGACGCCCGATAACCGGCTCTCATTCTACCATACGTACGGCCGGTCCTACTTTCTGGGGCTGCGCTACACGTACTAACAAAGACCCCGTTTCACCTTCGATAGCGGGCGCCGGCTCTCCGGCGCCCGTTTCCGTTACGGGAGAAACGCCGTGCGCGCCGCCTGATCCAGACCAGGCGGGGCGAGGGGGCCGTAACGCAGCATAGCGCCATGAAAGCGCCTTGCATCGAACGCTGCCCCAGCCGCGCGCTGCGTGCGCGCGCGCAACTGAGCGATGTGCAGCGCCGCCAACCCTTGAGCCGCATGCGCGCCGGGCTGTGCGCCGAGCCGTAGCGCGTCATCTTCGATGCCGACAAACGCGATCGATCCGCCCTGCAGCGCCCGCATCACTTCCACGGCGCGAGCCAGCGGCCATCGCATGACGTGCAAACCCGTGTCGGCGATGACTCGCGCCAAGCGAAACAGCATCCATTGCAGATAGCCCACGCGCGCCAGCCGATCGTCCGCAAACGCGCCAGCCTCATCGGCAAGCTGTTCTGCGTAGATCGCCCAGCCCTCGCCGTATCCGGAAGCGTAACGCGTTTGCAGCGTCGGAGGAGACGCCGCTTGCTCGAAGGGGTCCTGGAAAATGTGTCCGGGGATCAGCTCGTGGTGGACCACGCTGCCGAGACTCCAGTGCGGCCTTGGTGCGCCGAGATCCACATAATAGACAGGTCCCGCCCGCCTGCCTTGCGTCCCCGCCGCCTCGTACGCCGGCGGCAGCCCGCGAATCTCGGCCGGCGCATCGGCCACGCCGTCGATATGAGACGCCAGTACGGAGCGCGCCCGTTCCAGCTGAGCCTGCATGTCGGCGATCGCCGCGCGTTTGCCCGCGTCATTCAGCTGATAGTGATGTCGATGATCCGCAGCGAGCGCGCGGAGCCGCTCAGCCACGCTCCCGAGCGTCAGGCCTTCCGCGCGCAATAGCGCGTCAGCTTGGTTCTGCAGCTCGTGCGCCCGCGCCCGCGCCAATTCATGCGCAGCGCCGGGCTCTGTCGGCGCACCGACGTGGAACTGTAGCGCCTGGGCGTAGAATTCGTCCCCATCTGCAAACTGCCACACGCCCAGTTCGCTCGGCGCGTGCGCTCGCAGGCCGCGCAAGACGTCCAGCTGACGCGTGAGGGCTTGTACGAGCCGTTCGTAACGGTCGCCTTCGACGGCGAGCACGCGCGCCGTTGCGGCCTCGACGGCGGAAATGGTCACCCCGATCAGAGACCCCGGCGCGATCACGCCCGCGCCGGCGTCTGCGCGCAAACGATTCGTGTCGTCCTGGACGCTGAGCGCCATACGGTCAGGATCGTCCGCTTCGCGCATTTCCGTTGCACGTCGCCATGCGCCGTAACGATGCGTGACGGCGTAGGGGAGCCCGTTTACCCCCCATGTGCGCGCAGCCAGCGCAGCATCCGCTTCGGCGCCGGGCAGAATGGCGTCGTAGAGAATTCGCCCCTCAAGGGTCAGCCGCGATGCATCGAACCGGCGCAAGAGGAATGGGCGGGTGCGTCGCGAGCGCTCCGCCAGGCGGTCGACGAGATCGCGGAATTGAGCGTCCGCGAGAGGATCGGGCGCGGGCGGCTTACTCGCGCATCCGGCGAGCGCACCGGCGCCGGCGCCCAGCAGCGTGCGTCGATCAAGCATGGTGAAGGCGCATCCCGCGAAGGATACGCGAACGCGGCCCAGCGCGCAGCGCTAATGGTTAGCGAAAAGCTCCGGCTGGTTAGGCCGCGGCGACGCCGCTGGTCGGGGTGACCGCTGCACCTTGTTCCTGAGGATCGCGCAGCACGTAGCCGCGGCCCCACACCGTTTCGATATAGTGCTCGCCGCCGGTCGCGGCCGCCAGCTTCTTCCTGAGCTTGCAGATGAAGACGTCGATGATCTTCAACTCCGGCTCGTCCATGCCGCCATAGAGATGGTTGAGGAACATCTCCTTAGTCAGCGTGGTGCCCTTGCGGAGCGAGAGCAGCTCCAGCATCTGGTATTCCTTGCCCGTCAGGTGCACGCGCTGGCCCGAGACTTCAACGGTCTTGGCGTCCAGGTTGACAACGACGTCGCCCGTTTTGATGACGGAATGAGCGTGCCCCTTGGAGCGACGCACAATCGCGTTGATCCGCGCGATCAACTCGTCCTTGTTGAAGGGCTTGGTCATGTAATCGTCGGCGCCGTAGCCGAGGCCGCGCACTTTCGTGTCGATGTCCATGGTGCCGGAGAGGATCAGGATCGGGGTGTTTACCCGCGCAACCCGGAGCTGCTTCAGCACATCGTAGCCGTGCATGTCCGGCAGCGACAGGTCGAGGACGATGATATCGTAGTCGTAGAGCTTGCCGAGATCGATGCCTTCCTCGCCCAGATCGGTTGAGTAGATATTGAAACCTTCGGACTTCAGCATCAATTCGATGCCTTGCGCCGTCGCGCTATCGTCCTCGATCAACAGAACTCGCATTGATTGCTCCCCGATCGGCGCACGCGCCTCGGCAAAAAACCTTAATCCACAGAATCATAACCATGCTGCCGGTAACGAAAGTGTTAAGCCCGGTAACAATTCCTAATTCCGCGGTTGCCGACTTTGCGTGAACCAGCCCTTCATCAGCTCCGTTAAGCAGACGTGAATCAGGGTTCGCGACGCGATGCAATGGGATGTATGCGCGGAGCTGCGGAGCACAACCCGCGGATTTTGAATCGGTTGGCGAACAACGCTTGGAAAGATTCAGCTTTCGCTAACCATACGCGAACGAAGAAGATGTGAGGAATTTCTCGCGCCGATGTCTTCCATCCTCTCCGCACTCGCGCGCGACATCGAAACGCTCGATCCGCGCAATTTCGAAGGACGCGTGACAGGCTTGTCAGGCGCCCTGATCGAAGCAACCGGTCCGATGGAGGCGCTGGCGCTTGGCGCGCGCGCCACGGTGCTCGGCCTTCGCCGCACGCGCGCGGAGATCGTCGGCTTTCGCGGCGACCGCGCTTTGCTGGCGCCGTACGACGCCATTGAAGCGATCCGGCCCGGCATGCGCGTGGCTCTTGAGGGCGGGGCGCAGAGCGTACGCCCGTCGAGCGGGTGGCTGGGGCGCATCGTCGACTGTTTCGGCCAGCCCGTGGACGGAGAGGGCCCGCTGCCGCAAGGCCTCAAGGCCCATCTGGTGCGCGCCGCGCCGGTTTCCGCGCACGAACGTGCGCGCGTGGGCGGCCGGCTCGATGTCGGCGTGCGCGCGCTCAATCTTTTTGCCGCGCTCTGCCGCGGCCAGCGCATGGGCGTGTTCTCAGGCTCAGGCGTCGGCAAATCCGTCCTGATGTCGATGCTCGCGCGCGGCGCGGCGGCGGACGTCATTGTCATCGGTCTGGTCGGCGAACGCGGCCGCGAATTGAAGGAGTTCATCGAGGACACGCTCGGCGAAGAGGGCAGGCGCCGGAGCGTCGTCGTAGTCGCCACCTCCGACGAAAGCGCTGCACGCCGCCGCCTTGCGCCGCATATGGCGTGCGCGGTGGCGGAGCACTTCCGCGACGAGGGCAAGGACGTTCTGTTGCTGATCGATTCCGTGACCCGCTTCGCCATGGCCCAGCGTGAGATCGGTTTGTCGGTCGGCGAGCCGCCGACGACGAAAGGCTACACACCGTCGGTGTTCGCTGAATTGCCAAAGCTGCTCGAACGCGCCGGCCCCGGGCGCGAGGGCGAGCAAGGGTCGATCACCGCGCTGTTCACCGTGCTGGTCGACGGCGACGATCACAACGAGCCGATCGCCGACGCCGTGCGCGGCATTCTCGACGGCCACATCGTCATGGAGCGCGCCATCGCCGAGCGGGGGCGGTATCCGGCGATCAACGTGCTGAAATCCATCTCGCGTCTCATGCCGATGTGCCACACGGCTGTGGAGAATGAATTGATCGCCCGCGCCAAGAGCGCGCTCGCGCTTTACGAAGAGATGGAAGAGCTCATCCGCATCGGCGCCTACAAGCCCGGCGCGGACCTGCAGGTTGATGAAGCCGTGCGCGTGCGTCCCGCGCTCGAGGCTTTGCTTGCGCAAGCACGTGACGAACGAAGCAGCATCGCCGAAAGCTTCGCGATGCTTGAAGGGGCGTTGCAATGAGTCGCATAAGCACCCCGCCGACCTCACTCGTCATTCCGGGGCTCGCGCCAGCGAGAACCCGGAACCTAGGGGATGAGAAAGCTGCGTGGTTGCCCCTGGGTTCCGGGTTCAATGCTTTGCATTGCCCCGAAATGACGATTGGGCTGCGAATTTCTTTCTCTACACGCCCATGAAATCCCTTCGTACGCTCCTGAAGCTCGCGCGCCGCGACGTGGAAATGCTGCGCCGTGCGCTGGCGGACCAGATCGAACGCCAGAACACGCTTGAACAGCGCGTTCTCGGTCATGAAGCCACCGTGCGTTCCGAACAGCAGGCGGCGCAAAAGGATTATGAATCCACGCGCGCCTACGGCGGGTACGCCGTGGCCGCTGTCTCGGTGCGGCGCGCGCTCGAAGCGGAACGTGACATCATCGCCGCCGAGATCGATCGACTGCGCGCGCTCATCAGCGCCGCGTTGGTCGAGGCGCGCAAGTTCGAGCGGTTGATTGAGCTCGCGGAAGCGCGCGAGAAGCTGGCGCGCGACAAGCAGGAAGCGGCTGAGCTCGATGAGTTTGCGACGCTGCGCGCGGCGCGGCCTAGTTCGCGTTAAGCGTCTCGACGATGCGGATCACGTCTTCGTAGGCCTGGCTCTGCGGATGACGTATCGGCAGCGGGGTTTGCGCGCGGATCGAGTCCGGCACGCGCGGATCGCGGCAGATGGCGCCGGCGAAGCGCGGGCGGAAGCCCAGGTACTCGTTGCAGGCCATGGCGAACTGATCGAACACCTTGCGTCCCTTGACCCGGCTTTCCGCCATGTTGACGATCACCCACGGCACGATGTCGTAGCCTTGCAGCCGCAACAGCTTCACCATCGCGTATGCATCGGTGAGCGCTGTCGGCTCTTCGGTGGTGACAATCATTAGCCGGTCCGCCGCGCGCGCAAAGCGCAGCACGGTGGGATCGATCCCCGCCGCGAGGTCCAGAATGATGCGGTCGTAGTGCGGGGCAAGCTTGGCAAGGCCTTGGGCGATGCGGCCGACTTCCTCGAGCTTCACCGCGCCAAGCGCGCCCGAGCCGGAATGGCCGGCGATAAGATCAAAGCCGCCATTGCGGCCCGGCCCGCCTTGCACCGGCGTGACGGCGGCATCCAGCTCCAGAAAGCCGCGCACGACCGAGTGCACGTCGGCTGTGGGCCGAACGCCGAGCTGCACGTCGACATTGGCGAGCCCGAGGTCGCAGTCCACCAACAGCGCGCGCTGGCCGGCCCGGCCGAAGGCGATCGACAGCATGGTCGACAGCCACGTCTTGCCGACCCCGCCCTTGCCGGAGGCGACGGCGAAAATCGGCGCCGCGCGCGTGCGCGGCAGCGGCTCGTGAGACAAGGCGTTTGCGCCCGACATAGCTCCGATATAGCGCCGTGACTCATTTCGGAGCGGTTAGCGGTGCTGGAGGTTTTGGTTAAGCGAAAGTGAATGACGAACTCTTAAACCTGCCCCATCGCCTTGAGGCGCACCTTTGCGTGCACTTCGGCCTGGCTCAGCACCGCCGTGCTCGGCCGGAAGCGTTCGATCAGCGAGCGCACGAACGGGCGAATGGCGGGGGAGGTGAGCAGAACGGGCGTTTCGCCCTGTTGCGCGGCCTTTTCGAACGCGGCGCGCACGTCGGCCACGAACTCATGCAGTTTGGAGGGCGCCAGCGCGAGCTGCTTGGTTTGGCCTTCGCCGATCAGCGCCTCGGCGAACGCCTGCTCCCAGGCGGGCGAGAGCGTGACGATGGGGAGCGAACCATCGGCATTGCGGTGTTGCCAGCAGATTTGCCGCGCCAAGCGCCCGCGCACATGTTCGGTGATCATGACGAGATCGTGGATCGCAGGCGCGGCTTCGGCGATGGCTTCGACGATCGACCCGAGATCGCGGATCGAGACGCGTTCTTTCAGGAGATTTTGCAGCACGCGCTGGACGCCCGACCAAGAGATATGCGCCGGGGCCACATCGTCCAGCAGCGTCTGGGTATCCTTCGGCAGGTCTTTGATCAGCTTCTTGACCTCGGCGAAGGTCAACAGCTCGCTCATGTGCTCTTTGATGATTTCGGTGAGGTGCGTCGCTAGCACCGTGGCGGGATCGACCACCGTGTAGCCGCGGAAGCTCGCCTCCTCGCGCGCCCGCTCGTCGACCCATTTTGCGTCGAGGCCGAATGCGGGCTCCTTCACCGCTTCGCCGGGCAGGGCGATGCCGGCGCCGGTCGGATCCATCGCCAGGAGTGCGCCCATTTTCAGCTTGCCTTCGCCGGCGTCCATTTCGCGCACACGGATGGCGTAGGCGTCGGCGGCCAGCTGGACATTGTCGAGGATGCGTACGCTCGGCATCACGAAGCCGTATTCCTGCGCCAGCGTCTTGCGCAACGCCTTGATCTGGTCGGTGAGACGCCGGCCGGTAACGTCGTTGATCAGCGGCAAGAGTGCAAAGCCAAGCTCGATGCGCACATCGTCCATCGCCAACGAGGCAGCCGGCGTCTCTTCGACGGCAGGTGCTGGCGCGGCAGCGGCGGCTTCGGTAGCGGCGAGGGCGGCGCGGTTGGATTGACGCAACCGCCATGCGAGCAGGCCCGCTGTGAACGCAAGAATCCAGAACGGTATGAGCGGCATGCCCGGCAGCACGCCCACGCCCAGCGCGCACGCGGCGACGACGCCCAGCGCAACGGGATAGGAGGCGAGCTGCTTGGCGAGGGCCTTGTCCGCTGCGCCGTCAACGCCGGCCTTGGTCACCAAGAGGCCCGCGGCGACCGAGATGATCAGCGCCGGAATCTGCGTCACGAGCCCGTCGCCGACCGTCAGCAGCGTGTAGGTGCGGCCGGCTTCGGAAAACTCCATGCCGTGCGACACGACGCCGATAATAATGCCGCCGATGATGTTGATGAAAACGATCAGCAGCCCGGCGATGGCGTCGCCGCGGACGAA
>CAZIOD010000017.1:0-38659 GCA_964540785.1 uncultured Terricaulis sp.
CGATCGACCAGCGGTCCATCTGCGCCTGATTGATCTGCTGCGTGCCGTGATACATCCCCGTGGTGTCGCCCAGGCCGATCGTGTTGGTGGTGGCGAACAGACGGAAGCAAGGATGCGCAGTGATCACCCGGTTCTGGTCGAGCAGCGTGAGTTTGCCGCTTGCTTCCAGAACGCGCTGGATGACGAACATGACGTCCGGCCGGCCGGCGTCGTATTCGTCGAAGCAGATCGCCACCGGCCGCTGCAGCGCCCAAGGCAGCATGCCTTCGCGGAACTCGGTGACCTGCTTGCCGTCCTTCAGCACGATTGCGTCCTTGCCGACGAGATCGATGCGCGAGACATGGCTGTCGAGATTGATGCGGATCAGCGGCCAGTTGAGCCGCGCGGCGACCTGCTCGATATGCGTGGATTTGCCGGTGCCGTGATAGCCCTGAACCATCACCCGCCGGTTGTGCGCAAACCCGGCCAGGATCGCCAGCGTGGTCTGCGGATCGAATCGATACGCTTCGTCGATCTCGGGAACGTACTCGGTCCTCTTCGAGAAGGCCGGGATTTTCATGTCGCTTTCGACGCCGAACGCGCGGGCCAGGACCTGCTTGTCGGGCTTCATGGCGAGGAGGTCGTCAGCTGTGGTCATTCGGCTTCTTGGAGTTGGTTCGGGGAACGGGCTTTACCTTATCGCGGCGCAGCATGCAGCAAAAGGCGGCGATTTGCCGGAGCTTAGACCAAGCCGCCCGCTTTGAGCGTCTGATACGCATTGATGACGCGATGCAGGTTCGCTTCCGCGCCGCGGTCGCCGCCGTTGGAGTCGGGATGCCAGCGTTTCACCAGCTCGGCGTAACGCGTTCGAATCTGGGCAGCGTCGGCGTCCTCCTCCAGCGCCAGCGCCTCGAAGGCGAGCGTTTGCAGCCGGGTCAGACGCCGGCGTGGGCGCATCTCTTCCCCAGCGGAGCGCCCCGCTTCGCCGAAAAAGCTGAAAGGATCGGTGCGCCGTCCAGCCTGAAAACCGCGCATCGCCGCGGACAGACGATCGCCGCGGCCGCCACGGAACGTCCATGTTGGCCGGTGACCGGCCTCTTCGCGCCTTTGGTAATCGGCCAGTTCACTCTCGCTCATGCCGGCGAAATAGTTCCAGCGGCGATTGTAGGCGGCTGCGTGGTCGTAGCAAAAGTGCCAATACTGTCCGGTGAGATCGCGGCCTTTCGGCGCCTTATGCACGCCCGCGCGGCGGCACCCTACATGGTCGCAGGGCAGATCTTCGGGCTCGCGTTCCATCGAGGCCGCGTCAGGTTTCTTGACGCGGATGTCGACGAATTTCGGCCGGTATTCGAACGACGCGGACATGGACTGGTCAGTATGGGCGCCAACGGTTAAACGGACAAGGAATTGACAGACGAGAAAAAACATCTTTCGCGCAGCGAGCGCATGCAAAGTGCGATCTCGGCGCATTTTGCGCCGCACAAGCTCGTGATCGAAGATCAATCGGCGCAGCACGCGGGCCACGCCGGAGCGCGGCCGCAGGGCGAGACGCATTACCGCCTCGCGCTGGTGTCGACAGCGTTCGAGGGGCTTTCGCGGGTGGCGCGCCAGCGTCTGGTCTATCACGCGCTTCGTGAAGAATTTGAAACCGGCTTGCATGCGCTCTCGCTCGACCTCAAAACTCCCGCGGAAGCGGGAGCGGGCTGAGACGCATCGGGGGACGCAGGGTGCTGCGGCGGGTATTGGCGTGGGCGACGGCGATCGTCGTGGGTGTTGCGCTCGGCGCGGCAAGCGGCTGGGCGACGATCGAGATCGGCCGCGATAATTTCGCGGAGCGCTACGGCGCGTGGACGCACAATCGAGCCGCCGGCTCTACGGCGGCGGGGCCTTACACACGCGCCATCATCGCACGCGAAGGCCTGCTAGCACTGAGCGCGCAGGAAGCGCTCTATTTCAGTCTTACCGAGGATCAGGACGGGCGTCCGCTGCGCGAAAGCTGCATCTACGAACTTTCGGGTCATGAACCGCGCGCGCGCTGGTGGTCCGTGACGCTCTACGCGGACGACGGCTTTCTCGCGCCGAACAGCGATCACGCGCATTCCATTGACGCATCGCAGGTGCAGGCAGGGCGCCAAGGCGTTTGGCGCGTGCGCGTCGCGCCGGTGCGCGGCGACGCCCCTTATTGGCTTTCCACACGCGCAGCGCGCCGCGGCTTTTCGCTAATGCTGCGCCTCTACAATCCACAGCGCGGTTTTTATCCTAGCGCTGACACTCTGCCGGTCCTCACCCGCCTCTCCTGCCCCGGAGAAACGGCTTGAAGCGCGCCGCCATTTATGCGGCAGGGGCGTTGCTGATCGCCGTCGCCGCGCATCTCATGTTCATTCACGCGACGCCGCGCGTGCTGATGGGCAGTGCGTTCGACCGCCTGGGCGCCGGCGGCGTCAATGTCTGGCATTTCGGCGAACGCGTGACGCCGGCTTCGCGCACGATCGTGCGCCCTTCGCCGGACTTCGCCTACTCCGTTTGCGCCTACGATCTGTCGCAAGGACCGCTGACGGTGCGCGTGGCGCCATGGGAGAATTACTGGTCTCTCTCTCTCTACGCAGATAATAGCGACAATTATTTCGTCATCGACGACCGCGAGGCCCGCGCCGGCGCCGAGATCGCTCTAGTGCGCTGGGGTCAGGCAGCGCAGGGAAACTCCCCCCGCGTCGTTGAAAGTCCCAGCCGGCGGGGCATCGCACTTATTCGCCGCTTGGCGCCAACGAGTGATTTGCACGCCAGCGCGCGCGAGCGAGCGCGCGGGGACATCTGCGCACCGATCGCCGGCAATCAATAAGAGGTCAGGCGCTGGGCGGCCAGTCGCGCAAACAAAAGGGTCACTGCTTTTCGACGTGCGCCGGCGAGCGGACGCGGCGGACAATCGCGGAGGATGGCCCCGCCAAAACCGTCTGCGACGATGAGCCCGACATCTTCGGGAATGCGCTCGCGCGGAAATGCCTCGGTCACGCCAAAGAAAAAGCGATCACAATAATCGACGTAGTCTGGCCACTTGGAGTCCGCCGCGAAGTCTTCAAAGCACGACTTGGTCTCCACGATCCAAATCTGGCCGTGCGGCGTCAGCGCCATAACATCGGCGCGCCGCCCGTTCGCCAGTGGCACTTCGAGGACGGAAGCCAAGCCATGGTTGGCGAGTACGCGCGTTACGCCCCGCGCGAGCAGCGCAGTCGTATCCGGACGGGAGAGCGGCGAGGCGTCCATCGGTGCAATTTTCCCACGCCGAGCGGGCGTGAACAAGCGCGAGGAACTGCGGTTTGCGCGCCGCGTTGGCCCGATTGAATGCGCCGGGCCAGCCTTCTTTGCGTCGCCGCCGCCGCCCTCCTCTCGGCCTGCGGGCTCGGCGCGCAATATCCCGAATTCACCGCCAAACAATACCGCCTCGAGGGTCGCTGTACGTTGGCGGGCACAGACGTTTCAGGGCGGGCGACTTTTTTCCGGGACGGCGAGAAGCTGCGCTACGAAGGCCTGCTACGCCGCCATGGCGTCGCCACCGTGGTCTATGATCCGATGCGCAAAGCAGCGTTTCTTCTGGATTCCTCATCGACGCGGCGACGGCTGTTCGCCGGCGCACCGCCGCGGCGCCTGGCCGTCCGATTGGACGACAGTGCTGCGCCCCAGCCGCTGGAAGTGGCGTGGGCCGCGCTCGGACAGGACAATGCGCGCAGTTTCGGTCCATGCCGCATCGCCGGCGAGCGCGGCACTTTATGGCGCCCGCGCGAACCGATCGCGCCCGACACCGTACGCACCGCCTGTCTGACGCCGGACGGCATCGTTCTGCAGCTTACCGAAAACGACACGGTGCTCTTTGAGGCCACGTCTGTGACGCGCGGTCCGCAACCGGCGTCATTGTTCGAAATTCCCGAGACGCACCAGATCGTCGATGATGCCGAACTCGCGCGCGCCGACGCTGAGTCGGGGGGCTAGGTCGCGTGCGCCTGCCTGCAGGCGCATAGGTGAACGCCCGTACTTCTATTCCGCGGCGATTGCGGACGCCTTTACTTCATCCAGCGCGTTGACGTTAGCGCCGAAATTGATCGTCTGCAGATACTTGATGCCGTCCATGGCGATGGCGTCGCCCACCATGTCGTCACCCTCCGCCTTGAACTCCGCGAAATCGACGTACATCGCATAAAAGCTCTTGGTGCGCTCGGTGATGATGCCGGCGTTCCACAGCGTCTTCACGAGAACGCGGAAGATGTTGGTGGCTTCCTTCATACGCTCACGGCGCGCTTCGTCGGTGGCGATTTCCTGGAATTCAGCCATCACCCGATCCGGGTCTAGCCCGAACTCAGCGTAAATGTCCTTCATCTGGTGCGGCGCGACGAGATTGAACAACAGCGTCTGGAAGCAGTGCGCGGCCCAGTCTTCAACGATGGTGTGCTCCTCGGGACTGAGCTTGGGGATGGTGCGGTCAGCCCAGATCTTCCCGAACTTGTGGTGGAAGGCTTCGTCCGTCATCACCAGCTGGGTCAGTTTCTTGGCCAGCGGGTCGTGCCATTCCTTGTAGATCGTGGCAAAGGCGCCCATCGCCAGCCCCTCCACCAGCATCTGCATGCCGATGATCTTCTTATAGACTTCGGGCGCGTGCACGATCTCCTGCAGCAAATTCGCCAACACTGCGCCGCACGGCAGCGGCGTGCCCCACCGTGCGATGATGTATTTGGCGAAGGCCGTGACGTGGCGGCCTTCTTCGCGGGTCTGGTTCGCAGCGTATTCCTGCGCACCGGGATCGCGCAGGACGTGGCACAGCGATGCTGAAAGATTCAGGGCTCCCTGCTCGCCGTGAAGGATCGCCGACATCTGCCAGCGCGCCATCTGGCTCTTAAACCGCAGACGTTCTTTCGGTTTGTCGGCGAAGTAATTCTTGACGTAATCGGTTTCGAGGGCCGGCACCATTTCGTCTGGCAACAGCTCTTCAGTCTCCAGATCGAACGGTTCGCTGAAGTCGATGTATTTCTTGTCCAGCGGATCCCAGAAATGGTCGTGCGTAGCCGAGATGATCTTATCGAAGGCGCTCGACCGATTGAGATGCCGGTCGATCTCCAGCATTTTGCTGAAGTCATGCGGCGGAACCGCGTCGTAAACCTCGTCCTTGGTGATCTGGCGGATCGGGGCGGCGGAATCGGCCATCGCTTCTCTCCCGGTCAGCCGCGCGGCAGCGCGGCCAGTCTCGTTCAGCGCATCATAGTCGAGCGCTTGATGCAGATCAAGAAAAATGACGCATGCGTCAACTTACAGTTAGCTATAGCATTGCGTGCGGACGCCCCGTCGTCTGCGCCATCCGTCACGGCGTAGGCGCGGCGATACTGAGTGTGTAACTGCCCGCATGGCGTCGCCCGCCCGCATTTTCGATCACCACCTCGACCGGCAATCCTTCGGCGGGAATGTCCACTGTTTGTGTTCCCGTGGTGCCGTCGCGGTCCGCGACTACGAAGATGAGCCGCGCGGTAACAGGCTGGCCATCCGGCCCGATCGGATAGACCGCCACGGTCTCGCCGCCGGGCGCGTCGGTCTGGGCCGTCAACGTCAGCGCATGGGCCCCAGCCGTTTCCGCGTTCAGCGTGTGCCGGAAGCGCGAGAACTCGGCCGCATCCCAGCTATTGGCATATGGCCCAAGCTCAACAGCCGGCGTCGCCGGCGGTGCCGCAGTCTCGTCCGCGGGGGTCTCTGCGCTCGGCGGTGAACAGGCCGCCAGCGCACCAACGGCGACAGCAAAGGCAAGTTTGCGCATAAAGTCGTCCTCCATTGTGGGCTTGCGTGAAAGGCTAGTGCAAACTCCGTCGCATGCCTACCGACCTTCCTCCATCCCTCGACGATATCGGGCGCCTGGCGCAAGATGCGTGGAGTGCGATGCCCAAAACATTCCGCGCTCTCGCCGGCGACGTCATCTTCCGCATCGAGGATTTTGCGAATGAGGAAACTCTCGCCGCTCTCGACATTGAAGATCCGTTCGAACTCACCGGCCTCTATCACGGGGTAGACCTGACGCAGCGCTCGATCATGGACCCCTCGCCGACCGCGCCGCTCGTCTTCCTCTATCGTCGCGCCATTCTGGATGAATGGATCGACCGCGGCGATGTCAGTCTCCGCGATTTGGTTGCCCACGTGCTGGTGCACGAAGTCGGCCACCATTTCGGTCTGAGCGACGACGCGATGGATGCAATACTGGAGGCGGCGGACTGAAGCCCGCGAAGGAGGCACTATGAAAGCGCAATTCACCGCGGCGATGTTGCTGGCGATCGCATCTTGCACGCCGGCCGCAACCGCACCTGCGATGCGCGACCCTACGCCCGCACCTGTTGCGGCAAGCGAAGGCCAGATGTGCGGGGGTATTGCAGCGATAGCCTGCAGTGAGAATCTCTACTGCAATTATGCGGGCGGACATTGCGGCGCCTCGGATCAATCGGGGACGTGCCAACCGCGACCGCAGGGCTGCACAGAAGAATACGCGCCCGTTTGCGGCTGCGACGGCGAGACCTATGGCAATGCTTGCACTGCAGCGGCTGCTGGCGTTTCGGTCGCAGCGCACGGCGAGTGCCCATCCTGAAGTCAGATCGGCGCGCGAAGATCGCGCAACTTGAGCGCGGCGTTCAAGCGCCGCTCATGTTGGCTTTCATAATGTTCATCTCGTTCGAGCGCGGCGCGAGGGAAGCGCACGAAAGGACGCTAAACCCTTCGGGAGCTTGAACACATGAAACGCTTTCTTTCTGCCGCCGCGGCGGCCGCAATCCTGACTTCGCTCGCTGTGGCGCCGGCAGCGGCGCAAAACCGCACCGTGGTCAGCCAATGGGGCGTGGACAACGGCGCCGCCTCCTATCAGCAGGGCAACCGCAACCAGGCCCATATCGGTCAAAACGGCCGCGTCCACTACAGCCGCGCGGTGCAAACCGGCTTCAACAACTTTCTGCGCATGGAGCAAGGCGGCACCCGCAACCAGGCCGTCACCGAACAAAACGGTCGCGACAACCTTGCTGTCACTGGTCAGGACGGTCGCCGATTGAGCGGCGAAATCTATCAGTCCGGCCGCGGCAACGTCGCCGGCGTCGCCCAAATCGGCAATGGCAGCCGCGCTGTCACCGATCAGGTCGGCCGGAACAACACCTCCGGCGTCATCCAGGTCGGCAACAATCAGAATGCGAACGTGACGCAACGCGGCTCGGGCAACATCACCGTCGTCATCCAAGGCGGCCCATAATGACGAAACGTGGCGTCGGAAGGGCGTACGCGTCCTTCCGACTCCCTCCTTCCGGAGAAACCATCATGCGTATGCTTGTGATCGCAAGTCTGGCGGCCATCAGCGCTTGCACGGCTTCAGCCAATCCGCCGTTGCTCGGCGAGCCGGACCAGCCCGCGCTTGCTTACGACTCTCCATCGGACATTTACGGTTCGCCGGGAGAGGTCAGCTGCGATGTGCGGGCGATCCGCACCGCGCACGGCGTACGCTTTGAAGCGATCGCTTTCAGCGACGCCGGCGCTTCAGGCGAATACGAGCTTGTCATAACCAAGCGCGACCGGGACGGCGCCTCTGACATCATGCAGGGCGGCGAATACGACCTGCTTGCCGGTGACGCGCAGTCGCTCGGAAGCGCCGAACTCAGCGTCGCCCGCGGCGGCGCCTACAGCGCCCGGCTCGTGCTGCACGACCAGGACGGGATCGCGTGTAACGCGGAGTTAAGCAGATGAAACAACTGGCTATGATCGTCGCGGCGGCTCTGCTGTCGCTTTCGCTCGGCGCCCCGGCTGCTTCGGCGCAAGGGTTCTTCGATGTCATGCGGCGCATGCATGCTGAAGCGCAGCGCAGCGAAAACGGTGTGACCGTTCGCCAATATGGCGACCGCAACGGCGCGGGCGTCGCCCAGGTCGGGCGCGCCAACGATGCCCGCATCGGCCAGGGCGGCAACGACAACGCCGCGATTATCCAGCAAAGCGGCAATTATAACAGCGCCAACTTGCGGCAGATTGGCAACGGGCACAGTGGGGTCATTTCGCAGGCCAATAACGGCAACACCGCCTGCATGGTCCAGTTCGGCTCAAACACCGCCGCGGCCATCGATCAAGGGGGCGGCGAAGCAACGGCCGTGTTCGTGATGAGAGGCCGCGCCTACCGGCTCGATGGGCCTGAAGCCGCCATGTACTGCAACCGCATGCGCTAGACGACGAGCGCGCTATCTCTGTCGCTCAAGCCGGCTCGCTGGAACGGCGAGCCGGTTCGCCATTCCGAGCGATTCCCGGCAATAATCTTCCGGCATCACCAATTGCGGGCGCAGCGGATCGGCCTCACCGGCCGCCTGCGCGCGCATGACGCAACGATCCCAGGCGCGGATGTCTTGCATGCGCTCGGCGTTCGAACGGGGATCGCCGTCCGGCGCCTGCACCTGGCGTTCTCGCACGCCCGGCACCACGACCGTATTATCGTCCGACCGCGCCGCTGTTGCGACCGGGGGATCAGCTTGGGCCGGCGGCGCTGGGTCCGCACTTGCGGAGGGCGGCGTTTCCGCCGCGCTCGGCGCCGGTGCAACAGCAGCGGCCGCGGGCGGCGGAGAAAGCGGCGCTGACGCCGCGGCCGGCGGCGGCGGTGCGCTCGCAACGCGAGGCGTCGCCGGCGCACGTTCGGCGCTGCGGCCCGCAGACTCCATGCCGGCGCAGCCTGCCAGCGCGATGAGAACGACGGCGGCCGCGATACGTCCCAGCATAACCCTCGCTCCTTGCTGCGTTCTGCCTACCTTAACGAGAAAACCTAACCCCGCTAGCCTGCGTTCCCAGCGATCGCGATCATCTCTGACGGCAGTCGTGGCCCCTTGTTCAACTCGCCGTGCATATGGGAGCGCTCCATCGACGAAGTGCGCTCCCAGCCAGTTAGGATAGAATTCTTATGGGCCGGTATAGAACCTCCCGCCGCAGGCGTGGGCCTGGAGAGTTCCCGCGTTCGAGGGCAAGGGCTTGACGGGGAATACCCCTTGGGGTTTGCGGTAGCGGGGGGGTTCATGAGGGAGGCGCCAGAATGCGCATTGCTTCAATAATCGCTGCGGCGGCGCTGACGCTCTTTGCGGCCGGCTGCGCCAATCGTACCGGCGACATGACTATCGCCGAATGGTGCGCCGCCGACGCCGGCCGCGCCAACACCGATATCTGTAAGCAGCATCAGGACACCGAAGAGGTGCGCACCAGCCTTGGTCAGCGCATCGCCGAAGTCTTCGGGGTGGCCAATCGCGCGCAAGCCACCGCAGACGCCGCCATGTCCCGGGAAATCGTCTGTGTCACGCGGACGATGAACCGCACGCGCACGGGGACCTGCGATCCCGGCTATACGCTCACCGGCTGCACCCAGACGCGTTACACACATCGTGCCGGGGGCATGGCGATCCTGCGCTCGGTCAGCGACACCGAATGCCGCTACAACAGCCAAGTGCTGGAAGTGCAAGTGCGCTGCTGCGCGATGGGTCCCAACCCGCCGCCGGCCACACAGGTGCGCGACCAGGTCCCGTCTGAGCCGCAACAACCGGACCCTGCGCAAGTTTCGTAAGCGGGTCAGCCCTGCAACAGATACTCCGCTTCGAGCCTGTAAAGGCTCGGAGCGGATTTGCGCACCACGCTTGAATAGAGCCCGAAACGGTCCACCCGAAACGGGCGTGTCTCGAACAGCGCCAAGCGCTGCTCGAACGATTGTACGCGCTCGAGCGGAGCGTTGTTAAGATAGGCCACCGTGACGTGCGGCGTGAACTTGCGGGCCTCAGGTTTCAAGCCGGCCCGTCGCGCAGCGCGCTCGCAATCCTTGGCCAGTTTCGTCAGCTCGGGCGCCACGCGCGCGCCAATCCAAAGCGCGTGCGGGTCGGCGCCCCCGAACGAACCTGCGCTTTTGAGCTGCAAGTCGAATGGCGCATTCGCCTCGGCTGCTTCGCCGAGCGCCGCGTCAATGTCATCTGCGACCGGCTCAGCTACCTCACCGAAGAAGCGCAATGTGAGATGCAGATTCTCACGCGGCCGCCACTTCGCGCCTGGCACGCCCTTCATCAGAGCCATCAGGCGCTCGGCGACGTCGTCGGGCAAATCGAGGGCGGCGAAGATGCGGACGGACATAAGACATAGCTAGCACGCTCAGGGGCACGGATCAGGATGCGCGGCCTGGATCGCATTGACGCGCGCCTCCATCTCATCGGTCCACGCGATGTCGAACGCGGCCAAATCCTCTTCGAGCTGACGCACATGGCTCGCGCCAACGATGGTTGAACCCGTCCAAGGCCGGGTGTCGACGAATTTCAGCGCCAGCTGCACCGGCGTCACGCCGAGTTCACGCGCCAGTGCGACATAAGCCGAGATTGCCGCTTCCGCGCCTGGCCCTTGATAGCGCTGCATGCGGTTATAGAGCGTCTTACGCGCGCCCGCTGGCGACGCCCCGTGCAGGTACTTTCCGGTGAGGCAGCCTTGCGCGAGCGGTGAGTAGGCAAGCAGCCCAACGCGTTCCCGCATGGCGATCTCGGCGAGCCCGCCGGTCTCGAAACGCCGGTTCACGAGATTGTAGGCGTTCTGGATCGACGCGATCCGCGGCCAACTGTTCTTCCCCGCCGCCGAAAGATAGCGCATCACGCCCCAGGGACTTTCGTTCGAGACGCCGATCGCGCGGACATTTCCTTTGTCCACGTGGCGTGACAGCGCCTCGAGCGTCACCTCGAACGCGATGAAGTCTTCCTTATAGTCGCGATAGAACTGGAAGCCGAAGCCGCGGTAGAGCCGATCCGGCCAGTGCGTCTGGTACAGATCGATATAGTCCGTTTGCAGGCGCACCAGGCTCTGCTCCACCGCGAAATCGATCTGCTTGCGGGTCAGTCTCACCTGTCCGCCATCGAGCAGGCGCTCGGGCCGCAGCCAGAGCATGTCGCGCGTGCGGCCCGCCACTTTCGACGCGAGCACGATTTTGTCGCGCGTCCCACTCCGCTTCAGCCAGCGGCCAATGATGCGTTCGGTCTCGCCATGCGTCTCCGTTTTCGGCGGGCTCGCGTACATCTCAGCCGTGTCGAAGAAATTCACGCCGCGGGCGAGCGCCAGGTCCATCTGCGCGAACGCGTCATGCTCCGGCGTCTGATCGCCGAACGTCATCGTGCCGAGGCAGATCGGCGACACCTTGATGTCGCTTGTGCCAAGTTCGCGCGCCCGCTCCATTCCTGGTCCCCGCTCACTGAGATAGACGCGCATACGCGATTTCCCCGACAGCGAAAAACGCGCCGCCAAGGGTTAATTTCGTTGCCGGTTTGTTCGGACCTACATCACCATTCGCTGAAACGTCGCCTGACGCCGGCCGAGACAAGATGGCCCGCTTCTCTGCAGCACCATTGCTGCGCGGTCTTTTTCGTCGGACGGGAAGACGATCGATGCGCGCGCCGTGGCCCAGGTGTTGTCTGCTGCATGAGCTATGCGAGCGGGAACCGGCGGCATGCGCCGATGTCTTCCGACATCAGGAATCGAACACCCAACGCGCATGCGCGTCAAGCTGGGAACCTCATTTGTGAACTCGATTACATCGCGCTAACCGCAAGCACACGACACGCCGTGCAAACGACGCCTCAATGGTCGTCGTGCGAATGTTCTTCTTGGCTTGGCGGGAGTGCAGCGATGTACGCGGCGACGGCGCGCGCATCTGCCGCGTTCAAGCGATAGGGCGGCATTGGCGGACGCGGATGCGTCCCATCGGGTCGCACGCCGGTCTGCAGGAAAGAGACGAACTGTTCCTCGGAATAGTCTGCCGGCAGGCCTGCAAGCGGCGGCGCATAACTGGCGAACACGCCAGGTGGGCCGCTTTCGCCGATCTCGGCGCCGTGAAGTTCGCGCGCGTCATCGAGCGCCATGTTCTCCAGCCGCGGCGTATGGCAATCGCCGCACAGCACCACGCCGTTCACTAGATAGTCGCCGCGCTCGACCAATTGAACGCTGGTGAGTTCGGCCTCCTCGGCTGGCGAACATCCACACGCCATCGCCAGCGCGCCGAGCGCTGCGAGTGCCTTCATCCGCATCTGATCCTCCCCTCGCCCAATCCGGGCCGCGGCACTTTGCGCGGCACTCGATCGGCGTCAAGCGAGAACGAACCGGAGGCAAGGCCCAGGCCTTTTTCAGAGCGCGTCCAGCGGCAGCTTCAGGTAGCGCACGCCATTGTCTTCGGCCGGCGGCAGTTCGCCGGCCTGGATGTTCACCTGGATCGAGGGCAGGATCAGCGTCGGCATCGACAAGGTCTTGTCGCGCGCTTCTCGCATGGCCACGAACTCGTCCTCGCGTTTGCCGTCGAGATGCACGTTCTTGCGCTCGGCCCCGATCGTGGTTTCCCACGCATATTCATCGCGCCCCGGCGCCTTGTAATCGTGGCAGAGGAAGACGCGCGTCGCATCCGGCAGCGCCAGCAGTTTCTGGATCGAGCGCCACAGCGTGCGCGCATCGCCGCCGGGAAAATCGGCGCGCGCCGTGCCATAATCCGGCATGAACAGCGTATCGCCGACGAACACCGCATCGCCGATCAGATAGCTGACGCAGGCGGGCGTATGACCCGGCGTGTGCAGCACCTTGATGGCAAGTTCGCCCAGCTTCAGCGTTTCGCCATCCGCCACCAGCTTGTCGAACGGGCGCCCGTCGGCGGTGACATAGCCGAGATTGAACACGTCCTTGAACACCTTCTGCACGCTGCTGATGTGTTCGCCGATGACGATGGGCGCGCCGGTCGTTTGCTTCAGGAACGGCGCCGCCGAGATGTGGTCGGCGTGCGCATGCGTCTCCAGCAGCCAATCGACGGTGACGCCCGCCTCGCGCGCAGCCGCAAGGATCGCCTCGGCCGAGCGTGTGCTGGTGCGGCCCGACTTCACGTCGAAGTCGAGCACGCTGTCGATGATCGCCGCACGGCGGGTGGCTGGATCCCAGACCAGATAGCTCACCGTATTGGTGGGTTCGTCGAAGAAGGCGCGGACTTGGGGGCCGGTCATGTGAAGCTCCTGTGCTGCGCTTTATATTAGGACTTGCTAAATTAGATTCAACTCATATATGTGCGGCGTGATGGCTTACGATCTCTCTCCCGCCCAGTTCGCCGGCCGCGCCGGCGAGGCGGCCGCGCTCCTGAAGGCGCTGGCGCACGAGGCGCGGCTGATGGTGCTGTGTCAACTGGTCGAAGGCGAACACGCCGCCGGCGAGTTGCAGCCGCTGTCCGGATTGTCGCAATCGGCGCTCTCCCAGCATCTGGCCCGCCTGCGCGAGGAGGGTCTGGTCGCCACCCGGCGCGAGGCGCAAACTATCTACTACAGCCTGGCCGATCCCAACGTCGAGCGGGTGATCGCTACGCTCGCGGACATCTACTGTCCTCCAAAACGAAAGCGCAAATGAGCATGCTGAAACCCATTTCCGCCGCCGATCTGAAGCGGAAGCTAGACGCCGGCGAAGCCATCCTGATCGACGTGCGCGAAACCGACGAGCATGCGCGCGAGCACATTATCGGCGCCCGGCTCGCTCCGCTCTCGGCCATCGACGCGCACGACTTCGACCGGGACCATGACAAGGTCGCCGTGTTCCACTGCCGCTCCGGCATGCGCACCCAGACAAACGCCGCGCGCCTCCTCGCCTGCGGCTTTCGCGACGCGTATTGCCTTGAGGGCGGTATCGAGGCCTGGAAAGCGGCCGGTCTGCCGACGCACGCCAACAAGCAGGCGCCGCTGGAAATCATGCGCCAGGTGCAGATTGCCGCCGGCGTGCTGATCCTCGCGGGCGTTCTGCTCGGCTGGTTCGTAAACCCTGCCTTCTATGCGCTCTCGGCCTTTGTTGGCGCCGGACTCACCTTTGCGGGGGTCACCGGCTGGTGCGGCATGGCGCTGTTGTTGAAGACGATGCCCTGGAATCGCGTCAGCCTGCCGGCATGACGCTTCCCGATATTCTTGCTGTCCTCTCAGGCGCAGCCGTCGGCTTCGTGCTGGCCTTGATCGGCGGCGGCGGCTCGATCCTGGCGACGCCGGCGCTTCTTTACGTCGTCGGCGTCGCCAATCCGCACATGGCCATCGGCACCAGCGCACTCGCCGTCTCGGCGAACGCCTTCGCCAATTTTCTCAATCACCTGAAGCGCGGCAACGTGAAGTGGAAGTGCGCCGTCGTGTTCGGCGGCGCGGGCGTCGTGGGCGCGGCGATCGGCGCGGCCATCGGCAAGGCCACCGACGCGCAGATCCTGCTGCCGTTGTTCGCGCTGCTGATGATCGTCGTCGGAATCGCCATGCTGCTGCCGCGCAAACACGAGGGCGACGGCCATGTCGAACTCAACGCTCGCAACGCGCCCAAGCTGATCGCATACGGCCTCGGCGTTGGCGCGCTCTCGGGCTTTTTCGGCATTGGCGGCGGCTTCCTGATCGTGCCCGGCCTCATCGCCGCCACCGGCATGACCATGCTGCAGGCGATCGGCTCTTCGCTGTTCAGCGTCGGCAGTTTCGGCGCCACCACCGCGCTCTCCTACGCCGCCGACGGGCTCATCGACTGGCGCATCGCGCTTTTGTTCATCGGCGGCGGCATCCTGGGCGGCCTCATGGGCGCGGGGCTCGCCACGCGGCTCTCCAAACAGCGCGGCGCGCTACAGCGCGTGTTCGCCGGCGTCGTGTTCGCCGTCGCCGCTTACATGCTCTGGCGCACGCTAGGATAGGTCATGGCGACAATCTCTCCCAACGGCATCGCTCATATCCAACTTACAGTTCGCGACGTGGCGGCAAGCCGACCCTTTTATTATCGTTTGCTGGTTGAGACCTTTGGCATGTCGATTCAGTACGACGCTGCCGGGCAGATATTCTATTGCATCGGCGGCCGCACCGGCGTGCTGATCCGTCCCGCCGCGCCAGAGCATCGCGATACGCCGTTCCACCAATGGCGCATCGGCCTGCATCATTTCTGCTTCCGCCTGCGCTCACGCGAAGATGTGGATTTTCTACACGCCGCGATGCGCGACTTCGGCGCTAAGATCGTTCGCGCGCCGGAAGAAGGCGCTTGGGCGCCCGGCTATTATTCCACCCTCGTCGAAGACCCCGACGGCATTCGCATCGAGGCAGTGTTCATCCCCGGCAGCGGCAATCTCGATCTGATCAAGGAGGGCCCACTGACGCCGGCAGACTGAGACGCCGGGCCGCAACGCGCGCCACGCGTGAACGTGTCAAAGAGAACCATGATCTTAACGCGCCGAGCCATGCTGACGAGCACGTTTCTTGTTGGGGCCGGATGCGCCGCCGAAGCGCCGTCAACGTTGCATACGATCCGCTTGCGGCCGCGCATGAGCGAAGGCGAGTTTCGCGCCGCCGCCGGCGACCGCCTGCGTCCGGACGACACGCTGCAAATGAGCGCATTCCGCCGCCCATACCGGCTGATTTACGAATGTTGCGAGTCGCCGCTCGTCATTATCGATGCGGACGATCGCCACGCCGACACCATGTTCACCTCGCCCCGCTACGGGGTGGCATTCACCGTGTTGCACAGTTATTTGAGTGCGGACATGGCCGTCGGCGAAACAGAGCGCCTTTATGCGGCGCTGACGGCGGCGCAGTATCGCGACCGCAGCCGCCCCTTTCGCGTCTCGGTTCTAGGACGTGCGCCGGCCGCCCTCGCGGACGCGGCCGCCGCTGCAATCGCCCTGCGTGAGGCCGCGCCCGATCGGCACTATCGCATTCTTGCCTACGATCTCGAACACGCCGATGGCCGCGTCGCGTCGGCTGAAATCCTGCCGAGCGCGGCGCCTCTATTTGCGCCGCAGCGGCGCTTTGCACTGCAACTTTACTTCGCCGACGATGTCGCCTCGGACCGCCGCCCCTAGCTCGCCAGCGCCTCGCTCGCCTCCAGCCAGGCCGCTTCCGCTTTAGCCAGCGCAGTGGCGGCGTGGGCGCGTTCCTTCAGCAGCGACTCGCCACGCTTAGGATCTCGGAGGAAGAGTTCAGGATCGGCGAGCGCCGCATCGATGCGCGAGAGCGCGGCCTGCGCCTGTTCCATCTCAGTCTCCGCCGCGTCGAGCTTGCGCTGCAGCGTGTACCTGGATGGTTTCGGCTTGGCGTTCGCGTGCGCCGCCGCCATGGCCGGCGACGCTTTCTCGCCGTCATCGCTCGGCCGATCCGCAGCGGCGACCAGCGCGCGATAATCTTCAAGATCGCCGTCATACTGGCGCGCGCGCCCATGATAGACGAGCCACAAGCGATCCGCGCACGCCTCGGCCAAATAAATATCGTGCGTAATCAGCAGCACCGCGCCTTCGTATTCGTTGATGGCGTGAATGAGCGCTTCGCGGCTGTCGATGTCCAAGTGCGATGTGGGCTCGTCGAGGATCAGCACGTGCGGCTTCTGATGCGCCATCAGCCCGAGCAGCAGGCGCACCTTCTCGCCGCCTGACAAGTTCTGCACCTTCGTATCGATTTTCTCGACGCCAAAGCCCATCCGCGCCGCGAGCGAGCGCAATTTTGGCGGCGCCCAATCAGGCTCCAGATCGCGCACGTGGTCCAGCACGGTTTCGCCTTCGCGCAATTCGTCGAGCTGATCCTGGCTGAAATAGCCCATCACCGCTTTGCTCGACGCCACGCGCTTGCCGGCAAGCAGCGGCAGGCGCGCGGCGATCGATTTTACCAGCGTCGTCTTGCCCTGCCCGTTCGGGCCGATGATGACGATACGGTCGTCGTGATCGAGACGTAGCGAGACCTTCTTCAGCACCGGCTTGCCTTCGATGTAGCCGAGATCGGCCTCATCCAGCACGACCAGCGGCGAAGCAAGCGGCGCCGGGTCCTCGAAGTGGAATGGGATCGTGCGCTCCTCCAGCGGCACGGCGATATCCTGCATCTTTTCGAGCTGCTTGATGCGGCTTTGCGCCTGACGCGCTTTCGAGGCCTTGGCGCGGAATCGATCGATGAACTTCTGCAAGTGCGCGCGCTGCGCATCCTGCTTGGCCTTCATGCCTTGCGCCAAGGCGATGCGTTCGGCCTTCTTCTTCAGGTACGCGTCATAGCCGCCGACGAAGACTTCCAGCTTCCGCTCATCCAGCGCCAGAATGTGCGACACCGAGCGGTTCAGCATTTCGCGGTCGTGGCTGACCACCACCACCGTGTGCGGATAATCGCGCAGATAGTCTTCCAGCCACGCGGCGCCTTCCAGATCGAGATAGTTGGTCGGCTCGTCGAGGATCAGGAGATCGGGCGCAGAGAAGAGCACGCCAGCCAAAGCCGCGCGCATGCGCCAGCCGCCGGAAAACTCGCGCGCCGGGCGCCTCAGCTCATCCTGTTCGAAGCCGAGGCCGACCATGATTGCGCTTGCGCGGGCTTCGCCGGAATAGCCGTCAATCTCGGCGAGGCGGGTGTGAATGTCGGCGATGCGCTGGGGATCCGTCGCGGTTTCCGCTTCGGCGAGCAGCGCCGTCATTTCCTCATCCGCCGCCATCACTAATTCGAGCAGCGGCGTCTCCACCTGCGGCGCTTCCTGCGCGACAAAACCCATGCGCGCGCCGCGGCGCACCCGGATGGACGCATTCGGCTTGCCGACCTCTTCGCGTATCAAGCGCAGCAGTGTCGACTTGACCGTGCCGTTGCGGCCAACGAGGCCGACCTTCCAGCCCTCGGCGATGAAGGCGTTGGCGTTCTCGAACAACAGCCGCGCGCCGATGCGGTAAGTCAGGTCGGATATTTCCAGCATAGCGTGCGTGCTTAGCGTTTCGCCGGCCTTGGCAAGACGGCGACCAATCCAAGAGCGGATGTAGGTGGCGCGGAACCGTGGCGCCCGTACCGCCGTTATCGAGCGCCATGTTGGAAGAGATCAACTACAACAAGACCGCAAATCAAGACCCCGACATCGCCAGCTATCAGGTTTCCGAGGACGGCGTGACGTGGCGTCCATATGACCCGCGGCGCGACCGCGACCGGCCGCTTCACCGCCGCATCGAGTTCGCGCCGCCGACCGACGACTAGCGAAATCCCGCGACCAATGGGCGTCGGGCGCCTCGACCGTTGACGCTCCGTTCCCAGGAGCCCTATATCCGCGCGCCCGGCTTCATGCCCACGGGCCCGTAGCTCAGCTGGGAGAGCGCCGCGTTCGCAATGCGGAGGTCAGGGGTTCGATCCCCCTCGGGTCCACCAGGCTTCGCGCTTGGCCAGCGCGCGGCTCCGGCTGGGCAAGCCGAGCCAATCGGCCCGGTTGCCGAATCCGTCCGGCGCAGTCTAGACCCCGCCTATGATCCACATCATCTTCGAGCTGATCCGGGCGATCCTTGGCCTTATCTCGATCGTCCTGATCGTCTACGTGGTGATCTCCTGGCTCTACGCCTTCGACGTCGTCGACCGCCGCAACGCGTTCATCCGGTCGATCTGGGAGTTCACCAGCCGGGTCACCGATCCCATGCTGCGCCCACTGCGGCGGCTGATCCCGCCTATCGCGGGCGTGGACCTGTCGGTTCTGGTTCTGCTGCTGATCATCTGGCTGCTGCGCGATCAGGTGTCCTGGTGGCTCGAGCTTCTGCTCGTGGGCCGGGGCTCGCTGCTCTGAGTACCTTGCGCGTGCGGCTGACGCCCAAGGGCGGGGCGGACCGGATCGACGGCCGCGCGCGCGACGACACGGGCGACTATCTCAAGGCGCGGGTGCGCGCGGCGCCGGAGAACAACGAAGCCAACCGCGCGCTGGAAGCGCTGATTGCCAAGGCGTTTGGCGTGGCGAAGGGCAAGGTGAGCATTTCACGCGGCCATACTTCGCGCGTGAAAGTGTTGGAGATCGAAGGCGCGAGCGACAAAGACATTGAGGCCTTCGTGATGTGGTTCGACGAGAAATAGGACGCCGAAATGACCGGACGCATCATCGACGGCAAGGCCATCGCGGCGGGCATTCGCGCCGATGTTGCAAGCGCTGTGAAAGCGCTGCCTGGCCAGCCTGCGCTCGCGGTGGTGCTGGTCGGCGACGATCCGGCGAGCCAGGTTTATGTCGCGTCCAAAGGCAAGGCGACGACCGAAGCAGGCATGCGCTCGGTCGAAATGCGGCTGCCGGCCGAGACGACGGAAGCTGACCTCATCGCCCGCGTCGACGCGCTGTCGCGCGATCGCGACATCGACGGCATTCTGGTCCAGCTGCCGCTGCCCAAGCACATCCACGAAGCCAACGTGCTCGCCGCGCTCGATCCGCTGAAGGACGTCGACGGCCTCACCGAAGCGAGCGCCGGCAAGCTGGTGCTCGGCAAGCCGGGGCTTCGGCCCTGCACGCCCGTGGGCTGCGTCATCCTGGCCAGAACGGAGCGTCACGACCTCACCGGCGCCAATGTCGTCGTCATCGGCCGCTCGATCCTCGTGGGCAAACCTGCCGCGCTGCTCTTCCTTGAACAGAACTGCACCGTGACGATCGCGCATTCCAAGACGCGAGACTTGCGCATGGTCTGCCGCGCCGCGGATGTTCTCGTCGCAGCGGTCGGTCGTCCGGAAATGGTTCGCGGCGATTGGATCCGGCCCGGCGCCATTGTCATCGATGTCGGCACCAACCGCGTGCCTGCGCCCGAGAAAGGCGAGGGCAAGACCAAACTCGTCGGCGATGTGCACTTCACGGAAGCGATCGACGTCGCGGCGGCGGTAACGCCCTCGCCTGGCGGCGTCGGGCCTATGACCATCGCCTGCCTGTTGCGCAACACCGTACTGGCGGCGTGCGCGCGGCGGGGATGGGACATCCCCGCCGCACTTAGCGTCTGACCTAGGGTTGGTCCGGCAAGCGCTGCGGATCGCCGGCCGGAACCGCCGGCGGCGAGCTTGGCGGCGGCGCCCGATTAAGCCGTGCGTTGTGATAGCCGTAAAACATGTAAATCAGCGCGCCGACGATGATGTACGAAACGATGATGCCGAGCGCGACCGGATCGCGTCGGAACGCGGGATCCGGCGAGCCGACAATCGCGCCGAGGATGTCAACGCCGATGCCTTTCGACACGATGTCGATCACGATCGGACCCATCATGAATACCACGCAGAAAATAACGCCGAGGATCGGCGTCAGCGGATAGAACGGCACCTTGAACGGCCGCGGCATCGTCGGTTCGTGTTTGCGCAGATACATGACGCTGATGCAGACGATGGCGAAGGCAAGCGCGGTGCCGAGACTGACCAAATCTCCGAGCACGCCAAGCGGCAGCACGCCTGCGGCGATCGCAATCAGAAAGCCAAGCACCATCGTGCCGGTAGCCGGCGTCTTCAGCCGTGGGTGAACCACGCTGAACACCCGCCACACTAAGCCGTCCCGCGCCATTTGGTAGAAGATGCGGGTCTGACCGAACACCAACACAAGCATCACTGACGACAAGCCCGTGAAGGCGCCGATCTTGATCGCCAGCGAGAACAGGTTGAGTTCGCCCGTGCCGGCAAACCAAGGCACGATGGCCCAGGTCGGGTTCATGCGATCGACCGCGACGGCGATCGGCTCGGGTACGGCGAGTTCGCGGAACGGCACGACACCGGTCATCACCGCCGACACCGCCATGTAGAGCAGCGTGACAATGACTAGAGAACCGAGGATGCCGACCGGCAGATCCTTCTGCGGATTCTTGGCCTCGCCGGCGGCGGTGGCCACCGCCTCGAAGCCGACATAGGCGAAGAAGACGAGCGAGGCCGCGCGGAACACACCTTCCCAGCCGTAACTGAAGCCGCCTTCGTTCGGCGGGATGAAGGGCGTCCAGTTAGCCGGGTCGATATAAAGCACGCCCAAGGCGATGAAGGCGAGCAGCACCGTCATCTTGATGAACACGATGACGTTGTTGACGGTGGCCGATTCGCTGACGCCGATCGCCAGCAGCGCCGCGACAGCGAGCACGCCGAGCATGCCGACTAGATTTATGCTGGGCGTTACCTGCAGCACGCCCTCCTGGAATTGCATGGTGGGCTGGGACAACATCTCGGGTATGAGCAGGCCGAAATCCCTGAGCAGGCTGACAGCATAGCCGGTCCAGCCGGCGGCAACGGTCGCAGCAGCGACGCCGAATTCGAGCAGCAACAGCCAGCCCATGGTCCAGGCGAACACCTCGCCTAGCGTCACATAGCTGTAGGTGTAGGCAGAACCGGGGACCGGCATGGTTGAGGCCAGCTCCGCGTAGCAGAGCGCCGCAAATACGCAGGCCAGGCCGGAAATGATGAAGGACAGGACGATGGCCGGGCCCGCAAAGTTGGCGGCCGCCGTGCCGGTGATCACGAAAATACCAGCGCCGATGATGCATCCGACGCCGAGACTGACCAGATTGAGTGGCCCGAGAGTGCGTTTGAGCTCCCCCCTCTGGAATTCCTCTTGCACCTGCGCAATGGGTTTGCGCGCGAATAAACGGCCCGCCATTTGAGTTCCCTCCCCCCGCGCGCGCCAGTGACGCACGAAACTGGGCGCGGACCTAACTACGCCAGAAGCCTTCAAGCAAGTGCGCTGCGGCAGCCCGCGCCGCCGGACCTGCAACTTCCCGTGACGGGCGTCGCATCGCCGCCGGAACGACGAGGGCCAGCTAGGTGTTCAGAGAGGACCCTGAAGGCCCGATATGTTCCGTCGTCACTGGCTCACACTTCTCATCACCTCGGTCCTGGCCTATTTCGGCCTCGCGGTCGCGCCGGTCATGGCCGGGCTGGTCGAGCCGTCGCAGATCATCGCTTCGAACTGATCGAGCCGGGCTGCTGCCACCCTCGCGGTGTATGGTCTGCAGGTGGAGAAATGTGATGACAACACAAAAGATCGGCGCCGCAGCGGCCAGCGCGGGGCTCGACGGCTGGCGGGCAGCGGAGGGACGTGACGCAATCGTCAAAGAATTCCGCTTCAAGGATTTCAACGCGGCCTTCGGGTTCATGAGCCGCGTCGCGCTCTATGCGGAGAAGGCCGACCATCATCCCGAATGGTTCAACGTCTATAACCGCGTCGACGTCACTCTTGCCACCCACGACGCGGGAGGGGTCACCGACAAGGACGTTGCACTCGCCCGCTTTATGGATGAGGTCGCCGCCGCGTTGGACTGAGCCCGCGTCTCCGCTGTCGGCACTAGTGCATCGCCCGCACTGGAAACCTCGGCCGACAACGCTAGATGATGAGCGCCCGCAACGCATAAGCGACGCTCGCGACTACCGCGAGGCTCGCGATCCAGAGCACGGCGAACCACAGCATGCGCCGCCCGAGCGGCCGCTTCGGCTCGCCCTCCTCCGGCGGGCCTTCAATGATAGGCGGCATCCTCACCGACCTTGGCGCGGAACACCCAGTACACATAGCCGGTGTAGCCGAGAATCACCGGCAGGAGCGGCAGCGCTCCCCACAACATGAGCGCAAGCGCGTTGTCAGCGGCGGCGGCGTCGGCGGGCGTCATCGAGAACGGCACGATGTAGGGCCACAAACTGATGGCCAGCCCGACATAGCCGATGAGGAAAAGCGCGACCGCGAGCAGGTAGGGCGTGAGGTTGGGGGTGCGCTTCCAGCGCCGCCACAAGCCGAAGCAGACGGCGAGTGCGGCGAGCGGCAGCCACGCGACTCGCAGAAAGGCGGACCAATCTACGCTGGTCATGGTGAGGCCCCAGCGCTCGGTCACGCGTGGGTCGACATTGAGCGTGGCCAGGCTCACCGCCCCCATCGCCAACGCCACCATGAGCGCCAAGGTCGTGGTCCAGCGCCGCGCACGCTCGAAGAGCTCGCCTTGCGTCTTGAACACGAGCCAGGCCGCGCCGAGCAGGGCGTAGCCAATCACGAGCGCGGCGGCGACCAGCAAGGAGAACGGCGTCAGCCAGTCGAATGGCCCGCCGGCGAAGGCGCCGTCCTCTAGCGTCACGCCTTGAATGAAACCGCCCAGCACCAAGCCTTGGGCGACGGCGGCGACCATGGATCCCGCTGCGAAAGCGATCGTCCACCAGCGTGCGCCGCGGGCACGGCCATGGTGGCGAAACTCAAAGGCGACGCCGCGAAAGATCAGCGCCAGCAGCATGAGCACGATCGGAATATAAAGCGCCGGCATGAGTGCAGCGTACGCTTTGGGAAACGCGGCGAGCAGGCCGCCGCCGCCCAGCACGAGCCAGGTCTCGTTGCCGTCCCAGACCGGCGCGATGGCCGCCTGCATTTGATCGCGTTCACGCGCATCCTTGGCGAAGGGAAAAAGAATGCCGACGCCGAGATCGAACCCATCGAGCGCCACGTAAAGAAACACCCCGACCGCAAGCAGCACCGCCCAGATCAGGGAAAGTTCAAGCCCAAAGACCATCAGCCCGCCTCCCCTACGCCGGCGCGCGTCGGCGTGCCGGGCGGCTCGTCGGACACGGGCGCGGGCTCGTCAGGCGCCGGCCCCTTGTCCATCAGCCGCAGGATGTACAGCGCGCCGGCCGTGAAAATGATCGCGTACACGACGATGAAGAACAGCAGCGACCACGCCACGGAAGCCGCGGGCACGGGCGAAACGCCATCGGCGGTGCGCATCACGCCATAGACGAGATAGGGCTGGCGGCCGACTTCGGCGGCGATCCAGCCCGCGAGCACGGCAATGAAGCCGGACGGCGCTGCGACGACCATGGCGCGCTTGAACCAGCGTGCGCCGTCGAGGCGCTTCGAAGCCCACAGCACCACGCCCCAGGCGCCCAACACGAGCATGACGAGACCCATCCCGACCATGATGCGGAACGCCCAGAATACAATGCCCACGGGCGGCCGTTCTGCGGCGGGGTACGCGCTCAGACCTTGAAGCTCTTCCTCCGCCTCGTTGCCGAAAATCAGCGAACTCGTGCCGGGTATGGCGAGTTCGAACAGATTGCGCTCTTCCGGTTCGTGCGGCCACGCGAAAAGCACGGTGGGCTGGTCCGCCCGCGTCTCCCACCAGCCCTCCATTGCGGCGACCTTTGCAGGCTGATGTTCCATCGCCACCATGCCGCTCTCGTGACCGACAATCACTTGCAGCGGCGCGGTGATGGCCACCATTAAGACGGCCATGCGCAGCGCCGTGCGGCTCTCGGCGACGGCGCGGTTCTTGAGCAGCGCAAAGGCGGACGCGCCGCCGACCACCATCGCCGTGGTGAGATACGCGGCAAGCACCATGTGCGCAAAGCGCGATGGCGTGGAGGGATTGAATATGACCTCAAAGAATGATGTCGCGACGATCGTGCCGTCTTCGGCGAAGGCGTAGCCCTGCGGCGTCTGCATCCAGGAGTTCGCCGCAAGAATCCAGAAGGCGCTGAGCAGCGTGCCGATCGCTACCATCAACGTGGCGAAGAAATGCAGACCCGGCCCTACGCGCTTCCAGCCGAACAGCATGATGCCCAGGAACGAGGCTTCGAGAAAAAACGCCGTCAGCACTTCGTAGGCCAGCAATGGGCCTATGACGCTGCCGGCCTGCGCGGAAAACACGCTCCAGTTGGTTCCGAACTGATAGCTCATCACCACGCCCGACACGACGCCCATGCCGAACGAAATGGCGAAGATTTTCACCCAGAAGAGATAGAGATTCTTGAACAGCGGCTTCTTGGTGTAGAGCCAAAGCCCCTCAAGCACGGCGAGGAAGGACGCAAGCCCGATCGTGAAGGCGGGAAAGATGATGTGAAAGCCGATCGTGAAGGCGAATTGCAGCCGCGATAAAAGCAGCGCGTCCCATTCCATGATGGTCTCCTCGCCACAGACACCTATGCCGCCACGACGTCCAAGCCAAGCTTGCACTTTGCCCGCGTGGACCACAAAGTCGCTCGACCGAACGGGAGGCGCCGATGGCCAATCGCCTTGCAGGCAAGAGAGTATTCGTCACGGGCGCGGCTCAAGGTTTGGGGGCGGCCATTGCGCGAGCTTGCGCGGCCGAAGGCGCAAAGGTCGCGCTGGCCGACATCAATTTCGTCGGCGCCGAAAAGACAGCCGCCGAGATCGATGCCGCTGCCCGGCCGGGCACAGCGTTCTCTTACGAACTCGACGTTACGGACGAAGGCCAATGGATCGCCGCCCTGGAGGCCGCCAATAGCGCGATGGGCGGCATCTCCGGGCTGGTGAACAATGCAGGCATAGCCGGCGGCAAGGGCGGCGTCGAAGAGATGGAGCTGGAAACATTCCGGCGCGTGATGAGCGTCAATGTCGATTCTGTGTTTCTAGGCGCCAAGCACGGGATCAAGTATCTGGCGCAGAACCAGCCCGGCTCGATCGTCAATCTCTCCTCGATCGCAGGCTTGATCGCCAGCCACAACACGCCAGCCTACAACGCTTCGAAAGCTGCTGTGTGGCTGCTCTCCAAGAACATCGCGCTCTATTGCGCCAAGAAGAAAGTCGACGTGCGATCCAACTCAATCCACCCGACCTTCATCGACACGCCCATTCTGGATCCGTTGCGCGGCCTGTTCGGCAAGGAGGAGGCTGAAGCCAAACTGGCGCGTCAGGTGCCCCTGGGGCGCATCGGCGAGCCCAAAGACGTGGCCATGGCGGCGGTCTATCTCCTGTCGGACGAAAGCCGGTTCGTCACCGGCGCCGAAATCAAGGTGGACGGCGGCATCTCAGCCATGTGACTTGCCGAACGGCGCCCTTTGTCCAACATCTCCACCATGACAAGATTTCTACGTCTCGCCATAGCCGCCGCCGCCTTCGTCCTTGCCGCATGCGGCGAGCAAAGCGCGCCGAACGCAGGCGGCGGCGAAGCGCAGTCCGGGCCGGTCGTGCTCGACACGACGCGCAACATGCCCGATTGGCTGCTGGTTGCACGCCAGCGCGATTGCGCGCCCGGCGAATCCTGTCCGCGCGGCGAGGTGCACTTCAACCAGCGCACCATCACGCGCAACGCGGACGGCACGGCCGACATCTGGGTGCAGGTGCGTCACGGCCTGCCGCAGCTTTACGAGATGGAATCGGAAACTACCGAGACGACCATCCGCTTCGAAGTTGAGCGCTTACATTATCGCTTCAATTGCGAGACCGGCGAATTCATCGTCGTCGAACGTCAGATCATGGGCGCAGGTGAAACCGTCATTGCACGAGATGAGCCGCGGCCGATCTATCGCGCGCCCGCGCGCAGCAGCGCCACCGCCATCCTGCTGCCCATCGCCTGCCGCGGAACCTGAGTCCTAACCCTGGCGGCCCTGGTAGATGATGTTGACGAGCAGCACCCGCGCGCCTTCGACGCCGAGCACGTGATCGACCGATTGCTGCAATAGCCGCGTGAGTGTAGCGGGATCGGGGGCCGTACGATCGCGGTAATACGTGGACGAATATGTCGCGAGCGCAGTGCGTAACGCATCGCGGATGCGCGGCCCATTGAGCCGCGCGCGGCGCCTCAAAGCCGCGTCGGGGATATCGAGGCCCATATCCACCACAATTGTGCCGCGCGAGGCACGACGTTGCAGCACGCCGGCAGAGAGAGTTGGCATTGGTACGAACGACTCGGCGCTGGTGAGACGCTCCTGCCGGCTCGCCGGCGCTTGCTCCTGCCCGGCCGCGTTCCCCCCGCCCGCCGCCATTGCCGGCGCCGCGGTTGCGGCCAGGATGAGCAGGGCGATCGCAAGACTGCGCATGCGCGCAAAAATCAGGCCGACGCAATGAACGAAGCGTTAGCGCAGCGGCATGGATTCATCGGTTGCCGGCGCGGCGCGGAACATCGCCGCCAAATCCACGGTCGAGCGCTCGCCGAGCGCATCGTAGTGCGCCCCTAGCCAACGATCCGCCGCCGCGCGGCCAATGGCGAACAATTGTTCGAAGAACGTGAGATCGGTATTGAGATCGACGCCCACGCCGAGCGGCGCCAGCGGCTGTCGCTCGCTCAGATTGTGCACCAACATCTTGCGATATCGACGCTCCGGCAGCCGGTTCTCGTCTACAAGGCGCGCAACGAAGTCGATCGCCCGCAATTCGCTCAAGAGGCTCGCGTTGAAGGTGATCTCGTTTACGCGCGCGAGAATGTCCGGCGCGGTGCGCGGCGCGCCCGCGCGCTCGATCGGATTGATCTGCACGATCACGATATCGCGCGTCTTTTCCACCTGGAACAGGGGAAACAACGCGGGATTGCCGACATAACCGCCGTCCCAATAGGGTTCGCCGTCAATCTCCACAGCCTGGAAAAGCTGCGGCAAACAGGCCGAGGCCATCACATGGTCGGCGGTGAGCTCGGCATTGCCGAAAATGCGGATGCGGCCCGTCTCAACATTGGTGGCCCCGATGAACAGCTCGATGTGCCGGCAGGTGCGGACTCGCTCGAAATCGACCAGGTCCTCAAGCAATTCCTTGAGCGGATTGATATTGAGCGGGTTGAAGTCGTACGGCGAAGCGAAGCGCGCGGCGATGTCAGCCCAAAGCGCGATGTAGCTCTCCTGCGCCCAGCCGGGTTTGAACGCGTTGAGGAACGCCATCATCGGCGTACGGCGGTAGGGATTGGAGTGGCCGGCGCGCGCCACCGATTCCCAGAATCTGCGCAACTGCCGGCGCGCCCCCTCGCGGCCCCCCTCCTGCAGGCCGTCCGCCAGCACCACTGCGCACATGGCGCCCGCGGACGAGCCCGAGACCGCTGCGATCTCGACCCGCTCGTCCTGAAGAAGGCGATCGAGGGCGCCCCATGTGTAGGCGCCGAGCGCCCCGCCGCCCTGCAAGGCGAGCGAAACGGTCTTGCGCCTCATTGCGCAGTCCAGCCTCCGTCTATGCCAAGCGCCGCGCCATTGATCTGATCGGCGGGCGGCGTGGTCAAAAAGTGCGCGAGTCCCGCCACGTCTTCGGGCTTAACGAACTGCTTGGTGGGTTGGGCCGCCAGCAGAACGTCGTTGACGACCTCCTCGCGCGTCATTCCGCGCGCTTTCATGGTGTCGGGAATCTGATTCTCCACCAACGGCGTCAGCACATAGCCCGGCGAGATCGCGTTACAGCGCACGTTGAACTGCGCCCCTTCGAGCGCGACGGTTTTGGTGAGACCCAAAATGCCGTGCTTGGCTGCCACATAGGCGCTCTTGAATGGCGAGGCGACGTGCGCGTGCGCGGAGGCGATGTTGATGATTCGGCCATATTTCGCCGTCTTCATAGGGCCCATCGCGGCGCGGATGGTGTGAAAGGCCGCGGAAAGATTGAGGGCGATGATCGCGTCGTACTTCTCGACGGGAAAGTCCTCGATTGGCGAGACAAACTGGATGCCGGCGTTATTCACCAGCACATCGAGCCGGCCGAACGCGTCGACCGCGCTCTCCACAAGACCCGCGGCGGCCCTGGCGTCCATGAGATTGGCGCCGTCAAATCGGACGCTCACGCCGGTCTCGCGTTCGAGCCCCGCGCGCATGCGCTCGATCTCGCCCGCATCGCCGAGGCCGTTCAATGTGACATCCATCCCGCCCTTGGCGAATTCGGCGGCTATTGCGAAGCCGATGCCGCTGGTCGATCCGGTCACAAGGGCCGCTTTCCGTTCGCTCATCTGCATCCCTTCCGCTGCTCAGCTTGCGCCCTCGCGCGGGAACCGCTAGCGCAAACCCGGTCCAATGCCGCGCGCGCGGCCACGGGGGTATCCGATATGGATTTCATCGCGCCGTCCATCTCATCGTTTGTCGCGGGCTTTCCACACTTCATCATTCAACTCGGCGCTGCGCTGGGCCTCTTTGTCGCCTCGCTATTCGTCTATGTAATTCTGACGCCCCACAAGGAACTCGCGTTGATCCGCGCCGGCAACCCCTCAGCGGCGCTGGCATTCGGCGGCGTCGTGGTTGGCCTCGCTATTCCGCTCGGCGCGTGTCTCACCTACGCGCTCGGTCTCATGGATGTGCTGGTCTGGGGCATCGTCACACTTCTCATTCAGATTCTCGCTTTTCGCTTCACCGACATCTTCTTACGCGGGCTGCCGCGCCGCATCGCCGAGGGCGATGTCGCCGCGGCCGTCTTCCTGATGAGTGTCAAAATCGGCTTGGCGTTGATCATTGCTGGCGCCATTGGCGATCCCAATATGTCACTCATGCGCGTGGGATAACGTTGTGATCCGCCTGATTCCGGATTGGTTGCTCTACATCATCGTCATCGCGGCGGTGGTGTTCGTTCTGTTCCGGATCGACGAACGCGCTGACGCTCCTGAAGCTCTGCCGGAATCGCCTGAAACCGGCGCGTTTCTGCCCCCGCCCTCGGTTTACGATCCTGAGGTCTTGGTGGAGGTCGGTCCAGTTTCCTCGGGATTGGGCAGCGCTTTTGCGATCTCCGAAGAAGGCTGGTGGCTGACGGCGCGCCACGTGGTCGACGCCTGCGAGCGCGTAGGCCTCATCGTTTCGCGCGGCGCTGCAACGCCGGTGCGGGACGTCAAGGTCGCCCTCTTTGCCGATCTGGCCCTGCTGAAAACCGAGCGCGCGCCGGCGGCGCTTGCGCTCGATACCTCGGAGCGGCGCTTTCAGGTCGGCCAGCGCGCCTATCATGTCGGCTTTCCGCAGGGCCGGCCGGGCGAAGCTTATTCCCGGTTGATCGGACGTGAGACGCTGGTGGCGCGCGGGCGGTATGAGATCGAAGAGCCCGTGCTCGCCTGGGCTGAGCTTGGACGCACCTCGGGACTGCGAGGCTCCCTCGCCGGCATCAGTGGCGGACCTGCGCTCGGCGCCAATGGGCAGGTCATTGGCGTGACCGTTGCGGAATCGGCGCGACGCGGCCGCATTTATACAGCCGCACCCTCCTCCATTCTGCGGCTGTTGCGGGTTGAGCAAGTCGACGCGGAGGGGCGGCCCGCGCCGCGCATGTCTCCAGAAGAATACGGCCAGCAGGCCGACAATCTGCGCCGCAATCTGGCGGTTGCTCAAGTCGTGTGCGTGGCGCCGGGCGACGCCCCGCCAGACGCATGAGCGCGCCGTTCGCCGACCGCCTGATCGAGAACGTGCGCCGCAAGGACACGCCGCTCTGCGTCGGGCTCGACCCCTTTCCCGACGGCATTCCTGCCCTGTTCGGCGACGCGCGCGAAGAAATCGGCGCGATCGAACGCTTTTGCGAAGCCATCGTCGGCATAGCCGCTCAGCATGCCGGCGTTTTCAAGCCGCAATTGGGTTTGTTCGAACCGTTCGGCGCCGACGGCGTAAGCCTTGCCCAGGAGGTCACGCTTGAAGCGCGGGCAGCGGGCATGGTGGTGATCCTCGACGCAAAACGCGGAGATATCGGCAGCACTGCGGAGGGTTATGCGCGCGCGTGCCTGGGGCCCGCGCCAGGGTTCGACGCCGATTGCGTCACGGTCAATCCCTATCTCGGCAAGGATTCCCTCGAGCCGTTCATTGCGATCGCCGAACGCGACAAGAAGGGTGTTGCGGTGTTGGTGCGCACTTCTAATCCCGGTGCGCGTGATCTGCAGGATCTTGATGTCCGCGGCGCGCCCTTATGGCAGCGCACGGGGGAAATGATTGCGCCCGCGTGCGCGCGTCTGCGCGGCGCGAGTGGATGGTCAGGGCTGATGGCGGTGGCGGGCGCGACTTATCCAGAAGAGGCGCGCGCCCTGCGTCAATTGCTGCCCGAGGCGTTGTTCCTGGTGCCCGGATATGGCGCGCAAGGCGCGAGCGCGGCGGACGCTGTCGCCGGTTTCGCTACGAGAGGGCGCACGCGCGAGGGCGGCGTGGTCAATTCATCGCGCGGCGTGACCTATCCACCAGCCGCCCAAGCTGCGAAAAACTTGGAAGATTGGCGTATCGCCGTGGGCGATGCGATGGCCGCCGCCGCTGCGGAACTCCGCACCGCGTGCGCCGCATAACGCGACAAACGCGGCAAACCTCGCTAACGAATCGCGCGGGACGCATCGGTTCGCCGGAAGCGAGGGAGATCACAATGCGCAAGACTTTCGCACGCGCCGCGCTGGCAGCTTTGTCGCTGTTTATCGCCACACCGGCCTTCGCAGATGGCGGCGGCGACGCCGGGCCGGACCGCGCCGCCGCACCGGTGCATGCCGCGCCCGTCACGCCGGCGAGCGATCCGGCCATGACGCCGCAAGGACGCAGCGGCATCGTTCCGCTCAATGACGGCGGTCTTACGCTCAGCGTGCCGGAGGGGTACCGATTCTATTCGGCGTCCGAAGCGCACGCCTTCCTGCAGCGCAACAGCGCGTCGGCGCCGGACGGGGCGGTGTTCGGATTGCTTGCGCGTGCCGGCGACGACATCCGCCAGGACGGCGCATGGGCGACGATAATCAGCTATGATGCGATCGGCTATGTGCAGCCCGAGACAGCGGCGGGCCTGAGCGACGCCAACTTCGAAACAAGCGTACGCGCCGCGCGGACGCAACAAAACCGGGCGTTCGAGGGCCTTATTGCCGAACCTGCGTTCGACGCCGACGCGCCGACATTGATCTGGGCCGAGCGCTCCGCAGCGCCAGGCGCCGGCGGCAAGGACTTGCGCTACGAACAGAAGCTGCTCGGTCGTCATGGCGTCGCCGGACTCACCTCGATCGGCAGCGCTGATCAGTTCGACGAGATTGGCGCCGCGGCGGCCGATCTTCGTGGCATGCTCTCCTTCAACGAAGGCCAGCGACATGCCGATTTCCAGCCTGCATCGGATCAGGTGTCGGCCTATTCGGTGCCGGGCCTCGTCACCGGCGTTCCGAATGCACAGCTGCAGGCGGCGACAGCCTCCACACAGGACGCGGGGCAGACCGGCTTTGGCGGGCTCGCCGGCTGGTTTCCGTGGGTGGCGCTGGGCGTAATCGTGCTGGCGATCGCCGGCTATATGATGATGCGGCGCCGGCGAGACGACGCCGAAGAGGCTTGATCACACGGTGAACACGACGCCTTCGCGCACGACGATCGCCACGCGCTCCAGACCTGCGCCATTGCAGGGGCCGCCGGCGCACGCGCCGTCATCCAATCTGTAGCTCGCGCCATGCGCGGCGCACACAAGGTAGCGCGCCTCCTGAACGAGGAGGCGTCCGTCCGCGCGCTGCAGCGGATAGTTCGCGTGAGCGCAACGGTTGCGGAAACAAGATGCAACGCCATGCAGACGCGTGAGGATTAGCGCTACACGCGCCTCTCCGCTCCCGGCGTACACAATTAGCGCGCTCGCCTCGGGCAGATCGTCGAGCCGCGCCAGTTGCACGCCGTGCGGGACCGCGGTCTGCGTCACGCGCGCTCGGCCTTGAAGGGGCGCGAGAGCAGAGCGAAGATCGCTTCATCAATGCTGATGCGTTCTGCGACGATATCGTTGACGGCGCTGCTGATCGGCATCTCAACGCCGTATTTCTGGGCCAGTGCGACGACCGCGGGCGCGCTCTCCACGCCCTCCGCCACCGAACGACGCTCAGCCAGCACAGACTGCAGCGAACGCCCCTCGCCCAGCGCGGCGCCGAGCGAGGTGTTGCGCGACGTCATCGAACAACACGTCAGCACCAGATCGCCGAGGCCGCACAGCCCCGACAACGTCTCCGCCTTGGCCCCCATAGCCAAGCCCAGCCGGGTGAGTTCGGCAAAGCCGCGCGTGATCAGCGCCGCGCGCGCGCCATCCCCGAGACGGCGTCCCTCCGCGACGCCGCATGCGACGGCGATCACGTTCTTCACAGCCCCGCCGACCTCGGCGCCTACGACATCGTCGGCGACGTAAGGGCGGAAGGTCGGCAACCCGATGGTGGCGACAATGCGCTGCGCCAGCTCCTGGTCGGGGCTCGCCACTGTTGTGGCGGTGGGCAGACCGCGCGCCACGTCCTTGGCGAATCCCGGACCCGACAGCACCGCGGGCGCCGCCGCAGGGATTTCTTCGTTCAGCAGATCAGTCATCAGGGCGAGCGAGCCGCGCTCGACGCCTTTGGCGCAAAGCACGATGGGCTGGCCGGCGCCGATATGGGGCTTCAATTGCTGCAGCACCCCGCGCATGTGCTGAGCTGGTGAGACGGCCAGGATCACGTCGGCCTCGGCGGCCTCGCGCATGTCATCGGTGGCGCGGATCACCGGATTGAGGCGCACGCCTGGCAGGAAAAGCGGGTTCTCTTGCGTCGTATTGATACCTGCAACCACTTCCGGCTCGCGCGCCCAGATCGTGACCGCGCGCTTGGCCGCCGCAGCCACTTGCGCCAGCGCTGTGCCCCAGGCGCCCGCGCCCAGAATGGCCACCGTCTCGTAGCCTCGGGTCACAATCGTGAATCCTTCATTGATCGTTCAGTCTAAACCGGATAGCCTGTGAGGATGGACGATAAAGCCAGTACACGCGACCGCATCCTCCAAGCCGCCATGGCCCGCATCAAGCACTATGGCTACGCCAAGACCACCATGGCGGAGATCGCCGCCGATTGCGATATGTCGCCCGGCAACATCTACCGTTTCTTCGAGGCCAAGATCGACATCGCCGAGGCGATGGCCCGGAAGCATTATGCTGAAATGCAGGCAGACCTGGCGGCGATCGGGCGTAAGAAGGATTGGCCCGTCGACAGGCGCATCAAGGAGATGTTCGCAAAGCGCATGCGCACAAACTACGAGATGTTTGAACAAAGCGCCAAAATCTTGGAAGTGGCCGAGATTCTCGCGCAAGACCGGCCGCTTTTTATGAATGAGCTGATCGCCCAGGAGCGTGTGGGCCTCACTGCGCTGATCAGTGAGGGCGTCGAGCGGGGCCTCTTTGAGACCGACGATCCCGAGTTTGCCGCGGAGATGATGCAAGCCGCCACCATCAAATTTTCACTGCCGCAGCTCTTCTCTCAGCTGACATTGCCCAAACTCGAGCGCGAATTCGACGGCGTCATGGGCCTGCTTTTGCAGGGGCTTTACGCGCGCAAAACGCAACCGGCGCCGGCGAGCAAGAAGAACGCGCCTGTAGCTGCGGCTACATAATAGTGCATCGCGCGTGAACGAAAACGATTTTCTTTATTGATCACCAATCAGCGACGCAGTAATTAGACTCATCAAGCCGCCGGAGCCGCCAATGACCTCTCGCCCTTCTTCCTTTTTGATGACCGCGTTCGTGTTGGCCGCTGCTGTCCTCATCAGCGCAGCCGCTTCTCCCCTGCTTCAGGTCGCCGCCTTGGTGGTGGCCTAGCCCAAAGGCCGGCGCGTCTCCCAGCGTCGTCCCTGCCTTGTAGGCGCGATAGCTTCACCGCTATCGCGCCTTTTTCTTTCCTGCATCGATGGGATGAAACCGGTCTTTCACCGCCAATTTTGCATAGCTGTGATGGATATTCATGCCTACAAAACGGTTGCGAGAGGGTCCATCTATGCTTTGCTGATGCTTGCACGCGCAACATCAGCCTAATCGAGGAGAGAGTTTAAGATGTCAGCCCATGACCTGCCCGTTACCGCCAAGGCCCTGTCCGTGGTGGTCGCGATTGCGCTGGTCGCGACCGCGCTGGCGCCTGTGATTATCACGGCCGCGCGGATCGTGGCCTAAGCCTTTGCACCCTTGCGCCCTGGCCTATGGCTGGGGCGCAAGATAGCGGCGTCCTCATCGAGCGGCCAACGAGGACGGGCCGGAAACGACAGATCGTCCCTGAATCCAAGACGCAATCGTTCCGCCCCGGCCAACGCAATCATCGCTGCATTGTCGGTGCACCATTTGAGCGGCGGGGCGATGAAATCGTAGCCGCGCTCTTCCGCCAGGTCTTCCAGCCGGCGCCGCATCGCCAGATTGGCCGCGACGCCGCCGGCCGCCACCAGCCGGCCCCTCGCCCCCCAAATCGGATCGAACATGTCCATCGCGTTGCGCGCGCGATCCTCCACGATATCCAGCACCGCAGCCTGAAACCCCGCGCAAAGATCGGCCTTGTCCTGCTCGCTCAGCCGACCCAGCCGATCGACTTCGCGCACGCACGCGGTTTTCAATCCGGCAAACGAGAAGTCGCAACCTTCGCGTCCGAGCATGGGACGGGGCAACGAAAACCGCTTGGAATCGCCATTTTCGGCCATGCGCTCGACCAGCGGCCCGCCAGGAAAGCCGAGGTCCAGCAGCTTCGCGAGCTTGTCGAACGCTTCGCCGAGCGCATCGTCAATGGTCGAACCGAGCCTGCGGTAGACGCCCACGTCGAGCACGGCAATGAACTGGCAATGTCCGCCGGAAACCAGCAGCAAGAGATACGGAAACGTCGCGCCCTCCTGCGCGAGGCGGGGGCTCAGCGCGTGGCCCTCGAGGTGATTTACCGCAATCAGCGGCTTGTCGTGGGCGAGGGCGATGGCCTTTCCGGCCATGAGGCCGACCATTACCCCGCCGATGAGGCCCGGCCCCGCCGTCGCGGCCACGCCGTCGATGTCCGAGAACGAAAGCGCCGCGTCGCGCATCGCGGCGGCGATAGTCCCGTCCAAGCCTTCAACGTGCGCGCGTGCGGCAATTTCCGGCACCACGCCCTTGTACGGCGCATGCTGCGCAGCCTGCCCCAGCACGACGTCGGACAGCACGTTCGCACGTTCGCCCTGAAGACGCACGACAGCGGCCGCGGTCTCGTCGCAGCTGGTTTCGATGCCGAGGACGATGAGCGTCTTCATGGGTAAGGCAATATGGCAATAAGGCAGTAACGCAATAAGGGACGTCGCTGCACATATTGTCCTATTGTCTTATTGCTCTGATGCCCTCAGCCCAACCGGCAAGACTGCCATGACGTTGCCTCTTTTCCGCATCGGCGCGCGCGGCTCGAAGCTGTCGCTCACGCAAACTGAGCAGGTGCGGGCGACGCTGTCCGCGAAATTGGGCGTTGACGCCGCTGCCTTCGAGATCATGCCGATCACGACGACAGGCGACAGGGTCCAGGATCGGCGTCTGATCGAGGCCGGCGGCAAAGGGCTGTTCACCAAGGAGCTCGACGAAGCCCTGCTCGGCGGCCGCATCGATCTCGCCGTCCACTCCCTGAAGGATCTGCCGACCCGCTTGCCCGACGGCATCGTCATTGCCGCCGTGCCGAAGCGCGAGGACCCGCGCGACGCATTCGTCAGCCTGCGTGCGCGCACCCTGAGCGAACTGCCCGGCGGCGCGAATGTCGGTACTGCGAGCCTTCGCCGGCAGGCGCAGACCCTGTTCGCACGCCCCGATCTCAGGGTCGTCACGCTGCGCGGCAATGTCGACACACGGCTGCGCAAGCTCGAAGCGGGCGATGCGGATGCGACATTTCTCGCGCTCGCTGGCTTGAAAAGGCTCGGCATGGCGGATCGCGCATCGAGCATCCTGGATCCAGGCGCGATGCCGCCGGCTGCTTGCCAGGGCGCGCTCGCCGTAACAGCGCGCGCCGACGACGAACGCGTACGTAACGCGGCGGCGGTGTTGCAGGACAACGCGGCGCGGCTGGAAGTTGAATGCGAACGCGCTTTTCTCGACGCGCTGGACGGTTCGTGTCGAACCGCAATCGGCGCGCTTGCCCGCGTGACCGGCGACCGGCTCTTTTTCATCGGCGAGGCCCTCACGCCGGATGGCACGACGCGCTGGCGGCGCGAAGAGACTATTACGCTCAATGGCGACGCTCTTGCTCAAGCAATCGCAATGGGCGAGCGATTGGGCGGCGAGATTGCCGCGGAAGCCGGCGACCTGCTGGCGACGGACGCATCGTGACGCTGCGTGTCGCCGTCACCCGGGCCTCGCCTGGCGCCGAGCGAACCGCCGATCGCCTGCGCGCCATGGGCGCAGAACCGGTTCTGACGCCATTGCTCACTATTGTGCCGCGCGCCTACGACACCAACGTCGAGGGGGCGCAAGCGCTTCTTTTCACCAGTATCAATGGCGTGCATGCATTTCCCGACGCACGGCGCCTGCACGCCATGCCCGTGCTCACAGTCGGCGACGCGACTGCCCACGCTGCGCGCGAAGCAGGCTTTACGGACGTCCGCTCCGCGGATGGCGACGTCGTCGCCCTCATCGCTATGGCGAAACGCGCATTGGCGCCGAGTCGAGGCAAGCTTGTGCATATTGCCGGTGAGCACGTCGCGGGCGACCTTGCAGGCGAACTGCGCGCGGCCGGCTTCAGCATCGAGCGCCGCGTCGCCTACAGCGCACAGGCCGCGCCGAAGCTGCCGCCGCAATTGCTGGAGCCTCTCGACGTCGTGCTGTTCCATAGCGCACGCGCAGCGGAAACCTTCGTCCGGCTCGGCGCGCCTAATGCGGCGCACCTCAGAGCCGCGTGCATCAGCGCGGCCGTCGCCGCCGCCGCCGCCGAGGTGAAATGGGGGCGAACCATCGTGGCGCCTGCGCCACGGGAGGACGCGCTCCTCCGCGCGGCGCTCGATCCCGACTCCCCGGCTGGCGCAAGCGCTTGAGACGCCCGGCCGCGAGGCCTACACTTTGCCCCTGCGGCCCGACTCGTTTCCCGCTCGAAATGGCGGAAATAGCTTGGGAAAACTGGGGAGCTTCATGGCCATAGACGACGAGGCAGAGCGCGGACGCGCCGAGCCGATCGACGTTGATTACGAGCCCGCGTATCGCGACGCCGGCGAACGGCGGGGCCTGGGGCTTGGCGGCGCGTTGGCCGTAGCGCTGATCGCTGGCGGCGTAGGCGCGGCCGGGGGCGCGGTTGCGCCGCGTCTGCCGGCTGTGGATTCCGCGCTCGACCGCGCCTTCCCCGCGGCGGAGAGCGGCGCCGCTGCACTCGAAACTGCGCCCGAGACTGAGTTTGACCGCCGTCTCGACGCCATCGAAGCGCTGATTAATGCGCCGCTCGCAACGAACGCCACCGCGGGAACGGACGATCCGACCGCGGCGCGCGTCTTTGCGCTGCAGGCAGGCCTGCGCAATGTCGAGACACAGCTGCAGCAAATGCCGTCCTCGGCGGAAGTGAGCGCGCTGGTCGCCGAAGTGCGCCGACTCCAGGAGGAATTGCCGGCGGTCGCCGCCGAAGCGCGTTCCGCTGCGGTCGCGGCGCGCGCTTCCTATGCGGTTGTCGCCGCATCGGAAGCCGCGCGGGCATCGGGGCCGTTCGAACAGGCGCATTCGGCGCTCGCCGCGCTCTTGCCGGAGGATCCCAATGTCGCCGCGCTCGCGCCGCTTGCGCGCACAGGGGCCCCGACCCGCAGCGAGTTGCAGGATCGCTTCGCGCGCCTCGACAACGAGATCATTCGCGCTGCGAACCAGGCCCAGGCGGGCGCCGGTTTTTGGGGTCGTATCCAGTCGACACTCGCGCAATGGATCGTAATTCGAAGGGCAGGCGGCGGCGACACGCCCGAAGGCATGGTCGAGCGCGCCGAACAATACCTCGCCTCCGATCGGCTCGAAGCCGCGATCGAAGAACTGAACAAGCTGCCGCCGGCGCCGAAGCGCATTGCCCAGCCCTGGATCGAGGACGCCTCGCGGCGACTTGAGATCGACCGGCGCATCGCCGCCATCCGACAAGAATTGTCGCGGAGCTAAGCCTGTATGTTGCGCCTCGCCTTTCTCCTCATTGTCGCGGTGATGGCGGCGCTTGCCTCGTGGCAGATCATCACCACTGACCAGGGCACAGTGCAGATCACCTGGTTCGGCATCGAGATCACGACTTCCGCCCTGTTCGGGCTTTTGCTCTTGGTGCTGGTCGTTGCGCTGGCGCTGCCGCTGCTGCGTCTGCTCATGTTCTTGATGGATGCGCCCGGACGCATCGGCAAAGCCAGCCAGCGCGCGCGCACGCGTCGCGGCCAGGAAGCGCTGGCGCTCGGTTTGATTGCGGCCGAGGCCGGCGAGTTCGAAGCCGCGCGACGCCACGCCGACAAGGCTGAAGATTTGATCGATGAGCCGCGGCTGGCGCTCCTGCTGCAAGCGCGCGCCGCCGAGGTGGCCGGCGACACCGCGGGCGCCGAGCGCGCCTATTCGGGCATGCTGCAAAACGAGGACACCGAAGTTCTCG